>DATCCR010000235.1:0-6297 GCA_036511155.1 Acidimicrobiales bacterium
GGGACAGCAGCTCCTCGAACTTCTTCCGCTCGGTGATGTCCCGGACGTTGGTCACGTAGCCGCCGACCGAGGGTCGGTCGAGCTGGTTGGAGATGACCGCCTCGATGTCGCGGACCGTGCCGTCGCGGCGCAGCATGCGGAACTCGAGTACCGCGGTGGTGGGCTGGGTGTGGAACTCGTTCCCGAGGCGCATCCGCACGTAGTCGTGGTCGTCGGGGTGCATGAAGTCGGTGGCGCGGTGGCCGACGAGTTCGTCGGGCCGGTAGCCGAGGAGTTGCTCGATGGCCGGCGAGAGGTAGCTGAAGATCCCTTCGGCGTCGATGATGATCGTGACGTCGGACGAGTTCTGGATCAGCGACCGGAATCTGTCCTCGCTGAGGCGCACGGCACCGTCGGCCTCCTCCTTCTGCTCCATGGTGGCGCCGGCCATGCGGATCACGAAGAAGAGGACGAATGCACCCATGATGGTGATGGCCGTGGCCTGGGCCAGTGGGAGCCTCGAGGGGATCCAGTCCTGCCAGATGCACACCTGGCCGAGGGCCATGCCGGTCAGGCTCCACATCACCACTGACGTCCACGCCCGCGACCCGCATTTGGCGATCACCTCGAGGGCGATGAAGGCGTAGGCACCCCACAGCACGGGGCCCCAGCCGGTCAGGTAGATGACGACGGTGACGGCGGCCACCTGCGCGGCGATCCGGAGGTGCAGCGTGGCCGGGGTCTGACGGTGGTCGTAGATGCGGTCGACCATCAGGTTGCACGTCGGGATGGTGATGAACACGACGAGCCACACCCAGGGCGACACCCGCACCACGTAGCTGAAGTGCATGAGCACGAGCAGGGCCAGGAAGGCGAACGGGCCCATCAGGTAGGCGATGACGTCCGGGTCCATCCGGAGCCGGCCACGGCGGCCCGGACCCGGGTCCGGCTGTACCTCGTTGTCGTCCATTTTCGGGACTGTCGCCAGAACTCCCATGGCCCCCTCGTCGCCTCTGCCCGCCTACTGCCGGCTCTTCCTCTTCGGCGCGCGGCGCGCCCAACTTGAGACCCCGGTGTGGGGGTCGGTACGGGGAGGCGGCACACGAACCCCCTGGTGGGGGCGGGGAATGGTCCCCGACTGGAGCCCCGGTGGGGACGTGCGGTCTACCGGCGGTGGACGAGGCCGCGCACGTAGGCGGCCTGGCCGACGTGCTGGAGGTCGTCGGCGATCACGCTCACCAGGCGGACCTGGACGGTCACCGGCGGGTCCCACCGGGTATCCACCACCCGCCCGAGGTCGGCCCCGGTCAGCGTCGGGAGGTAGGCCACGGTGGCGGCATGGACGTCCTCGAAGTAGTCGAGGAGCAGGGAGGCCTCGGCCACGACGAGGCCGACCTGCTCGGGGTCGTGGCCGTAGCCGGTGTCGGCGGGGTCGAGGGGCAGGGCGAACCGGTCGGCCCAACCGCCGTCGAGCCATCGCTGGCTGTCGCCCCGCAGGTGGGCGACGTGGTCGTCCTGGATGCGGGTGAGATGCCAGACCAGCCAGGCGATCGAGTTGGACTCGGCGTCGGGCCGGTGCGACAGCTCGTCGACGGTGAGCCCGTTGGCGGCGGGGTGGACCCCGTCGCGGACCCGCTCGAAGGCGTCCATCAGAAGGTCGGTGTCACCCATCGGTCTCCTCCTCGGTCGGGTCGATCGGACTCCGGTGGGGCCGGTCGCCCTGACTCCAGCATGGCCCGCCGGCCCGTCCGGTGCTGCGGGAGTCGTCTCCGCGGAGTAACGGCCGTCACGCGGCCTCGGCCGTGGCCACCGTGTCGCGGCGCCCCCCGGACGCGTCCGGCACGACCAGGGCGGCCTCGAGCACCTCGTGCACGTGGGAGGCCAGACGGAACGTCATCTGCTCCCGTACCGCTTCGGGCACGTCGTCCAGGTCCGGGCCGTTGCGCTCGGGCAGCACGACCGTGGTCAGGCCGGCCCGGTGGGCGGCCAGCACCTTCTGACGGACGCCTCCGATGGGCAGGACCCGGCCCTGGAGGGTCACCTCGCCGGTCATCCCCACGGCCGGGGACACCGGTCGGTCGGTCAGCAGGCTGACCAGGGCCGTCGTCATGGTGACCCCGGCCGACGGTCCGTCCTTCGGGATGGCCCCGGCGGGGACGTGGATGTGGAACCGCTTGCCGGCGAAGGCGTCGGGGTCGATGTCCAGCTCCGGGGCGTGGGAGCGCACGAAGGAGAGGGCGATCTCCGCCGACTCCCGCATCACGTCGCCGAGTTGGCCGGTGATGGTCAGACCCTCGGGGCCGTCCATCACGGTGACCTCGACCGAGAGCACATCGCCTCCGGCGCCGGTCACCGCCAGTCCGGTCGCCACCCCGGGAACCGACGTCCGACCCGCCGATTCGAAGAAGTAGCGCGGGCGGCCGAGCCACGTAGCCACGTCACCCCCATCGACCACGAGGGGCCCCGTGGCATCGTCGGCGCGGGCGGCCACCCTCCCGGCCACCTTGCGGAGGAGCTTGCCCAGCTCCCGCTCGAGCGACCGCACGCCCGCCTCCCGGGTGTAGTCGGCGACGACGACCCGCAGGGCGGCGTCGGTGAGCTCGACGTCGTCGCCGGACAGAGCGGCGCGGGCCACCTGGCGGCCCACCAGGTGGTTGCGGGCGATGGCCACCTTCTCGTCCTCGGTGTAGCCGTCGAGCCGGATGACCTCCATCCGGTCGAGCAGAGGCCCGGGGATGGTGTCGATCACGTTGGCCGTGGCCAGGAACAGGACCTTGGACAGGTCCAGCTCGACTTCGAGGTAGTGGTCGCGGAACGTGTGGTTCTGGGCCGGGTCGAGGACCTCGAGCAGCGCCGAGGAGGGATCGCCCCGGTGGTCGGCGCCGATCTTGTCCACCTCGTCGAGGAGTACCACGGGGTTCATCGACCCGGCCTCGCGCAGGGCGCGCACCAGGCGGCCCGGCTGGGCGCCGACGTAGGTACGGCGGTGGCCGCGGATCTCGGCCTCGTCGCGGACGCCGCCCAGGGCCACCCGGACGAAGGAGCGCCCGAGGGTGCGGGCCACCGACTCGCCGAGCGAGGTCTTGCCGACACCCGGGGGGCCGACCAGGGCCAGGATGGCCCCGGCGCCGCGCCCGCCGACCGGGGCGAGACCGCGCTCCACCTGGAGCTTGCGGACGGCCAGGTGTTCGAGGATGCGGTCCTTCACGTCACGCAGGCCGTCGTGGTCCTCGTCGAGGATGCGGGCCGCCTCGTCCAGGTCGATCCGGTCCTCGGACTCGACGCCCCAGGGCAGCTCGAGGACGGTGTCGAGCCACGTGCGGATCCACCCGTGCTCGGGACTCTGCTCCGGGGTGCGCTCGAGCTTGCCGATCTCGCGTTCGACCGCGCTGCGGACATGGGCGGGCAGGTCGGCGGCCGCGGCCCGCGACCGGTAGTCATCGGGGTTGGCGTCGTCGTCGCCGGCGTCGCCCAGCTCCTTGCGAATGGCTTCGAGCTGGCGCCGCAGCAGGAACTCGCGCTGGGTCTTCTCCATCCCCTCCTCGACGTCGGTCTTGATCCGCTCGCGCAACGTCAGGTCGGCCAGCACCTCGCGGGCCCAGGCCAGCACGGTGCGCAGGCGTTCGACCACGTCGACCGTCTCGAGGACGGTGACCTTCTGGGCCAGGGTGAGGTCGGGGGAGTAGCCCGCCAGGTCGGCCACCCGACCCGGCTCGGCCACCTCGGGGAGGCGCTCGGCGAGGCGACCGGCACCCCGCGACACCAGGATGTTCTCGAGCACGGCGCGGTACTCCCGTGCCAGCTCGACGGCGGTGCCGTGGTCCGGGCCGTCCTCGTCGACGGGCTCGACCTCGACCCACAGGGCCTGGCCGGTGCCGGGCACCGCCGTGCCGAGGCGGGCCCGCTCGACACCGCGGACAGCCACCGCGGCCAGGCCGCCGGGCAGCTCGCCGCGCTCAGCCACCTCGGCGACCACGCCGACCGACGCGTAGCGACCGTCGATGAAGGGCACGATCACCAGGGCCCCGCCGGCCGCCTCGGCGGCCTCGACGGCGGCGATCGCCTCGTCCGACTCGAGGGCGAGGGTGAAGACCATCCCCGGGAGCAGCACTCCCGAGGTCAGCGGTAGCAGGGGCAGGTTCTCGTAGCTGGTGTCCATCGATCCTCCGATGTCGGTCACGGTGGGGACGTTCCAACGCCGGCCGGGGGGAAACATTCCCGAACGCCCGATCGAACCGGCCGGTGGCACCGCGGCGACCCGGTGACCGCACGTCGGCCGGTAGGTTGGATGAACGCATCGGTGGTCGGGCCGCCCGGCGTGGAGCGCACCCGGGGCACGCGGCCCGGCGCTGACGGACACCGGCGGCTACGGCCGGCAGCCACGGAGTGAGGAGCGGATCGGTGCACGAGACCTGTACCCATAGGGAGACGGTGGCCGACGTGACCCCCTCGAGCGACGGGTGCGAGGACTGCCTGCGCACCGGCGGCCAGTGGGTCCACCTCCGCATGTGCATGAGCTGCGGGCACATCGGCTGCTGCGACAACTCGCCGAACAGGCATGCCACCGCCCACTGGCACCAGCACCCGGACCACCCCCTGATCCGGTCCTACGAGCCGGGCGAGGACTGGTGGTGGTGCTATGCCGACGAACTGTTCTTCGAGGTGGAGGGTGCCGCACCTTCGCCCTCGCACCCCTGACGTTCCCATCCGTCCCGTTCGGTGCGCGGAGCGGGCGCCGGTCGGGGTTTAGCGTTCTGGGTCGGCCCGGCGCGGGCCACCGAGGGGGAGTGGAATCCGATGCAGGTGCGACGACATCAGGCGGCGGCGTTGGTGGCGGTGCTGGCACTACTCGCGACCGCGGCCGCCGCGCTCGTGCCGGCGGCGCCGGCCTCGGCCGCTCTCCGGTACCCCTGGTCCACGGCGGTCACACCGAACGACGGCACCTCCGCCGACAACGTCCTCGCCGACGCCTCCTGTGTGGCGACCGGGTTCTGCATGGCCGTCGGCCACCAGGTCCCCGGGTCGGTCGACCAGACCCTGGCCGAGCAGTGGAACGGTACGACGTGGTCGGTGGTGGCCAGTCCCGACACCGGCCCGGGCCTGGCCAACGACCTCTACGGGGTGTCCTGCACCTCGGTCACCTGGTGCGTGGCCGTCGGATCGGCCGACACCGGCGACGCGCTCCAGACCCTGGTCGAGCAGTGGAACGGCACGGGCTGGTCGATCGTGGCCAGCCCGGACACCGACCCCGGCCAGGACGAGCCCCTCGTCGACGTGTCGTGCACCTCGGTGACAGCCTGCACCGCGGTCGGCAGCGCCGGCACCATGGCCGGCACGACCGTCACCCTGGTGGAGTCCTGGGACGGCACGGCGTGGTCGATCGCCCCGAGCCCCAACACCGGGGCAGGCGGCGTGTCCGAGCTGAGTTCGGTGTCGTGCCCTTCCGGCACGTCGTGCACCGCGGTGGGCGACTACTTCACCGGGACGGTCAGCCAGACCCTGGTGGAGACGTGGAACGGGTCCGCCTGGTCGGTTGTGGTGAGCCCCGACCCGTCGGCGACCGAAGCGGATGTCCTCAGCTCGGTGTCGTGTCCCACGAAGGGCGCCTGCACCGCGGTCGGCCACGTCGTGGTGCACGCGGTGTGGCAGACCCTGGTGGAGTCCTGGAGCGGGTCCGCCTGGTCGATCGTGGCCAGCCCCGGCACCAGCCCGGACGACTTCGACAGCCTGGTCGGGATCTCGTGCGCCACCGTCACCTCGTGCACGGCGGTGGGCTCGTCGACGGACGGCGCCGTCACGTCGAACCTGGTGGTGCAGTGGAACGGGGCCAACTGGTACCTCGTGCCCCTGGCCCCGGTGGCCGGTGGCCTCGACGCCGAGCTGGCCGGCGTCTCGTGCGTGGGCCCGTCGGCCTGCACGGCGGCGGGCGACACCACCGGCACCGCCAGCCAGACCCAGGTCCTGTCGGCCCCGGCGCCCCCGGGCTACTGGGAGGTCGCCTCCGACGGCGGCATCTTCTCCTACGGCTCGTCCGCCTTCCTCGGGTCCATGGGCGGAAAGCACCTGAACAGGCCCATCGTCGGATTCGCCGCCACGCCGGACGGCCAGGGCTACTGGGAGGTCGCCTCCGACGGCGGCATCTTCGCCTTCGGCGACGCCGGCTTCTTCGGCTCCATGGGCGGCAGGGCGCTCACCAGTCCGATCATCGCCATCACCTCGACGGCCGACGGCCAGGGCTACTGGGAGGTCGCCTCCGACGGCGGCATCTTCGCCTTCGGCGACGCCGGCTTCTTCGGCTCCATGGGCGGCAAGGCGCTC
>DATCCR010000236.1:0-10692 GCA_036511155.1 Acidimicrobiales bacterium
CGATCAGCTCGTCGAGGTCGCGCCGGCGGCGCTGGGCGGCGATGGCGAACCCGCCGTACTCGGTGAACGAGCCCGGGTCGCACAGCGCGCCGATGGCCTCCCGGGCCGTCCACCGGCCCCGCTCGTGGCGCCCGGCCACCACCTCGGGCCGACCGGCGTCGGTCAGCAGCGCCCGCCGGGCCAGCAGCTCGGCCAGGTCGGGCCGCACGTGGTCGAGGTCGACCTCGACGACGAGGTCGACGGCGTCGTCGTCGGGCTCCGCCGCCTCCACCACCGCCAGGGGCGTGCCGTCGGCCACCAGTCCCCCGAGGTCGACGTCCAGGTAGGTCAGGGTGCCAGCCACCGGACTGCGCACGACGTGCTCCATCTTCATCGACTCGAGCACCACCACGACGGTGCCGGCCGACACCGCGCCCCCGACGGGAACCGGCAGCAACACCACCGTCCCCTGCAGCGGCGCCGACAGGCGCACCTCCTCGCCCGGGCGCACGTCGGCGGCGGCCCCTTCCTCCTTGCCCCCGCCATCGACGACGCCCATCCGGATCAACCCGCCCGGCTCATGCGGTGACCATCGGGAAGATGGACGTCTCGTCGGCCATGGCCGCCACGGCCTCCTCCCGCTCGGCCGGCGACAGCGGGGTGTAAGCCGCGGCCGCGGCCAGCGCGGTGGTGAGCACCCGGGTGTCGCCCGGCGTGCAGAAGGCGTGGACCCCCCGTGTCGACAGGGCGAAGCGGACACCCCGGGACACCTCCCCGGCCGAGGTCTGCGGCTCGTACCAGGTGTCGGCGGTGGTTTCCCGTCCGGCCCACGGGCGGGCGGCGGCGGCCTTGATGGCCATCACCCCCACGTCGTGCTCGGCGGCGTACTCGAGGAGCACCTCGGCGTCGCGGCGGTAGTCGGGATCGGCCCACAGCCGGGGGTACACGGGGAACATCACGGTGTCGAGGTCGTAGCGACGCAACGCCTCGAGGTGGGCAGCCGGAGCGGAGTGCTCGTGTCCTGTGATCCCGACCCACCTGGTCAGCCCCTCGTCCCGGGCGGCCAGGATGGCCCGCACGGCGCCGTCACGGGCGTCGAGCTCGGCGACGTCGGTCACGGCGTGGAGCTGGTAGAGGTCGAACGAGTCGCACTGGAGCAGGCGGAGCGAATCCTCGAGCTGGGCCCGGACACCGTCGGGGTGGTGGCGCAGCGTCTTGCAGGCCACGAAGAGCCGGTCGCGGACCGGGGGTATCAGCGGGCCGAGCAGTTCCTGGGCCAGGCCGTACTGGGGTGCCACATCGAGGTGGTTGACCCCGGCGGCCAGCGCCTCGTCGAACGAGGCGGCAGTGGTGTCGGGGTCGGATCGGCCGAAGGCGGCCCCGCCCAGGATGGCCACCGACGAGTCGTGGCCCGTGCGTCCGAGTCTGCGTCGCTCCACGCGGCCCACCGTAGTGCGACCGGCCCGCGCCGGCAGTGGCTCGGGGAGCGGTCGTCGGTGGCTCAGGCGCCTGCCACGGCGTCCCGGGCCGACTCCCACGCCTGGAGCATGGTGCCGAAGTGCATCGGGTTGTAGACGTCCTCCTCCGAGGACCACAGGCCGTCGCCGGCGTACTTCAGAATGGTGATGTTGTACTCCTGGTGGATGCTGCCGTCACCGGGGTCCCGCATGCGGTTCCACACCTGGCAGATCACCCAGCCCTTGTCCTCGTCGACCGAGTACCACTCGATGGGGAACTCCGGCATGTCGCTGCCGGGGTACTCCGACATGGTCTGCTGGATCCAACGGTAGATCTCCTCGCGGCCCTGCATCTTCCCGTAGAGGTGCTCGATGTACTCGGCGTCCTCGGTGAACAGGTCGGCCCACGGCCGCCAGTCCCCGCTCGCCCCCGACGTCTCGGCACGCCGCTGGTACTCGGCGAACGCCTCTTCGATCTCGGCCCTGGGCCACTGTCCCACGTTGATTCCTCCCCCGGCCCGGAGGGGCCACGCCCACAGCATGCGCCGCGGACGGACCCCGGTCAACGACCCCTGCCCGGCCGACGCGGCGTAGATTCGTGGGGTCGACCCGACCAGGAGGACATCCCGTGCGCTTCGCCGATTCCCCCACCACCGAGGTGGCCGTCCACGTCGAGGCTCCGCCGTCGGCGGTGTGGGCCTTCGTGACCGACCTCGACGTGCTCGCCCAGTTTTCGGACGAGTTCCAGGGCGGTGAGTGGCTGGACCCGTCGACCGCTCCGGGCGTCGGTGCGCGGTTCCACGGGCGCAATGAGAACCCGAGGGCGGCGTGGGACGTCACCTGCACGGTCACCGACTGGGAACCGGGCCGCGCCTTCGGCTGGTGCGTCGAGGACCCCGACGCGCCGGTCGCCAGCTGGCGCTTCACGCTCGACGTCGAGGACGGGGGTACCCGGCTGGCCTACTGGGCCCGGATGGGGCCCGGCCCGTCCGGGGTGACCTCATTCATCGCCGAGCACCCCGAGAACGAGGAGCGGATCGTGGACGGCCGCCTGGCCACCTGGACGGCCAACATGGAGGCCACCGTCGACGGCATCCGTGGACTGGCCGAGGGCGGGCCCGACCCCGACTGACAGTCGGTCGGCCACCGACCGACGACCGGCGCTGACGTCAGCCGTCGGAACGCAGGTGCTCCCATGCCGCAGCCAGGACCGACTCGTCGCCGTCGACCTCGACCACCTTGCGGCGGGACGACGTGCCGGCGGTGATCCGCACCGCCCTCTTGGCCACGCCGAGGGCGTCGGCCACCGCGGCGACCACCCCATCGTTGGCCCGGCCGTCGGTGGCCGGCTCGCGCACCCGCACCACCAGCAGCCCGTCGTGACTGCCGCCGACCGAGGTGCGCGACGACCAGGGTCGGACGAGGACGTTGCGCTTCACCGTTCCAGCCTGCCACGGCACCGGCCGGGGCCCCGGGTCCGGAGGGCACTAGAACGGGGGCATGTCCGATCGTGAGCTGGTGGTCCTCGGCTCGGCCAGCCAGACCCCGACCCGGCACCGCAACCACAACGGCTACCTGCTCCGGTGGGACGACCGCTCGGTCCTCTTCGACCCGGGTGAGGGCACCCAGCGCCAGCTGCTGCTGTCCGGGGCCTCCCCGACGGGCATCCACCACATCTGTGTCACCCACTTCCACGGCGACCACTGCCTCGGCCTGCCCGGCATCCTCCAACGCCTGTCGCTCGACCGGGTGGCCCACCCCGTCGAGGTGCTGTTCCCGGCGAGCGGGACCGTCTACTTCGACCGGCTCCGCCGCGCCTCCGTCTACCAGGACCACCTCGACGTGCGCCCGGTGGCGGTGGCCGGCGACGGCCCGGCCTCCGTCGGCGGCCCCTTCGCCATCGAGGCCGTGCGCCTCGACCACGACCCGGAGACCTTCGGCTGGCGGGTGGTGGAGCCCGACGGGATCCGGATGCTGCCCGACCGTCTGACCGCCCTCGGGATCGAGGGCCCCGATGTCGGATGCCTGGCCGTCGACGGGGTTGTCGAGCACGGAGGTCGGCGGGTCGCGCTCGACGAGGTGAGCGAACCCCGTCGCGGCCAACGGATGGCCTTCGTGATGGACACCGGGATGTGCGATGCCGCCGTCGACCTGGCCGGAGGCGCCGACCTGGTGGTGTGCGAAGCCACGTTCGCTTCGGCCGACACCCATCTCGCCCGCCGCTACCGGCACCTCACGGCGGCCGACGCCGGGCGGGTGGCCCGGGATGCCGGGGCCCGGCGGTTGGTCATCACCCACTTCTCGCAGCGGTACCCCGACGTGCGGGTGCTGCTCGACGAGGCCCGGGCCGTCTTCGACGACGTGGTGGCCGCTGTCGACCTCCTACGGGTGCCGGTGCCGCCCCGGCTGCGCTGACCGGAGCTGGTCAGGCCGCGATTCGTCAGGCGGGCGGCGTGAAGAAGGCGTCGCGCAGGGTCCGCTTCAGGATCTTGCCCGAGGCATTGCGGGGCAGCTGCTCGTCGGCGAATTCGATCCGGCTCGGGATCTTGAAGGGGGCCAGCGACTCGGCCAGGAAGTCCTTCAGCTCGTCGGCGTCGAGGTCCGTGCCGGGCTGGCGGAGGATGACACAGGCCACCTCTTCGCCCAGCCGCTCGTGGGGCACCCCGAATACCGCAGCTTCGTAGACGTCGCCGTGCTCGTAGATGGCGCTCTCCACCTCGGCGCAGTAGACGTTCTCGCCGGCGCGGAGCACCATGTCCTTGGCCCGGTCCTCGATGTAGAGGAAGCCCTCGTCGTCGACGCGCCCCAGGTCGCCCGAGGCGAGCCAGCCGTCGACGATCGTTTCGGCGGTGGCCTCCGGCTTGTTCCAGTAGCACCGGATGATGTTGGGGCCCTTCATCCAGATCTGGCCCCGGGTACCGGCCGGCACCGGGTTGCAGTCCTCGTCACGGATCTCGATGTCCATGACCGAGATGCGGGCCCGACCGGTCGAGTTCGGGTGGCTGACGTAGTCGTCACCGGTGTTTCCCGGGCCGAAGCCGTTCGTCTCGGTCATGCCGTAGCCGATGTTGGGTCGACCCCGGGTGAACCCCTTCTCGACCCGGTCGACCAGCTTGGCCGGGGCCGGGGCCCCGCCGCCGCCGACGCTGGCCAGGGACGACGTGTCGTACTTGGAGAACGACGGGCTCTCGAGCATGTCCCAACTCTGGGTGGGCACGCCGACGAAGGTGGTCACCCGCTCGGACTCGATGAGGCGCAGGGCCGTCTCGGGGTCCCAGCGGTGCATCATCACCAGTTTGAACTTCATGCCGAAGCACGAGAGCATCACCGGCACGCACCCCGTCACATGGAACAACGGGACGATGAGGATGAAGCACGGGGCGAAGGCTCCCCCGGTGCCCAGAGCGTCCTCGCCCTTGCGGGCGGTCTGGACGGTCGTGTTGCACCAGAACCCCATCAGTCCGTTGACCACGCCCCGGTGCGTCGAGACGGCGCCCTTCGGGAACCCGGTGGTCCCTGACGTGTAGAGGATGGTGGCGTCGTCGTCGGGGCCGACCTCGACGGCGGGCAGCGGGTTGCCGAGCTCCACCACCTCGTCGTAGCGGACCACCCCGGTGGGGTTGGGCTCGAGCTGGTCGCCGCGCACCATGATCATCGGCACCCCGCGGGTGTGGGCCGGCGCATGGGCCCGTTCGATGCGCTCGGGGTCGGCGATCAGCAGCGAGAGCCCGGAATCCTCGATGGCGTAGTCGAGTTCCGACTCGGTCCACCACGCGTTGAGGGAGACCGAGACGGCCCCGATCGACAGGATGGCTGCGAACGAGACGATCCACTCGGGCAGGTTCCGCATGGCGATCCCCACCCGGTCGCCCTTCTGGATGCCGTAGGTGTGGACCAAGGTGTGGGCCAGGGCGTCGGCGTTCTGCATGGTGCGGTCGAACGTCCAGCGCTCGTCCTCGTAGACCAGGAACTCCGACTCGTCCCCCCGGGCACCGGCGAACATCTGGCCCAGATTGGCCGGAGCGTGCTTGAACACCCGGACGGTGCGGCCGTCTACCGTGTCCTCGACGACCTCGAACAGCTGTCCGGGGCCGGTGACCTGGGCCAGGGCCTCCTCGTATGTCTGCGACACAGCCGCATCCTCCTTCACCGCGGGCGGGGCCGGCTCGGTGGAACCGGCGAGGACAGAGAGTGTAGGTCCCGTCAGGCGGGATGGCCCACGGGGCCGTGCCAGCGGGCAGGTCGGCAGCCGGAGATCAGCCGGCAGGCATCCCGGTCCCGACGACCACCGCCGCCTCGTGGACCACCGGTGCACCGAAGGCGGCCCGGCGGCTGGCCCGGCGTAGGGCGGCCAGCACCGGGCGCCCGAGGACCAGCACCAGCACGCCGTTGGTGACGGCCCTCGTGAGGTCGAACCCGAGCGAGGTGGTCAGGTCGAACAGCACGAAACTGTGGAGGTTGTGGAGCAGGCCGGCCCCGGGGACGAACGAGAACGACGTGTGCGTCCCGGCACCGAAGGGCCAGAACCACATGTCGAGCACCGTTCCGAAGAGGATGCAGGCGACCGCCGCGTAGCCGGCCAGCATCCCCACCTCGGCGCGGCCCCGGGCCGGCGGTAGGCAGCCGGCGCCGAAGCCGATCCACGCCGCCCCGAACATCTGGAACGGCAGCCACGGACCGACACCCCCGGTGATCAGGGCCGACACCACGATGGTGAGCACGCCGAGCACGAAGCCGAACCCCCGCCCGAGGACCCGTCCGGCCGGGATGAGCAGGAAGAAGACGGGCTCGAACCCGGCGACCCCGGGGCTCGGGATCCGGAGGGCGGCGCCACAGGCGGCCAGGATGCCGAGCAGGGCGATGGCCTTGGCGTCGAGCGACCCCTCGGCCAGGGCGCTGAGCACGGCGGCCAGGAGCAGCGGCAGCACGGCGATGAAGATCCACGGGGCGTCGGCCGCGTGGGCCTGGTCGGTGGCCGACGTGCCGTGCAGGAACAACGGCCAGGTGAACCCGACCACCCCCACCAGGGTGGTGACGGCCAGCAGCACCGATGCCCGTGGCCGCAGGCGCACCACGGCAACCCGGGGACGCTGCACCGGGTCGGTGGCCAGGTCGACGACGGGCTCAGCCACGGACGGCCTCCACCTCGAGGGCGCCGCGGACCTCGTCCACCGTCAGCCACGGCTCGGGAGCGAGCACCTTGGCCACCTGGGGGGCGAATACCGGCGAGTGGCAGACCACGTCGCGGGCCGGGCCGTCGGCCACCACCTCGCCCTCGGCCAGCACCACGGCCCGGGTGGCCACCTGGGCCACCAGCTCCACGTCGTGGGTGGCCATGAGCACGGCGTGGCCGTCGGCGGCCAGCTCGGCGAGCAGACGGACGAGGCGGGCCTTGCCCGGGTAGTCGAGCCCCCGGGTGGGCTCGTCGAGCAGGAGCAGCGGCGGGGCCGGAGCCAGCACCACGGCCAGCGCCAGGGCCAGCCGCTGACCCTCGGACAGGTCGCGGGGGTGCCGGTCGGCGGGCACGTCGGGCAGCACCCGCTCGAGCACGGCCGCCGTGGCGCCCGGGGCGAGACCCGTGTCGCGGTCGGCCGCCGCACACTCGGCGCCCACCGAGTCGGAGTAGAGGAGAATGCCGGCGTCCTGGGGGACCAGCCCTACCCGGGCCACCAGCGCCCTGGGGGCGAGCGAGGTCGGGTCGACCCCGGCCACCTCGACGGCGCCCGATGTCGGCGGGCGCACCCCGGCCAGCTGGGCCAGCAGGGTCGACTTGCCCGAGCCGTTGCGGCCCATGACGGCCACCACCTCACCGGTGCGGACCTCGAACGAGACGGCGTCGAGTGCGGTCACCCGGTCGTAGCGGACGCTCACCTTGGACAGCCGGGCCTCGACCGGTGCGTCCGGGTCCGCCGGCGGGGCCGGGTGGGGGGCGGCGCCCTCCAGGCGGAGCCGTAGCGGGCCGGCCTGGCGGCGGGCGTCGCGCACCGACAACGGCAGGGGCAGCCAGCCCGCCAGCCGACCGAGGTCCACGAGGGGCGGGGCGACCGGCGAATCGAGCATCACCTCGGCAGCCGGCCCGATCACCAGGGGCCCGCCGCGGCCCGGGACGAGCACCACGGAGTCGGCGAAGGGCAGGACCCGCTCGAGCCGGTGCTCAGCCAGCAGCACGGTGAGGCCGAGGTCGTGGACCAACCGCGTCAGCGACGCCAGCACCTCCTCGGCCGCCGCCGGGTCGAGCGCGGAGGTCGGCTCGTCGAGTACCAGCACACGGGGCGAGGCGGTGAGCACGGCACCGATGGCCACCCGCTGCTGCTGGCCCCCAGACAGCGTGGCCAGGGGCCGGTCGCGCAGGTCATGGAGGCCGAGCAGGTCGAGGGCGTCCTCCACCCGGCGTCGCATGACATCGGGAGCCAGACCGAGGTTCTCCATGGTGTAGGCCAACTCGTCCTCCACCATGTCGGTGACGAAGCTGGCGGCCGGATTCTGCCCGACCATGCCGACGACGTCGGCCAACTCCCGGGGCGGGAAGTCGCGGGTGGAACGGCCGGCGACCAGGACCTCGCCCGAGAGGCGGCCGCCGGTGAAGTGCGGCACGAGGCCGTTGACCGCCCGCAGCAGGGTCGTCTTGCCCGACCCCGTCGGACCGACCACCACGCACAGCTCCCCCTCCCCCACGGCCAGGTCGACCCGGTCCAGGGTCGGCCGGTCGGCCCCGTCGTAGGTGAAGGTCACGTCGCAGAACCGGATCATGCGACGGTCCCGCCGGGCAGGGCGACGGGCACCAGGGCCACCGGCGCGTCGGCCCGCCCGGGGAGCGCCAGCTGAGGCACACCCGGCATCGTGGGTTCGGGGTTGGCAGCGGGGCCCGGCCCGGCGTCGTTCCGCACGGGTACGCCCGCCGTCGGCTCCGGTGCTGTGTCCCGGCCGGCCGTGCGCTCGACCGGTGCCGCCCACGCCGGGACGAGTCCCACCAGGATGCCGACGACGGCCAGCAGTGGCAGGTCCGGCAACACCAGGGGGTAGACGCCGTACTGGACGCCGGCCACCCCGAGGATGCCGGCGGCCACCATGGTCCCAACGGCCACCGCCCCCGATGCGCTGACCAGCCACTCCGGGGTGCGCCACACGTCGGGCCGGTACCGGGTCCGGTTGGTCCGCCGGCCGCTGGTCGCCAGCCCGGCGCTCAGCAGCGCGGCGCCCACCGCCACGAAGGGGATCCCGCCACCGGGAAGCGAGCCGGCGGCCAGTACGCCGTAGATGCCGGCCAGCAGGACCAGGATGCCGACCGCCGTCGCCGCCCCGGCCCACCGCCGGACGCCGCGGGCGACCACCACCCGGCGGCCGTAGCCCCGGGCGTCCATGGACGAGGCCAGCTGCAGCGAGCGGTCGAGGGCGCGCTCCAGGACGGGCACGGCGGTTCCCCGCAGTCCGGACAGGCCCCGGGTCGGGCGGCCCCGGAGGCGGCGGGCCTCCCGCACGTCCCCGATGGCCATCACCAGTTCGGGGGCGAAGGCCAGCGACACGGTGATGGCTACGCCCGCCTCGTACAGCACGGCCGGCAGGCAGCGCAGGAGCCGGTACGGGCTGGCCAGCGAGTTGGCGGCGCCGAAACAGACCAGCACCACCGCCAGGCGGAGCCCCTGGACGACGGCCCCGATGACCGCCTCGGCCGTGACCGGGCCGCCGATGCTGACACCGGCCGCCCACGACGGCAGGGGCACGTGGGGCAGGGTGAACAGGACGTGGCCGGGCAGCCGGTTGCCGAAGACGACGACCAGGGCCACCCGCAGCACGATCACGATCACTCCCAGGCGGAGGAAGACCACGATCGAGCGCGACCAGGGGGCCGAGGTCCGGCGGGCGGCCACCACGTAGACGGCCACCCCGGCGATCAGCAGCAGCAGGATCGGATTGGTGGTGCGGGATGCCGCGCCGGCCATGCAGGCGGCCCACAGCCACCAGGCCCCGGGGTGGAGCCCCCGGCGACCGGAGGCAGCGAGGGCGGTCCGGCTCATCGGGTGGGCGGCCTCACGGGGTGCGGAGGCGCCTGCGCCAGCGGACGAATGCGGCGATGCCCAGGGCGGCGACGAGCAGCCCGCCGATGATCAGAGGATCGGGCCCGGGGCCCGAGCCGCCGGCGGGGTGCTTGGCGTTGGCCAGAGCGGCGACCGGGTCGGCCGGCACCGAGATGTCGGGCAGCGAGGCGTCCGTGGCGGACGGGTACGTGGAGGTGGTGGTGGTCGACGAGGACGTGGTGGTCGTGGGGTTGCCGCCGCCGCGGCCCGTTCCGGCCGCGGCGGGCGCAGCCGCCCCCCGGCGGGTGCGGGGGTGACGCCCGGCGCCGGGTCCTCCACCCTTGGTGCCCGGGTTGGTCGACGGCGTACCGGAGCCGGCCGTGCAGATCGAATTGAACCGAGGGGTCGAGCGCGGTGCGGGGTCGTTCGGGCGTCCCGTCCCCGGGTTCTGGAACCGCCATCCCTCGACATCGCCCGGGGTGACCGAGGCGAAGGCTCCGGTGGAGGAGTAGGACCAACCGCCCGATCCGCCGGTGAAGTACGACCAGTAGATGTAGCCACCGGCCACGGTCCGGCCGCACCCGGTGGCCGGGACGACGTTGATCGAGCACAGGAGGCCGTCCGGGGCATAGGTGGGCGGTGCCATCCCCTCCTGGTGCACGAAGGCCGACAGGGCGTCATAGCGGTTGTCCGTGTCCGGCACGTTGACGCAGCCCGCCACCGGGGTGGTGCCCGGTCCGAAGTCGAGGACGAATGCCACCGATACCAGGCCGGCCGCCCCGGCGGAGTCCGCGGCGTCCACGAACGGGCGGAGCGCCATGGGACCGGCCAGGGCCAGGGCCGCGGTGCCGGCGGCGACGATCAGAGCGCCCCGCCCGAGCCGGTGCCACGCCCGGGCGCGCCGGTTCCCCGTGGACCGTGTGGTGACTCCATCGATGGCCGCCGTGGACCGGCGCCTGGTGATGGACATGGAACCTTCTCACTTCCGGGCCATGACCCGGGAGCACCGGGGGAAGTGGAGCGCTCCCCGATGACCGAGTCCGTGCCGCTGTTCTCGACGGGCGGGACTCATCAAGCACCCGAGCGGCATCCCGACTCGCAGCCCGCCCCAGAGGGGATTCGATGGGCTGCCTACGGTTGCGGACCAGCGCCGGAGTTCGACCGGCTTCCCCGCCCGGGGACTTCATGCGTTGCCCACCGATGGTAGCAGCCCACCCCGTCCGATTCCCGGTCGCCGGGGC
>DATCCR010000237.1:0-3629 GCA_036511155.1 Acidimicrobiales bacterium
CACTCGTACGAGCTTGTGGCCCGCTACGTGATGCCGAGGTTCCAGGGCTCGTCCACCGCGCTGACGGCCAGCCGGGACTGGGCCGCAGCGCACCGGCCCGAGTTCATCGGGGCGGCCGGCAACGCCATCGTCTCGGCGTTCGCCAAGCACCAGGCGGAGCAGGAAGCCAAGGCCTCCGCCGATTGACCAGCCCCGACAGACCGGAGAGGTGGGGCGGCGGACCTCAGGTGGCGAGGTCGCGCAGTGCGTCCTCGACGGCCCGGTGGAACGTCGGATAGGCGTAGATCATGTGGCGCAGGGTGTCGACGGGAACCTCGGCGTGCACCGCCAGGGTGAGCATGGACAGGACCTCGCCACCCGTGGGGCCCGCCGACGTGGCGCCCACGAGCACGCCCCGGTCCCGGTCCTCGACCACCTTGACGAATCCCGAGTTCCCCGCCTTGTGGATCCAGCCGCGGGCCGAGGCCGGCACCTGGGCGGTGCCCACCCGGACGCGCAGCCCCCGGGATCGCGCGTCCCGTTCACTCCACCCGACCGAGCCGATCTCGGGGTCGGTGAAGGTCACCCGGGGGACGGCCCGGTAGTCCGCCGGCACGACCTCGTCGCCCAGGACCCCGCGGACCACGATGTCGGCCTGGTACATCGCCATGTGGGTGAAGGCGCCCTTCCCGGTGACGTCGCCGACGGCCCAGAGGCGCTCGGCACCCTCGACCCGGAGGTGGTCGTCCACCACCAACGGGACCGACGGGTCGAGGCCCACCGACGCCACGTCCACCGTGGTCAGGTCCGCCCGGCGTCCGGTGGCCACGAGCAGGCGGTCGGCGACCACCGGGACCCCACCGGCCACGAGGGCGAACCGCTCGCCGTCGAAGTGCACCGAGTCCACGGTCACTCCGGTCCGCACCGTGATGCCCTCGCCGTCGAATACCTCGGCAAGCAGCAGCCCCGCTTCGGGCTCCTCGGGACCGACCAGGCGCCGTCCGGCCTCGATCACGGTGACCTCCGACCCGAACCGACGGAACACCTGGGCCAGCTCGACACCGATGGCCCCGCCGCCCAGCACGGCCAGCGACCCGGGCACGTCCCCGGTCCGGACGGCGTCCCGGTTCGTCCAGTACGGGGTGCCGGCCAACCCGGCGATCGGAGGGATCCACGGTCGGGTGCCGGTCGCCAGCACGACGGCACGCGACGCCTCGAACGTGCGGTCGCCGACGACCACCCGGCCCGGGGCGCCGAGCCGCGCCCACCCCCGGACGAACCGGCCACCCTTGCCCTCGAGGCGTTCGACCGCCACGGTGTCGTCCCAGTCGTCGGTCGCCTCGTCCCGGATCCGTCGCGCGACCGGTGCCCAGTCGGGGCCGACCGACGCCGTACCGGCCATCCCGTCGACCCGCCCGGCCTCGGCCAGGAGGTCGGCCGCCCGGATCATCATCTTCGAAGGCACGCAGCCCCAGTACGGGCACTCCCCACCGACTAGCTCGGCGTCGATGCCGACGACGTCGAGTCCGGCCGAGGCCAGTCGCCCGGCGACGTCCTCGCCTCCCGGTCCCAACCCCACCACGACCACGTCCACCCGCTCGACCATCGGTCCTCCTCCTGCACTCCGGCACGCACCCGGCCCGCTCGCCTTCGGGTCTACCCGTCCGCCTGGCGGACCCAACCGTTCGCACCGACGCCACCATCGAGCCGGAATTCGACGGCCGGCATCACGTCGTCGGCACGGTCAGCCCGTCATGGCGGGCCGGACGACGATCCGTCATCGCGTCCGTTCGACACGGCATTCCCGGACGGCTCCCGTCTGCGCACCACCAGGACGACCATCCCGCCGAGAGCCACCAGCGAGACGACCAGTGCCGCACCGGCCAGTACCTCCGCCGACGTCGAACTGCCCGTCGTGGCGGCCACCGCGGCACCGGACGTGGCTGCCGACGTGACGGTCAGGGTCGGGGCCGGGTTGTCCGGGTTGGGGTCCTGCGACGAAGCCACCTGGATCCAGCGCACGACCGCCCCCGACGAGTACGTCTGGAGGGACTTGAAGATCGCCGAACCGGGCCGGCCAGGCCCCCGCCCGGCCGCCACCACGAAGTCCTCGTACTGCCCCGGAGCGATCCCTCCGGCCGTCGCGGTCCAGGTGACGTCGGACACGACCTGGCCGACCGTCCCGTCGTCGGTCGTGATGGGCGTGGCCAGGGTCCGGGTGTCCACTTTGGCGGTCCACCCCGGGACGGGGAGCACATCGACGGTCAACAGCGGGAGGTCGGTCGGGAAGAACACCTGGAGTCCGACCGTGTTGGCATCGTCGCGCTCGTTCGGGACCCGGAAAGTCAACTCGATGTCCGAGGACCCGGCGGGCAGGGTCTCGGGGTGCACGGTCACGTGCGCCCACGCCGGAGTGGCCAGCAGCACCGTCGCCGCCACGGTGGCGACGACGCCGACCGACGTCATCCGGGAGGCGCGGGTCGCACGGAAGGCGCGCCCGAGACGAGCGGGGCGGGCGGGAAACGTGGTCACGGTGCACCAGTGTGGCCCACGCAGCCACCCCGTCGCCGGAGGCCGCGGCGGGCGTAGTCTGCGGTTCCCGCCGACGATGAGGAGTGGTGCCATGCACGCGTCTGACGAGTCCCTGCGCGACCGCCGGTTGGAGGTCGTCCGCCGGCACATGGCATCTGAGAACGAGCTCGACTTCGCCGCCACCCTCGCCACCTTCGAACACCCTAGGTACGAGCTGGTCGCCACCGGGCAGGTCTTCGACGGACCCGAGGAGGTGTCCGGGTACTACCGGTCCTCCCGTGCCGCGTTTCCCGACCAGCGCAACGAGGACGTCGTCCTGACCCCGGCCGAGGACGCCGTCATCGCCGAGTTCGACCTGCTGGGCACCCACCTCGGCGAGCTGGCCGGCATCCCGCCCACGGGTCGGTCGTTCCGCTGCCGGATGTGCGCCATCTTCCTGTTCCCGCCCGACGGGGACCGGATCATCGGCGAGCGGGTCTACTTCGACCAGGGCACCATCGTCCGCCAGCTCACCGGTGACGGCGGCTGACGGGCTACCGGACGGGCAGGACCGTCCGCACCACCTGTTCGTCGACGGCGTCGGTACGGACGGTGTACGTGAGGACCCAGTCCCCCGCCACCGGGATGTCGAACCCGTTGGCGTAGTAGTGGCCCGGACCGCTGATGACCAGGGGGACGGACAGCGGCCCGATCGACTGCGACGGCAACGTGATGCTCAAGTCGAGCTCGGCGACGGCCCGAGGAGTGCCCACGCGGCTGAGGACGTACACGTGCACACGGTTGCCCGTTCCGGCCCGTGACGGGTCGACGATCGTATTGACCTGTACTCCGAGGGTGGAGAAGGAGTACGTGAAGGGCTGACCGGCCGCCTGGCCGGCCGGCACGTCGTTGACCAGCGCGGCGGTGACCCCGACCACGGCTAGGGCGATGGCCAGCTCGGCCAGCACGGTCCTCCGGAGCCGCCGGCGGGGAAACGCCGCAGTGTCGGCCGCCTCGGCCTCGGGTACGTCGACCGGGCGGGAGTGGCGGGCGGTCCGCCCGTGCACCAGCCGCCGGCTCAACGCGCCCAGGGCCACGAGGGCGACGACCAGGCAGACCTTGATGACGAGGGTGCGGCC
>DATCCR010000238.1:0-20779 GCA_036511155.1 Acidimicrobiales bacterium
CCGGGGGTGGAATGGGCCGGCGGGCGGCGGATCAGAGTGCGAGGGAGACGGGCACCCCGGTGGCACCGGATCGAACACGGTGTCGGGTGGTACCAGATCTGATACCACCCGACGACAATTCTGGAATTCTTCGACCGGCACCGGCACCGGCACCGGACCGGCGAGGGCATGGGACGACGCCCGGTCGCTCAGACCAGGACGACTTCACCCGAGACACCGTCATGGTCGGCCAGATCGGCCCTGGTCGCCGTCACCAGGAACAGCGAGGCAAGGGCGGCCCCTGCCAGGAAGGCAGCGCCCACCATGAAGCCCACCGAGTACCCGTGGACCTGGGCCGCCTGCACGTTGGCCGGGGTCTTCGGCCGGGTCAGCAGGTAGGTGACGGTCGCCGAGGCGGCGAGCGTGTTCAGCAGGGCGGTGCCGAGGGAACCGCCCACCTGCTGGGCCGTGTTGAGTGTGGCGCTGGCCACCCCGGCGTCGTGCGGGCCCACCCGGAAGAGCGCCGTGCTGCTCATGGACACGAAGGCGGTGCCCATGCCGAGGCTGATCAGGAGCTCGGCTGGGAGCACATGGGCCAGGTAGCTGGTGTCCGGGGTGATCCGGCTCAACCAGGCCAGGCCCAGGGCGGCGGCGGCGAAGCCGCCGGTCATCATGAACCGGGGTCCGAAGCGGGGGAGCAACTTCGAGGCCACTCCGGCGGCAACGATGATCCCCATCGAGAAGGGCAGGAAGGCGAACCCGGCCTTGAGCGCCGAGTACCCGAGCGTGCCCTGGAAGTAGTAGGTGAGGAAGAGGAACATCCCGAGGAGCCCGGAGCCCACCAGGAAGGCCGACAGATAGGAGCCGCCGCGGTTCCGATCGAGCAGGATCCGCATGGGGAGCAACGGGTTGGTCGACTTCACCTCGATGACGACGAAGGCCGCAAGGAGGACGGTGGCGATGGCGAGGAAGAACACGGTGTTCTGCGAGGTCCAGCCGTCCTGGGCGGCCAGGGTGAAGCCGTAGACCAGGGCGACCAGGCCACCGGTGACGGTGGCCGCCCCCGGGATGTCATAGCTGGTGTTGCCGCTCGCCCGGCTCTCCCGGACGATGGGCAGTGCGGCGGCGGCCGTGACGATGGCGATCGGCACGTTGACGAACAGGCACCAGCGCCACGAGGCGTACTGGGTGAGGATGCCGCCCATGATGAGGCCGATGGCCGCCCCGCCGCCGGCGATGGCGCCGTAGACGCCGAAGGCCGTGGACCGCTCCCGGACCTCGGTGAACGTCACGGTGATGAGCGACAGCGCGGCGGGGGCCAGCAGAGCGCCGAACGCCCCTTGGAGGGCCCGGGCACCGAACAGCATCGGGGCATTGACGGCCAGGCCGCCGAGGGCCGACGAGGCGGCGAAGCCGAGGAGGCCGATGACGAAGGCCCGCTTACGGCCCGTGTAGTCGGCGATGCGTCCGCCGAGGAGGAGGAGGCTGCCGAAGGACAGCGTGTAGGCCGTGACCATCCACTGCCGGTCGGCATTGGTGATGTGCAGTGCCTTCTGGGCGGACGGGAGGGCGATGTTCACGATCGACGAGTCGAGGATGACCATCAGCTGGGCCACGGCGATGACGGCCAGGGCCATCCAGCGCTTCGGGTCCGGCTCCGCGGAGCCGGTCGGCGGACGGGTGGTGAGTGTGTCGGCTGCTTCGGACATGGGATGGGTTTCCTCGGGGGATGAGGTGGTTGGCGGTGACTGCGGGGTGGTTCGGGGGTGCGGTGAGAGGCACCGGGGGACTGCGGGTGCTGACGTCTTAGGTGGAGGACTGCGGGATGTCGGTAGGGCTACGTGGTCTTGCCGGGGGGCTGCAGGATCGGGAGCAGGATGTCGTCGACCAGGTGCGTCGTGAATGCGTCGTCGAGGGGCTCGCCCCGGAACGCCAGGCGCATCATCACGACGGCCGGACCCACCTCGTTGATCGGTCCGGCCGTGGTGCCGGGCGGGAGCTCGCCGCGGCCGACAGCCCGTTCGACGATGCTGTCGAACTTGCCATCGGCGTTGATCACCTGGGCCCGCATGAGGGCGGCCAGCTCGGGGTCGGTGCGCATGGCCGACATGACGCCCGAGACGATCGCCTCGTCGAGGGTGAGTGACGTGCACGTGTGGCCGAGCGCGCCCAACAGGTCGCCACGGAGCGATCCGGTGTCGGGGTCGACCTCGTGCTCGCTCTTGCGGCGGCGGATGGCTTCCGCCACCACCTGGGCCTTGCCCGTCCACCGGCGGTAGATGGTGGCCTTGCCGGCGTGGGCCCGTTCGGCCAGTGCGTCCATGCTGAGGCGGTCGTAGCCGACCTCCATGATCAGCTCGAGGGCGGCGTCGAGGATGGCCTGCTCGCGGGCCTCGGCCCGGGGGCCCGACGGCCGGGGGGCCCGACCCGGCAGATCCTCGACGTCGGTGCTGGCTACGACCACGCTGCTGCTCCCTGGATCAGAACGGAACGGTTCCGTTCACATGAGATTAGGGAGGAGGCCGGTCAAACCGTGCAGTTTTGTGAAATTCGGCGCTGACCAGGGATGATGCTCTGGCGTTCAGTGGCCGGGCCCGCCGGAGGGCGAGCATGACCGGGGGTCCCAGGGCTGCAGTGGGGTGACCGCCGGAGTGGGGGCCTGGAAGGCGCCGGACGAGGGTGACGTGGTCGCCGTCGGAGCCGCGGTGGTGGCCGTGGCCGCAGGGGGGGTGACCGAGAACTGCGTGCCGGTGACAACGGTGACCCGGGCGCCGTCCGCCGTGGGGCCCAGCGCGGTGATGACCGCCCCGGTCAGCGACTTGGCCACGGCCTGGGCAGCGGCCTGGTCGGCGTGGGTCTTGTGGGCGAAGTAGACGACGGTCTCGGCATGGGTGGCCACCGGCGGGGAGTCGCCGATCCCCATCGTCTTGAATCCCAGGGCCGCCAGGGCATTGCTGGTGTCGGTGGCCTGGTTGGTGACCCCGCTCCCATTGAGGACCGAGACGGTCACGGCAGAGTGGGCGGGCAGCGGGAGCCCGGTCATGGTGTCCGTCGCGGCGTTGATGCCCAGGAACTGCTCGATCACCCGGTTGTCCTCGACGCTCGAAGGGAATTCGATGTCGCCGTAGTAGCCGCCCTTGTAGAGGTAGGAGCCGAATTGGTCGACTTGGACGGGCAGGGTCAGCTGCGGGGCCGAATTGGCGTTCACCCCGTGGAAGTCGAGGACCATGTTGACCATGTCGGACGTGGAGAACTGCTTGTCCACGTTGAGCTGAGGGGCCACCGAGCTGATCAGCTGGCTGTCGGTGATCGGGTCGGACAGCCCGTTCTTCGACACCGCTGTCGCCAGCACCCGCAGGAACTCGTGGTCCCGGCGGATGCGGGCCAGGTCGCTCTGGCTCTCGAAGGGCCAGTAGGCGGGATTCGTGGTTGTCACGCCGGCCGGCTTGTACTGCAGGTGGCGGGCCCGGACCACCTGGAGGGCGTGCAGTCCGTCGAGGTTGACGCAGCCCGGGGAGAACACCTGGAGGCCCGAGTAGGCGTCGAATACCGGCTCCGGGAAGTACATCTTCACTCCGCCGAGCGCGTCGACCACGTTGGCGAAGGTGTCGAAGTTGAGGACCACATAGTGCTGGATGGGGATGCCCAGGTTCTCGTTGATGGCCGCCACCAGCCGGCTCGGACCCTGGTAGAGCGCGGCGTCGATCTTGTTGGCACCTTCGGACCGGGCGTTAGGGACGAACAGGTCGCGGGGTACCGACAGGATCGAGAGTGTCTTCTTGTTGGGGTTGAGGTGGAGGATCATCACCACGTCGGAGTTGACACCGTTGACGCCCTGCGAGCAGAGCCCGTAGGCGGCATTCTGGACCTTGAGGGCGCAACGGTCGGTGGAGCCGACCAGAAGGATGTTTTCGGTGCCGGCGTCGGCCCCGGTGGTCGGGACGTCGACCAGGCCCCTCACGTTGAACCGGTGGATCTGACTGGTGAGGTACCAGGCGTACCCGGCGGTTCCGCCGACTATGACCAGGAAGAGGGCGCCGACGACGCCGAGCGTCCACCAGAGCCTGCGGTGGCGTGACCGACCGTCCTTACCGTGCCGGCCGTTGGCCCGGGCGACCTCGTCACCGAGGGAGCGCAGGCCGCCCTCGTCGTAGGTGGAAGGGTCGCCGGAGGTGCCCGTGCGGCCCGTCCGGGTCCGGGGAGGGTCGGGTTCGGGACCCTCTGGACCGCTGGGAGCCATAGCCGACCACGTTACCCAGGAGGGCCTCCCGATTGGTGTCAGGCGACGAACATCCCAGGTCAGATGGGGTGTCTGTCTCCCTCAGCCACCACGACCTCGAAGTCGTCGGGCCGAATCCGCAGGGTGTCCCACCAGTACCGGACGGTCCAGGTGGGCCAATTGTTGGTGATCCGGCCGGCCGCGTCCTTGTACCAGCTGGTGCAGCTGGCCGACCATGCCGTCTTGGACATCCGCCGCTGCGTGCGGCGGTCGTCGCGCTCGTAGGCGGCCTCCCGCACCGCTACCGCTGCCGTGCCCGGCCCGGTGGTCGCCCGGGTCTGAGCGGCCAGGGCCTGGAATACCAGGTTGAGCTGGCGCTCGACCATGAAGAGGATCGAGTTGTGACCGAGGTTGGTGTTCGGCCCGTACAGCACGTAGCAGTTGGGGAAGCCGGCCACGGCGGTGCCCAGGTAGGCATGGGCCCCGTCCGCCCAGGCGTCCGACAGGCACCGGCCGCCCACCCCCGACACCGGGATGTGCGACAGGAATGCGGTGGTGACGAAGCCGGTCCCGTAGATGAGGACGTCGGCCGGGTGCCTGGTCCCGTCGGCAGTGACCACTGCGTGAGGCTCGACACGGGCCACGGGTGAGTCGACGACGGTCACGTCGGGTCGGAGCAGTGCCGGATACCAGTCGTTGGAGATGAGCACCCGCTTGCACCCGAGCGGGTAGTCGGGGACCACGGCGCGATCGGGCAGCCGCTCGTTCACGACCTCGTCCCGGATCCCCTTGCGGAACATGGACTGGAGCTGCCTCCCGGCCAGGCTGTCCCGGCGGAACCACAGCCAGCGCATCTCGAGGGTCCAGTAGATCCACCACCGGTAGGCCGACCGCAGCAGGGCGATGCGCCGAAGAGCCTGGCGGGTGCTCACCCGGTAGGGGTGGTCCTTCTTCGGGCCCACGTAGTTGGGGCTGCGCTGGAAGATGGTGGTCCCGCCCGCAGCCGCCGCCACCGGGGGCACGAATTGGATGGCGCTGGCCCCCGTGCCGACCACGGCGACCCGCTTGCCGGTGAGGTCGACGGTGTGGTCCCACCGGGCCGAGTGCCACGACGGACCGGCGAAGGAGTCGACGCCCTCGACCTCGGGGACGTGGGGACGGTTCAACTGGCCGCAGGCGAATACCACGGTGTCGGCGCCCAGCACCTCGTCACCGGACTCGGCGTGCAGGTCGAGCCGCCAGGTGCCCGACGGCTCGTCGTAGGCGGCCGACCGCACGGTGGTGCCGAGGCGCAGGTGGGGCGCCAGGCGGTAGCGGTCCACCAGGTCCTCGGCGTAGGAGAGGATCTCGGGCTGCTCGGCGAATCGCCTCGACCAGTCGGTCTTCGGTGCGAACGAGAAGGAGTAGAGGTGGGACGGGACGTCACAGGCCGCCCCGGGGTACACGTTGTCCCGCCACGTGCCGCCGACGCCGTCGGACTGCTCGATGAGCGTGAAGCTGCGGACGCCGGCCCGGACCAGTTGGATGGCGGTCGCCAGCCCCGAGAGCCCGCCGCCGACGATCGCCACGGAGGGAGTCGGACGCCCTTCGACGCGGGCGCGTCGCACCTCGCGGTCGAATGCCCTGTGACCGATGTCGAGTGCCATTGCCCCCCTCTCTCCGGGCGACCACCACCGCGGCGGCGCGGGTCGACGCTACCGGTGTCGGGCGTCACCTGACCAATGTCGGCAGCGGGGTCCGGAGTCGGTGCGACCGACGCTCGACGGACCGCGCCCGGACCGGTCCCGGCCGTGTGCTCCGGAGGTGCCGGACCGGCGCAAATAATCTAGACACATCGACAAGTGGGTGTTACGTTCCACCTAATCACGAGGGGCTTCGCGACTGCAGTTCCGCTTCACCGGTCGAGTACGACGACGAGAAAGAGGACCCCAGTGCCCGAGGGAATTGAGCCACTTGAGATCGAGCCCGAGCACCTCGGGGTGCGCACCGACGAGGAGCTGCTCGCCGAACTCGGCTACAAGCAGGAACTCAGCCGCACCTGGTCCGGCTTCTCCAACTTCGCCATCTCGTTCTCGATCATCTCGATCCTGGCCGGTTGCTTCACGACTTTCGCCAGCGGGGGAACGGCGGCGGTCCCGCCGCCATCGCCTGGGGCTGGCCGATCCTGGCCGCACTGATCCTCTGCATCGGCCTGTGCCTGGCCGAGCTGGTGTCGGCCTACCCCACGTCGGGTGGCATCTACTGGTGGGCGTCCAAGCTGGGCGGCCCGAAGGCCGGGTACTACACCGGCTGGCTCAACCTGATCGGACTGCTGGCCATCGTGGCCTCGGTGGCCTACGGGTGTGCCACCTTCCTCGACCTCACGCTGGGCTTCTTCACGACGAGTTGGCACTCTGGCAGCCTGAACACGATCTTCCTGTTCTTCATCGCCATCCTGCTGATCGCTGCGATCGTCAACATCTTCTCCAGTCACCTGCTCGCCATGGTCAACAACGTGTCGGTGTGGTGGCACGTGTTCGGCGCGGCGGCCGTCATCCTCATCCTGGTCTTCGTCCCCGCCCACCACGCCAGCGCCTCGATGGTCTTCACCCACACGGTGAACAACACCGGGTTCTTCGGCGGCAAGACCAGCGGGTTGGGCTTCCTCATCGTGGTCCTGCCCATCGGCGGCCTGCTGACTCAGTACACGATCACCGGGTTCGACGCCTCGGCTCACCTCTCCGAGGAGACGCACTCGGCAGCTGACACGGCGGCAAAGGGCATGTGGCGGTCGATCTTCTACTCGGCCATCGGTGGGTGGGTCCTCCTTCTGGCCTTCCTCTTCGCCGTCCAGGACGAGTCCAAGGTGACCGCCGCCGGCGGCGGGGTGGCCACGATCTTCGCCCAGGCGCTCACTTCCCGTTGGGGTGCCACAGTGCTCCTCATCTCAACGCTCGGACAGTTCTTCTGCACCATGGCGTGCATGACCAGCTGCTCCCGGATGCTCTTCGCCTTCAGCCGTGACGGGGCCGTCCCCGGCCACAAGCACTGGTCGCGGCTGAGCAGCCGGAAGGTCCCGGTGGCGGGCGTCATCCTGACCGCCGTCATCGGCATCATCCTGACCTCGCCGGCACTCATCCCGGTCGACATCGGCGGAGTGGCCGTGCCGATCGCCTTCTTCGCCGTCGTCTCCATCGGTGTCATCGGCCTGTACTGGTGCTTCGTCATCCCGATCTGGCACCGGCTGAGGCTGGGCGACTCCTTCCAGACCGGTGGCTGGAACCTCGGGAGCAAGTACAAGGTGCTCTCCATCGTGGCCATCATCGACGTGGTGATGGTGACGTTCATGGCCTTCATGCCCACCTCCAACCTCGGCGTGCCGTGGACGGACGGGTTCTCCATGAAGTACGTGAACTACACGATCCTGGTGGTGCCGTTGGCCATGTTCGCTCTGTGGATCTACTGGCACCTGTCGGTGAAGAATTGGTTCACCGGTCCCCGCCAGACCGTCAACATGTCCGAAGAGGATCTCGCCAAGGGCATCTGAGTCGCCTCACGGGCCCGGCTCATCGCCGGGACCGGACGAAGCATGACGTGGCAGCGCCCCGGCTCCGGTCGGGGCGTCGCCATGTCCGCCCGAGGGAGGGTCCGGACGACCGGTGCCGGTCAGCCGATGCCGGTCTGCAGAGCGATCTTGATCCGGTCGGGACGGAAGATGTCCCGGGCGAACTCGACGGCCAGTCCCGCCACCGTAAAGGCCGTCCGGGTGATCAGCATCAGCGGGGCGCCGATCTCCACCTGCAGAAGGTCCGCCTCGTCCTCGCGGGCGATGACCGGCTCCAACGATTCGGTGGCCGAGGTCGGCCGCTGGCCGTAGTCCCGGGTCAGCACGGCGTACAGCGAGCCGGACAGTCCGTGGTCGAGGAGGTCGGGGAACGGCCCTACGGGGAAGTACGACCGCTCGATGGCCAGCGGCTCACGTCGGGCGGTGCGCACCCGCACGATCTCATGGACCGACGCCCCACGCTGCACGGACAGGGCGGTGGCCGCCTTGGCGTTGGCCGGCACGGTGGCGGCCGACACCAACCGGGCCCCGGCCCTCAGGTTGGCCCGGCGCATCTGTTCGGTGAACCCGGCCATGCCGGTCAGGTCGCACTCGATCCGCGGCTCACGCACGAACGTGCCGCCGAGGCGGCCGGACTTCCGCTCGAGCGTCCCCTTCCCTTCGAGGGTGGCGAGAGCCTGGCGGAGGGTCATCCGGCTCACGCCGAGCGAGGCGGCGAATGCGTCCTCGCGGGGGAGGCGGTCGCCCGGGACGAGGTCGCCGCGGCCGATCAGCTCGGTCAGCCAGCGGGCGATGCCGGCGTGGGCCGGGCCGCCGTCCGGGCTCGGGAACGAGGGCGCGCCCGCCAGCCAGTCCTGGGGGAGTTCCGCGCGGGTCACCGGCCCGATCCTACCGGTAGCCCTGGTCAGGCCTAGCGTCGGGTACCTTCTGTCTAGACCTTGAGGGCCCGGGTGGCCGACGCTACAGTCGGCGGTCCGGCGCCACGACAGGCGAGGACACGGCGCGCAGGGGAGCGGAGATGGACGGATCGGAAGTGGACGCACCGGCGGCCGACGCCGGTCCGGTGCTCCCCCGGTCGCTGTGCGAAGCGGTCGAGGTGTTGCGGGGCCGCCCCCTCGAGGTGACCGAGCTGGCCGGCGGCCTGACCAACCGCAACTACAAGGTGGCCACGCCCGAGGGGACCTATGTGGTCCGTATCTCCGGCGGGGCCACCGGCGCGCTGGCCATTGACCGCGACAACGAATACCGGAACTCCCTCATCGCCGCCGAATCCGGTGTGGGTGCCCCGGTCCACGCCTACGTGCCGGACGAGGCGGCGCTGGTCATCGGCTTCCTCGAGGGGCGCACGTTCACCGACGCCGATTTCGGACGGCCCGGCGTGGTCGAGCGGGTGGCGGCGTCATGCCGCCGGCTCCACGACGGGGCGCGGTTCGTGAACGACTTCGACATGTTCGACATCCAGCGCGGCTACCTGTCCATCGTCCGGGAGCACGGCTACCGGATGCCCGACGGCTACCTCGACTTCGTGGACGCCGTCGAGCGGATCCGAGGGGCGCTGACCGTGCGGCGCGAGCCCACGGTGGCGTGCAACAACGACCTGCTGGCCGGCAACTTCATCGACGCCGGCGGCCGGATCCGGCTCATCGACTACGAGTACTCGGGCAACAACGACGCCTGCTTCGAGCTGGGCAACATCTGGAGCGAGTGCCACCTCGACGACGACCAGCTCGAGCTCCTGGTCAGTTCGTACTACGGGGCCCACCTGGCCAACAAGGTGGCCCGGGCCCGGCTGTGGGGCCTGATGTCGCAGTACGGGTGGACGTTGTGGGCCTCGATCCAGGAGGCGACCAGCGAGATCGACTTCGCCTTCTGGCCCTGGGGGCTGGAGAAGTACGAGCGGGCTGTGACCACCTTCCGCGGACCGCTGCTCGACGGCCTCATCGCCGACGTGCAGCGGGACGACTGACCAACGACGACGAGCAGGGGACGGACGGACATGGGTACGGAGATCGAGCTGCCGGGTCGGGCGCAGGTGGTCATCATCGGTGGCGGCATCCTCGGGACGAGCGTGGCCTACCACCTCACCCGGCTGGGCTGGACCGACGTCGTCCTGCTCGAGCAGGGCCAGCTGTCGTCCGGTACCACCTGGCACGCGGCGGGCCTGCTCGGCCAGCTGCGGGCGACCGAGGGCGGGACCCGGCTGGTGCAGTACTCGGCCCAGCTCTACTCCGAGCTCGAGCGCGAGACGGGCCTGGCCACCGGATTCAAGCGGTGCGGAGGAGTGACGGTGGCCCGCACCGAGGAACGGATGGTGCAGCTCCGGCGCACGGCGGCCACTGCCGACGTCTACGACCTCGAATGCGAGCTCATCACCTCGGAACGGGCCAAGGAGCTCTACCCGGTGCTGGCCATCGAGGACCTGGTCGGGGCCATCTGGCTCCCCGGCGACGGGACGGCCAACCCGGTCGACGTGACCGCGTCGCTGGCCCGTGGCGCCCGCGACAAGGGGGCCAGGGTCTTCGAGCGGACCCGGGTGGTGGGGATCGACCAGGAGCGCGGCCGGGTCACCGGTGTGGTGACCGACCTGGGCAGGATCGAGGCCGAGGTGGTGGTGAACTGCGCCGGGCAGTGGGCCAAGGCGGTCGGCGCGCTGGCCGGGGTGAACGTCCCGCTGCACTCGGCAGAGCACTTCTACGTGGTGTCCGAGCAGATCGAGGGCGTGCACCCGAATCTGCCCATCCTGCGGGACCCCGACGGGTACACGTACTTCAAGGAGGAGGTCGGTGGCCTGGTGATCGGGGGCTTCGAGCCCGAGGCCAAGCCCTGGGTGGCCCCCGACCAGCTGCCCTACCCGTTCGAGTTCCAACTCCTCGACGAGGACTGGGACCACTTCTCCGTCCTCATGGAGAGCGCCCTGCTCCGCATCCCCGCCCTCCACGACACCGGCATCCGGAAGTTCTACAACGGTCCCGAGAGCTTCACCCCCGACAACCAGTTCATCGTCGGCGAAGCACCGGAGCTCCGGAACTTCTTCGTGGGCGCCGGGTTCAACTCGGTGGGCATCGCATCGGCCGGCGGCGCCGGTCGCGCCCTGGCCGAGTGGATCGTCGAGGGGGAGCCCACCGTCGACCTGGTGGCCCAGGACATCCGGCGGTTCGCCCCGTTCAACGGGAACAACCAGTGGCTCCACGACCGGGTCGGCGAGATCCTCGGGCTCCACTACGAGATCCCGTGGCCCAACCGGGAACTGGTCACTGCCCGGCCTTTCCGGCGGTCGCCCGTCTACCACCTGCTCGAGGAGTCGGGCGCGCTGTTCGGGTCGAAGATGGGCTGGGAGCGGGCCAACGTCTTCGCACCGGCCGGCCAGGAGCCCGTCCTGGGGTACACCTGGGACAAGCCCGCGTGGCTGCCCTGGTCCGCCGAGGAACAGAAGCGCACCCGTTCGTCGGTCACCCTGTTCGACGAGACGTCCTTCGGCAAGCTCCACATCGCGGGACGCGACGCCGAGACGGTCCTGCAGCGGCTGTGCACGGCCGACGTGGGCGTGCCGGTCGGCCGGTCCGTCTACACCGGCATGCTGAACCGCCGGGGCGGGTACGAGGCCGACGTGACGGTCACCCGGCTGGCCCACGACCGGTACCTCCTGGTGACCGGCTCGGCGTCGGTGCTGCGGGACCTGGCCTGGATCGAGCGCCACGTGGGACTCGATGAGCACGTGGCCGTGGTGGACGTGTCGTCGTCGTACGCCGTCTACGGGTTGATGGGCCCCGGTGCGCGCGACCTGCTGCAGCGGCTCACCCGGTCGGACCTGTCCGACGGGGTGTTCCCCTTCGCCGCCAGCCGGGAGATCGACCTCGGCCACTCCACGGTCCGGGCCACCCGGATCACCTATGTGGGCGAACTCGGATGGGAGCTGTACGTGCCGACCGAGTTCGCGGTCGGCGTCTACCAGGACCTGTTCGAGGCCGGCGCCGACGTCCCGCTGACCGGAGCCGGGTACTACGCCATCAACTCGCTCCGCCTGGACAAGGGGTACCGGGCGTTCGGGGCCGACCTGACCCCCGACCACAACCCGGTGGAGGCGGGCCTCCGGTTCACCTGCAAGTTGGGCACCGACATCGATTTCGTCGGTCGCCAGGCGGTGGAGCGGGCCGTGGCCGAGGGGCCCCGCCGACGGCTCGTCTCGTTCAGGCTCGCGGACCCCGACCCCATGATGTGGGGTGGCGAGTTGGTCCTGCGCGACGGCCAGGTCGCCGGCCAGGTGACCTCGGTGGCCTGGTCCGCCACCCTCGATGCCTGTGTGGGTCTGGCCTACGTCTGGCGCCCGGACCGGGAGCCGGTCACCGCCGAGCACCTCGCCTCCGGTCGCTACGAGGTCAACGTGGGCGGCCGGGTGTGGGCGGCCTCCGTCGGGCTCAAGGCCCCCTACGACCCGGCCAACGAGCGCATCCGCTCGTGACCGGCCCGAGGCGGGAGGCTTGCCCCACGTTCGCCGGGTCACCAGACTCGACGGTGTGACCGGCACCCCGTACGACCCGGCGTCCTCCGATCATCCGCCAGGGACCGATGGTGCCCCAGGGGCCCGCCCCCGGCTGGCCCGGGCCCGGGCGGCGTTCAGCCGGGGACTGCGCACCCTGCTGGCCCCCGATGGACTGCCGACCGGCGCGTCGGCCGAGCTCGAGGCGGCCCTCGGGGACATCGGCCGCCAGGTGCTGACCCCCGGACCCGGCCGTCTGCGGCGGGTGCGTGCCGAGGTGGCGGCCGCCCCACCCCGACTCCTCGACTGGATGTCGACCCAGGTGATCGAGCACCCGGCCGTGGTCTACGACGTGGCCGGGATCGAGGCGCTGTCCTCCCGGCAGACCAAGTCGATCCAGACGGCGGTCGGCGCCCTGCAGTTGGCCCTGGTCGGGGCGGCATCGGCATCCACGCTCGAGGGAGGCCCGATCCTGGCCTTGGCCATCGACGGCGCAGTCGGCCAGGTGGCGGCCGTCGTGCACGGGGTGTGCGACTGGTACAACACCGGGTCCTACGTGGTCCGTCGCCTCGACCAGCTGGACCTGCGGGCCGACGTGGGAGAGATCCGGCGGATCACCAACGCCGCGTTGATGTCCAAGGGGAGGACCGTCGAGGACCGGATGCTGGCCCGCTCGACCGAGTTCCGGCTCATCCGCCGGTGGTCGGGCAACGGACTCGTGGATGCTCTGCCCTTCGGATCGTCTCTCGGGAAGTCGTCGGTCAAGGCCGCCGAGCGGATCGACGGCACCGACGTGGCGTGGCTGCTGGCCGTGCTGCGGGCCGAGCCGCTGCCGGGCTGAGCCCACGCAGCCGGTTTCGGGCCGAGCGCCCGGGTGGGATCTACAGGACCTTGGCCAGGAACGACTTGGTGCGATCGTGCTGCGGGTCGTTCAGCACCTCGGTCGGGGCGCCCTGCTCGACCACCACGCCGCCGTCCATGAACACCACGGTGTCGCCCACCTCACGGGCGAAGCCCATCTCGTGGGTCACGACGATCATGGTCATGCCGTCCCGGGCCAGGTCGCGCATGACGTCGAGCACGTCGCCGACCAGCTCGGGATCGAGGGCGGAAGTCGGCTCGTCGAAGAGCATCAGCTTGGGATCCATGGCCAGGGCCCGGGCGATGGCCACCCGCTGCTGCTGGCCCCCGGACAGTTGGTTGGGGTAGCTGTCCACCTTGTCGGCCAGGCCCACCCGGGCCAGCAGCTCGCGGGCCCGGTCCTTGGACGTGGCGCCCGATGCCTTCTTGACCCACACGGGTCCCGAGATGACGTTGTTGAGCACGGACATGTGGGGGAAGAGGTTGAAACGCTGGAAGACCATGCCGATCTCGGCCCGCTTGGCACACACCTCGGAGTCCTTGAGCTCGTAGAGCTTGTCGCCGCTCTGGCGATAGCCCACGAGATCGCCGTCCACGGCCAGTTCGCCGCCGTCGATCTTCTCCAGGTGGTTGATGCAGCGCAGGAACGTGCTCTTGCCCGAACCCGACGGTCCGATCAGGCACAGCACCTCACCGCGTCCGACGGACAGGTCGATGCCCTTCAGTACCTCGAGGCGGCCGTAGGCCTTGTGGACCTTGCGGGCTTCGACCATGGGCACGATGGCCGGACCGGTGGTGGGTGTGGCGAAGGGGGGCGAGGCGTCAGTCATGGGGTGCCACCCAGGGAACCTCGGACAGGGCCGGCACCGGCTCGACGCGGGTGCGGCTCAGGGCTCGGCGCAGCCGTTGGAAGGGCGTGGGGGGCGGCTGACGTGACGAGCCGCGGGCGTAGTAGCGCTCGATGTAGTACTGCCCGACGGTGAGGATCGAGGTGAAGAACAGATACCAGAGGCTGGCCACTAGGAGCAGCGGGACGACCTCGTACGTGGTGGCGGCGATGTTCTGGGTGGCCTGGAACAGGTCGGTGACGGCGATGGTCGATACCAGCGATGTCGTCTTGAGCATCGAGATGGTCTCGTTGCCGGTAGGCGGGATGATGATGCGCATCGCCTGCGGCAGCACGATCCGGCGCATGGTCTGGAGTTTGCTCATCCCGATCGACTGGGCCGCCTCAGTCTGGCCCTCGTCCACCGAGATGATGCCGGCCCGGACGATCTCGGCCATATAAGCGCCCTCGTTGAAGCTGAGCCCGAGGGCGCCGGCGACGAATGCGGTGATCAGAGTGTTCGAGTTGAAGGTGACCAGTGCCGCTCCGAACGGGATGCCCAGCGTGAGGTGCTCGTACAGGTAGGCGATTCCGTCGTACCAGAAGAACAGCTGGACGAGGACGGGGGTACCCCGAAAGAACCAGATGTAGAGCCAGGCCGACCCGGACAGGAGCGGGTTGGGGGATAGTCGCAGCACGGCGAGGACGACGCCGATGGAAATGCCGGCGACCATGGCAATTACCGTGAGCTCCAGGGTGACGACGATCCCACGGAGGATCGGGGCTGTGAGCAGGTAGTGGCCCACCACCCCCCACTGGAAGCGCCCCTCGCGTGTCCCTCCCCGTATCCGGTACGAGAACAGGAGGCTGTTGACGAGCATCGCCAGCACCACCAGGATGACGCCGCCCATGACCCACCGCCACGGGTGGCGGACGGGGACGACCTTCATAGTCGACGGGTCCCGACCGAACGGCTCGTCAGCGACGGTCGGAGGGCCGGAAGCGTCCGTCATGGTCCAGCACGGTGGCCCGGAAGAGGCCTCAGCTGGTTGCGCCGTTGAGGGTCGCCGTGGTTATGGCCCCGGCCTGAACGCCCCACTTGACCAGGATCTGGTGGTAGACGCCGTTGGAGATCAGCAGATTGACGGCGGCCTGCACTGGAGCTGCCATGCCGCTGTTCTTCTGGACGGCCAGACCGTAGGGGGACAGGTTGAACGGTGCTCCGCTGTTCTGGAAGACGCCGTTCGAGTTGGCGACCACGAACGCCGCCACCGGCGAGTCGACGTACCCGACATCCGCCCGGCCGCTGGACACGGCCACGTTGGCCTCGGTCTGGGTGGTGAAAGACAGGATGGTGACCTTCCCCTTGCCGGTGGCCGTGCACTTGGCCCCCTGCTCCTTGGCGTGCTTCTCTTCGGTAGTGCCGCTCTCGACGGCTACCGAGTGGCCACAGAGCTGAGCGGTGTCCGTGAACACCGTCCCTCCGGACTTGATGTAGAACGCCTCACCGGCATTGAAGTAGTTCACGAAGTCCACCTGCTTCTCACGGACGATCGTTGGGGTGAACGACGACGCGCCCATCCCGTACTTGCCGGAGGCGATGCCCGGGATGATGGTTGTGAAGGTGGCGTTGACCAGTTTGGGATTGAGACCGAGGGTCTGGCCGATGGCCGTGGACAGGTCGGCGTCCATTCCCACGATGGTGGATCCGTCGGAGGCGAAGAACTCGCTCGGCGGATACGAGGCGTCCATGCCCACAATCAGATTTCCGGTCGAGTGGATCGCGGCCGGCACGGTGGCGGCGATGGCCGAGTTGGCCGGCTGGGTCGGGATCACCGTGGTCGGGATCGGGGGAGTGGTCGTAGTCGTCGGGCTCGAGGCTGCGGTGGTCGTCGTCGTGCTGCTCGAATTGCTCGAGCACGCCGAGGCCACCACGGCCAGGGTGCCGAGGGTCACGGCCGCTGCGGCCTTCTTCATTCCACGGTTCGGCGTGCGCACCGGTGAACCTCCAGGTAGTCAGGGTTGCGGGATCGAGTCGCCCAAGTGTGCCACGCCGACCCGAACCGTGTGTGGTTCACGCGAACACGGGCGACGTCCGAGCGAAGTGGCCCAGGCGGTTGCGGACGCGACGGAGCCCCGGCCGCTCGTGGCGACCGGGGCTCCCGGAGGTACGTCTGTCGAATCGGCTCCGACCTAGACCGTTACCGGCGTCTTGGCCTCGCCGGCGGTCTGTTGGGGCGGGCTGCCCGAGCCGCCGCCCTTCTCGACCTCCTTGTAGTGCTCCCGCCAGATCAACCGGTAGATGCGGGTCCACCGGGGTACCGAACGCAGCCCCGGAATGAAGGGCACCAGGGCCAGCAGGGCCGTCAGTCCGATCATGATCGAGAACACCATGATGTCGGCGTTGTCCGAGCTGCCGATCGGGCCGACCTGATACCAGAGTGTGTACAGCCACAGCCACGCCTGGCCGGGGTACTGACCCGTCTCGTTCATCATCCCCCACTGGTCACCCGACAGGTGCTGGGCACTACCGAGATTGGCGAAGTAGTCACCGTCGGCGATGAACAGGAGCGGCTTGGTGTAGTCGGTCCCGTAGAACTGCCGGGAGCTGAGCAGCGCACCGTCGAGGGCACCGCTACGGGCCATGGCCGTCTCGGCGGCGATGATCGTGGCCACCGGGCCGTAGTCGCCCGAAGGGACCACGAGCTTGCCGTCGGTGAGCTTGGCATCGGCAACCGCCTTCTCGTAGGCCGCTGTCCAGGTGGCCTGCTGGTCCGCCGTCGCCGACTTGTACTCGTCGACCGCCGCCTGGACCTGAGGTTGGTTCGCAAGGGTGCTGAGCGGTCCGAGGACGTAGTCGTTGGCCGTGTCGATCGGGTGGTGGACCCCCAACCACTTGGCGGGGTTGAGTGGACCGAGCTTCCCGGCGGTCGTGCCGTTGAGGTTGTACGGCGGGCCGTAGGTGGCGGTCCCACTCGTGCCGTCGAGTTCGGTGGCGGCCGTCGTGGCGAAGCCGACGGCGTCGTTGTTCGACCAGGACTTGACCGTCACCGGCGTGTCGTCGGGCGAGCCGAACAGGATGGCGAGGCCGGCGACCAGGATGCAGACCACCACGAAGGCGATCAGGAACTCCTTGGCCAGGTCGTAGGGTTCGTAGCGGCCGTGCCAGGCCACTGCATCCCGGTCCACCTTGAACGGGCGGACCTTCTTCGTTGCCGAGTCGGCACTCATGCCTGCACCTCCGCTCCGCTCGTGGCCGCCGCCGCAGCCGCTTCACCGGGTGTCTCGTTCTTCGCGGGGAAGGGCGTGACGACGCCCCGCAGTCGGACCATCAGGACATGGAGCCCGACCAGGGCCACCACGACGAGCGGCAGCAGCACGATGTGCCACATGATCATCTGGCCGAAGTTGGTCACGTTGAAGAGGGCGCCGGCTCCGGTCGAGTTGATCCCGTCCTTGGCCTGGGTGCTGATCCACTGGGAGTCGAAGTTCTGCTGGCTCAGATAGCCGGTGAAGGCTGCGCCGACCGACACCAGGAACGACACGACCCCGGTGATCCAGGTGGCCTTCCGCTTGCCCCGCCACGCGGCCATGAAGAACTTGCCCCACAGGTGGATGACCATGGCGAACATGAAGATCTCGACCGACCACAGGTGGAGCGAGTTCACGAACAGCCCGGTCGAGGAGACGTGCCACCAGTTCGGCCCAAAGATGGACAGGACGAAGCCGGTGCCGATCACCACGATCAGTGCGGCGATGGTCGTGACCCCGAACACGTAGATCCAGGACGCCACGTAGGCGGGCTGGCGGTCGGGCAGCAGCTTCTGGGGCGGGAGGGCCTCCACCGCCGTGTTGCGTATCTTGGCGGTCCACTGGTCGGCGTCCTCGGGACGCCCGGCCGCCTTGTCGAGGTCGGCCTGGTCGGGCCGCTCGGTCTTCGGGTCGACGATGGTCATCGTTCCCCTCCCTTGTGGCTCTTGAAGGGAATCAGGATCGCCGCGCAGAACACGACGATCATCAAGACGATGACCAGCAGGTTCCCGTACGACATCTGGATGAATCCCCAGTGGATGTAGTTACCCGGATGGTTCAGATTGATCAGGCTTCCGAACAAGGTGCCGAGCACGAGTGCGACGGTTGGCATGATTTGACCTCCTGGAGCGAGGTTACGAACATCCTCGAGACCTCCACAGGGCCGAAAGTCCCTAGCCACAGGGACAATTGACCGTTAGTTGCCTGCAGGACACGATGATAGGTATCGGCCGAGATGATGGCGCGGACCCGGGGGCGTGTCACTGCCGGTGGGTAGGTTGGGCCACGTGACACACCCCGGACCGCAGGCGTTGGGCAGGAGCGTTGTGGTCCTCCCCGGGGCGGAGCCACCGGCGGCTTGGGCGGACGCCTTGCGGATCGTCGTCGGACCGGAGGCGCTGCAGGCACCCGTCCCCGTGGTGGAGGCGCTGCACGATGCGTGGGCGCAGCGCCGGCCCGTCGTGATCGAACTGGGCGTCGATCCTGAGGATCTGCGGTCTCCCGAGCGGTATGTCGGCCCGGTCCACGCCCTGACGCCCGGTTTCACCTTCTGGCGCGAGCGGCTCCAGTTCCTGGTCTGGGCCAACACCTACGACGCACGGGACGGCGACCCGGTCTGGTGGCACGGCCGCAAGGTGGCTCGCCGACTGGCAGCAGAAGGCGTGGCCGAGGCCGGCCCTGCCGACGTCTCTCTACCGGACGGTACGCCGCTGTGGGTCGACGGTGGCCCGCTCGATCCCCCGGATCCGGGGGACGGCGTCGGCGTGGTCCACCGTTGGACGGCCGAGGCTGGTCGGCTCACCACTTCGACCCGCCTCGCTCCTGAGGCCGATCTCGCCCCGGACCAGCTGGCCGCCGTCGACCATGCCACCGGCCCGGCCCGGGTCATCGCCCCAGCCGGCTCCGGCAAGACCCGGGTGCTGACCGAGCGGCTCCGACTCCTGGTGCAGCGCGGCACCCACCCGGGCGTCGTGACGGCCCTGGCCTACAACACCCGGGCCGCCGAGGAGATGCGCGCACGGGCCGCGGACGTGCTGGGCCCCGAAGGTCCGCACGTACGCACCCTCAACAGCCTTGCCCTCTGGATCTGCAACGCCTTCGGCCCATCCGGCTCGGTCCGGGTGGTCGATGAGATGGGCGTCCGCGATCTCATCGGCGAGCTGTTCGAGGTGAAGCGCCAGGCCAACACCGACACCACCGCCCCGTTCCTCGCTGCGCTGTCGCTTGTCCGGCTCGGCCTGGTGTCGCCGGCCGCCGCTGAGGAGGCGTACCCGGACGCCTCGGGCATCGCCGAGGGGTTCGACGGGTACCGGGCAACGCTGGCCGACCGCGGTCTGGTGGACTTCGACGAGCAGATCTACCGGGCCATCGAGATCCTGGCCTCTGACTCGTCGGCCCGGGCATCGGCCCAGGCCCGGTGCCGGCGGATGCTGGTCGACGAGTTCCAGGACCTGACGCCGGCCCACCTCCTGCTCATCCGCCTACTGGTGGCACCGGGCTACGACTGCTTCGGGGTCGGTGACGACGACCAGGTCATCTACGGCTACTCGGGGGCCACGCCGGAGTTCCTCATCGACTTCGCCGACTACTTTCCCGGGGCGGCCGACCACCCGCTCGAGGTGAACTACCGCTGTCCCCCTGCTGTGGTCGACGCGGCCCGAAACCTGCTCACTTACAACCACGAGCGGGTGGCCAAGACCATCCGGAGCCCCGAGGGCCGGACCGACCGACCCCCGGCGGCGTCCGGCAGGCTGGCCGGGGCCGGTCCGGTGGTGGTGGAGTTGGCGGCGACCGACGCCATGGCCGGCGTGGCCGTCGACGTCATCGAGGCCTGGCGTGCCGACGGGGTCGACCCGACCGACATCGCCGTGCTGGCCCGGGTGAACTCGGCCCTCCTGCCTGTCCAGGTGGCGTGCCTCGAGTCCGACGTGCCGTGCACCACGCCGTTGACCACCCAGGTGCTGGCCCGCACTGGGATCCGGACGGCCTTCGCCTACCTGCGGATCGGCAGCGATCCCGGGGCGATCCGCCGCGAGGACGTGAGCGACACCATCCGGCGGCCGTCCCGGGGCATCGCCCCCATGGTCGTCGACATGATCACCAAGCAGCGGACCACCTCGATCGCCGATCTACGGCGCCTGGCGTCCCGGCTGTCGGGCCGCGACGTGCCCAAGATCCAGTCCTATGCCGACGACCTCGAGGTGGTGGCCGAAGCGACCGCCCGCTCGACGGCCGACGCCCTACGGGCAATCCGGGAGGGCATCGGCCTCGACGCCACCCTGGACACGCTCGACGCATCGCGGGCCGGCGCCGACCGTTCCACCCATGCCGACGACCTCGCCGCGCTCGAGTCGGTGGCCCCGTTCCACCCGGACGCCGCCACGTTCGCCCACTGGCTGCGGGAAGTCCTGAGCCGACCGGCGGCCTCCGGCCCGGGTGTCGAGCTGTCGACCATCCACCGCATCAAGGGCAAGGAGTGGGGACACGTCCTGATCTTCGGGGCGTCGGCCGGCCTGTTCCCGCACCGGTTGAGCGATGACGTCGAGGGTGAGCGCCGGGTCTTCCACGTGGCCCTCACCCGGGCCGGCACCCAGGCCGTGGTCCTGGCCGACCGCGACGCCCCGTCGGTGTTCCTGGCCGAGTTGGACGGGACGGCGCCACACACCCCTCTACCGGCTCCCGGGGCGGCGCGTCCTGCCGCCGGGGCCCGCACGGATCGCCGCCGCGGCGGGGCGACCGCCGCGGCGGCTCCGGCACCCGGTTCCGGGGGCCCGGGGGAGGCGGCGCTTCGGGCGTGGCGCTCGTCGGTGGCCCGCAAGGACAGCGTGCCCGCCTATGTGG
>DATCCR010000239.1:0-4975 GCA_036511155.1 Acidimicrobiales bacterium
GAGGATGCACTCTCCGCCACCCGGGCCGCCGTCGAAGAGGGCATCGTGGCCGGTGGAGGTACCGCACTGGTCCGCTCCCGTGCCGCGGTGCAGGCCGTCATCGACTCCCTCGAGGGGGACGAGGCCACCGGCGCCACCATCGTGCTGAAGGCCCTGGCCGCCCCGTTGGAGGCCATCGCCAACAACGCCGGCCTCGAGGGCTCGGTGTACGTCAAGGAGGTGGAGGGCAAGAAGGGCCACATCGGCCTCAACGCCGCCACCGGCGAGCTCGAGGACCTGGTCAAGGCCGGCGTCATCGACCCGGCCAAGGTGACCCGTTCCGCACTCCAGAACGCCGCCTCGATCGCCGGTCTGCTCCTCACCACCGAGGCGCTCGTGGCCGACAAGCCCGAGAAGTCCGACGCCGGTGCTGCCGCAGCCGCGGCTGCCGCCATGGGCGGCGGCATGGGCGGCATGGGTGGCATGGGCGGGATGATGTAGTCACGCCGCCGACCTGGAGTTCGGGTCGGCACGCCGCTTCGTCGGCACGCAGTGTGATCGGAGGTCGGGCCTCAGGGTCCGGCCTCCGTCGCGACCGGGACCCGTTCGGTCGGGGAGGCCTCAGCCCTGCTGCTCGGGCACGTAGTGGCGCTCGCCGGCCCGGTCCACCCAGACCCGCATGGTCCGGTTCGTGCCCGGGTCCTTGAACAGCTCGTCGGTCGGGGTCCACCCGGCCTGTGGCTGATCGGACTCACCGTGGCGGCGGACGAAGAGGCTGATCACCACGGCCACGATGACGGCCACGCCGAGCAGGGCGAAGACCATCACCACAGCCGCCTCCCGGTGCCGGCGACCACGGTCACTGCTTGGCGCCGACGACCACGGCGGTGCCATAGGCCACGATCTCGGTGAGCGACTGGCCGATCTCCGAGGAGTCGAAACGGAACTGGACCACCGCGTTGGCCCCCATGACCCGGGCGTTCTCGATCATCCGGTCGAGGGCGTGGCGGCGGGTGTCCTCCAGCAGCTTGGTGTACTGGGTGACCTCGCCCCCGGCCAGCGCCTTGAACCCGGCGGTGAAGCCCTTGGCCGCCCCCATGGAGCGGACCACGAGGCCGAACACCAGGCCGAGGCTCTGCTCCACCCGCCACTCCGGGAACTCGAGGGCCGTGGTGATCGGGAACTGCGGTGCGGCACTGGCCTCGGACATCGGTCTCCTCCTGTCTGCACACTCCGGGGGAGCGCGCCGTCGCTGCGGCCCGATGGTATCCAGGCGGCCCGGCCCGGCCCGGCCCCGGATCCTTCAGGGCCGGGTGCCGTCCGGCACACACCGCACCACCCGCGGGCCGGCGCCCCTAGTGTCGTCCCCGATGTCTCCCGCCGAGCCCAAGCACCGCACGGGGCCCCAGTCCATCCCCCGTCCGCCGAGCCACCGGCCCGGGGGGCCCGCCCCCTGGTCGCACCTCCCCACCGGGGTGCGGTCGACGATGCCGCTGGCCTCCGTGGTCGACGCCGTCGCCCACCGCGACCGGACTCGGGACGGCGCCATCGCCGCCACCGAGGTCTCCGAGTTCTCGCGCACCTTCGCCGATGCCTTCCCCGACGCCAATCCGGCGGCCGTCCTGGTGGCCCTGTTCGAGGAGGTGGGGGAGTCCCGGGTGCTGCTCACCGTGCGGTCCTCCCGACTGCGGTCCCACCAGGGCGAGGTCGCCTTTCCGGGGGGCAAGCTCGACCCCGACGAGGGGATCGAGGAGGGGGCCCGCCGCGAGGCCGAGGAGGAGGTGGGCCTCGACCCGGCCACCGTCACCGTGGTCGGCCACCTCACGGCCATGCCCACCGTCTCCTCCAACACCCTGATGACCCCGGTGGTGGCCACGCTGGCCGGCCGCCCGGTCACCGCCCCGGCCCCCGACGAGGTGGCCCGGGTCTTCGACGTCGCCCTGGCCGACCTCCTGGCCGACGGTGTGTGGGCCGAGGAGTTGTGGGCCGTCCCGGGCCGCAGCGGCACCGACGGGCAGCTCGGGGCGGAGTTCCCGGTCTGGTTCTTCAGCGTGGCCGGCGAGACCGTCTGGGGGGCCACCGCCCGGGTCCTGACCGAGCTGCTCTGCCTGGTGCTCGGGGTGCCGGGGCCGTCGTCGGCCCGCCGGCGCTGAATCCGGCCCCGACCGCCCCGGAAGTGCCCCCGCACCCCGCTACGGCCCCCGTGCGCAGGCGGTATCGTAGAGGGCAGGTCGGTCGGCGCAGTGTCGGAGCTGCCGCCGCCCCGGAGGTACGTCCAACTGCAACCAGGGTCCGGAGGACAATTCAGTGGCTGAGCTAGAGATCGGCATCTTCAAGTCGGGGCGGAGGGCCTACGGGTTCGACGACATCGCCATCGTCCCCAGCCGGCGGACCCGCGACCCCGAGGATGTCGACATCTCCTGGCAGATCGACGCCTACCAGTTCGAGTTGCCCCTGATGGCCTCGGCCATGGACGGCGTGGTCAGCCCCGCCACCGCCATCGAGATCGGTCGCCTCGGCGGCCTCGGGGTCCTGAACCTCGAAGGCCTCTGGACCCGCTACGAGGACCCGTCCAAGCTCTTCGACGAGATCCGTGAGCTGCCCACCGAGAAGGCCACCGCCCGGATGCAGCAGATGTACTCCGAGCCGGTCCAGCTCGACCTCGTCACCCAGCGCATCAAGGAGATGAAGGCCGCCGGCATCACCACCGCCGCCTCCGTCACCCCGCAGAAGACGACGCAGTTCGCCCCCGCCCTCCTCGCCGCCGAGCTCGACATCCTGGTCATCCAAGGCACGGTCGTGTCGGCCGAGCACGTGTCGAAGACCGTCGAGCCCCTCAACCTCAAGCGCTTCATCCGCGAGTTCGAGGTCCCGGTCATCGTCGGCGGTTGCGCGTCGTACCAGGCCGGCCTCCACCTCATGCGCACCGGCGCCGTCGGTGTGCTGGTCGGCGTCGGCCCGGGCAACGCCTGCACCACCCGCGGCGTCCTCGGCATCGGCGTGCCCCAGGCCACCGCCATCGCCGACGTGGCCGGCGCCCGCATGCGCCACCTCGACGAGACGGGCGTCTACTGCCACGTCATCGCCGACGGTGGCATGTCCAAGGGCGGCGACATCGCCAAGGCCGTGGCCTGCGGCGCCGACGCCGTCATGCTCGGCTCGCCCCTCTCCTCGGCCGTCGAGGCCCCGTCCCGCGGCTTCCACTGGGGCATGGCCACCTTCCACCCGACGCTGCCCCGTGGCGCCCGGGTCAAGACCACCACCCGCGGCACGCTCCAGGAGATCCTGCTCGGCCCCGCCCATGAGAACGACGGCCGCATGAACCTGTTCGGCGCCCTCCGGACGGCCATGGCCACCTGCGGCTACCAGACCGTCAAGGAGTTCCAGAAGGCCGAGGTCATGGTGGCCCCGGCGCTCCAGACCGAGGGCAAGGACCTGCAGCGCTCGCAGGGCGTCGGCATGGGCCATTGAGCCCGTCCGTGCCCACCGACGATCTCCGCGAGGGGCCGGTCCTGGTCGTCGACTTCGGCGCCCAGTACGCGCAGCTGATCGCCCGCCGGGTCCGTGAGGCCCACGTCTACTCCGAAATCGTCCCGCACACCGCGACGGCTGCCGACCTCGCGGCGCGCCGGCCGGCCGGGATCATCCTCTCGGGCGGCCCCAAGTCGGTCAACGAGACGCCTGCCCCCTCCATCGACCCTGCCGTCTACGAGCTCGGGGTCCCGATCCTGGGCATCTGCTACGGCGCCCAACTCCTCACCCAGCAGCTCGGTGGTGTCGTCGACCGCACCGGGCGGGGCGAGTACGGCCGCACCCCGCTGACCGTCACCGGCGCCTCACCGCTCTTCTCCGACTGGCCGGAGTCGTGCGAGGTGTGGATGAGCCATGGCGACGCCATCACCGAGGTGCCGACCGGCTTCGTGGCCACCGCCAGCAGTCCGGACGCCCCCGTGGCCGCCCTCCACGACCCCGACCGGGGCATCTTCGGCGTCCAGTTCCACCCCGAGGTGGTCCACACCGAGCACGGCCGTGACCTCCTCGAACGCTTCCTCTACGACATCTGCCACTGCCCCCCGTCGTGGACCCACACCTCGATCATCGAGAGCCAGGTGGCCGCGGTGCAGGCCCAGGTCGGGTCGTCACCCGTGCTGTGCGCCCTGTCCGGCGGGGTCGACTCGGCCGTGGCCGCCGCCCTGGTGCACAAGGCCATCGGCGAGCAGCTGACCTGCGTCTACGTCGACACCGGGCTCATGCGGGCCAACGAGTCCGAGCAGGTGGAGGAGACCTTCCGCCGCCAGTTCCACATCGACCTGATCCACGTGAAGGCCGCCGACCGCTTCTTCGAAGCCCTGGCCGGCGTGACCGACCCCGAGACCAAGCGCAAGATCATCGGCGAGCTGTTCATCCGCATCTTCGAAGAGGTCGCCCGCGACCTGGTCGTGGAGAAGGGCAGCCTCGACGACGGCCCCGAGGACGAGCCGGCCGGCTACCTGGTCCAGGGCACCCTGTACCCCGACGTGATCGAGTCCGGCTCCGGCACCGCCGCCACCATCAAGTCCCACCACAACGTGGGCGGCCTGCCCGACGACCTGGCCTTCGACCTCGTCGAGCCTCTGCGCCTCCTCTTCAAGGACGAGGTGCGGGCCGTGGGCGAGGAGCTGGGCCTGCCCCACGACATCGTGTGGCGCCAGCCGTTCCCGGGCCCGGGCCTGGCCGTCCGCATCGTCGGCGAGGTCACTCCCGAGCGCGCCTCCATCCTCCGCGCCGCCGACGCCATCGTGATCGAGGAGATCCGCAAGGCCGGCCTCTACCGCGACCTGTGGCAGAGCTTCGCCGTCCTGCCCGCCGTGCGCACCGTCGGTGTGATGGGCGACGGCCGCACCTACGCCTATCCGGTGATCATCCGGGCCGTCACCTCCGACGACGCCATGACCGCCGACTGGGCCCGGCTGCCCTACGACCTCCTCGAGCGCCTGAGCTCGCGCATCATCAACGA
>DATCCR010000240.1:0-10053 GCA_036511155.1 Acidimicrobiales bacterium
AGTGCCGGTGAAGCAGTGGATAACCGTTCGAGGGGGCACGCCCTCGCTGGCCATGATGTCGATGAGATCGTCGAAAGCGTCGCGGGCGTGAACGACCAGGGCTAGGTCCAGCTCGTGCGCCAGGGCGATCTGGGCAGCGAAGGCGTTGCGCTGATCGCTTCGCGTGGAGTGTTCGTAGTAGTAGTCGAGTCCGCATTCACCGATGCCCACCAGACGAGGGTGGCCGGCCCGGGCCAACTCGAGAATCGGGCCGATGTCGCTTTTCGCATCGTGGGGATGCAGGCCCACGGTGGCGAAGATCTCAACGGGGCCGCCCAGACCAGTGATGGCCAACGCTTCAATCGACGAGGCGGCGTCGGTGCCGATGACGACCACGCGATCGACGCCCGCCTCGTAGGCACGCCGGAGCGAATCGTCGATATCGGCCCGATTCTCTCCGTCAGACCGGAACCGGTCCTGCAGGTGACAGTGGGCGTCGGTCCAGTTCACCACTACTCTGCCTTGATGCGAGGGAAGAGCGGGGCACCCTTGCGCACCGGGTGGGCCGCCCGGTACTGGCCCCAGGTTGCGCTCTCGGCGAAGGTCCGGTCGGTGGGCAGTCCGCTCTGGCCGATCCGACGCCAGATCTCTTCGCAGACCCCCGGCATCGCCGGCGAGGCCAGTATCGCCACGAGACGGATCGCTTCCAGGGCGTCACCCATGACGGCATCGAGTTCCGCGCCGGGATCCATCTTCCACGGCGTTCGCTGCTCGAGATACGCGTTGGTGGCGCCGATGAGCCGCCACGTTGCCTCGAGGGCGCTCTGTGGCGCGAACCGGCCCCAGGCGGACTCGGACTCGGCAATCGCCGTTTCGGCCTCCAAGCGCAGCGGCGAGTCGGCCTGGGCTCTGGGGCCCACGCCCGCGCACTTGGATTCCACGACGGTCGTGACGCGGGCTACGAGGTTGCCCAGATTGTTCGCCAGGTCGGTGTTGTAGCGCTGGACGATTCCCTCCAGGGAGAATTCGCCGTCATTGCCCAGCGCGGTCTCTCGCAAGAGGTAGTAGCGCACGGGGTCGACACCGTACTCGTCGGTCAGGACCATCGGCGAGATGTCGGTCAGCTTCACGGCGCCGCTGGCCGCCATGGTCTTTCCCAGCTTCTGGCCCCCGATGAGGAGCCATCCGTGCACGTGCACGTGCGACGGTGGTTCGAGACCCGCGGCCATGCACATGGCCGGCCACCAGACGCAGTGGAAGCGAATGATCTCCTTGCCGATCAGGTGATTCGAGCTCGGCCACCATTTCTCGACCTCGTCATCCTCACGGCCGTAACCGACTGCCGTGAGGTAGTTGATGAGCGCGTCGTACCAGACGTAGAAGACGTGCCGGTCGTCCCAGGGAACCGGTACGCCCCACGTGATGGACGAGCGCGTGATCGAGATGTCCTTCAAGCCGCCCTTCACGAATGCGAGGGCCTCGTTGCGCTTGGTCTCGGGTGTCACGAAGTCGGGGTGCTGGGCGTAGTGCTCGAGCAGCCGGTCCTCGAAGGCGCTGAGCTGGAAGAACCAGTTCTCCTCCTCCATCTCGGTCAGCGGGCGCCCGTGAATGGGGCACTTGCCCTCGTCGCTCGACTCCAGGGTGAAGTAGTCCTCGCAGCTCACGCAGTAGAGCCCCTGGTAGACGTCCTTGTAGATGTAGCCGTTCTCGTAGATCGCCGTGAGGAATTTCTGGACGCTCAGGTGATGGCGCGGCTCGGTGGTGCGGATGAAGTCGTCGTAGCTGACGCCGAGCGCATCCCAGGCTTCGACGAAGCGTGCCGATGTCTGGTCCACCCACGCTTGAGGTGAAGATCCGCTCTTCAAGGCCGCATCGGCAACCTTCTGGCCGTGCTCATCGGTGCCGGTGATGAACTTCGTCTCCTCGCCGAGCAGACGGTGCCAGCGAGCCAGGGCGTCGGCGTTGACCGTCGTGTAGGCGCTACCGACGTGCGGGGCGTCGTTAGCGTAGTAAATCGGGGTGGTGACGAAGAAGCGATCCATCGGTCAAGGTTACTGACTCACGAACCGTCGTTGGCTCGCAACTCGAGCGCGAGCCGGTAGACGACTCGGTGCGCCACGCCCAACGAATCGGCCACGTACGAGACTGCGTCGCGCACGCTGGCGCCCCCAGTCAGCTGCTCGACGAGGGCCGCTCGAACCATCTGATCATCGACCGCCAGCGCCTCGGGCGCGCCTTCGAGCACCACGACGATCTCGCCCAGCACGTCGCGGCTCGCGATGAGCGTCGCCACCTGCTGGAGAGTCCCTCGGATAACCTCCTCGTGCAGCTTGGTGATCTCGCGGGCCACGGCAACGCGACGCTGGGGAAAGTGCGCGGCCAGCTCTGCGAGGGTCGTGCCCAGGCGCTGGGGAGACTCGTAGAAGACGATGGTACGCGCCTCGCGCGACCACTGGCCGTAGAGCAGCTCACGCTCGCCGGTCTTGCGCGGCACGAATCCATCCATCACGAATCGCTCGGTGGGCAGCCCGCTGATGGTAAGCGCGGCGATGACCGCAGCCGGTCCGGGGGCGGTCGTCACGACGAGGCCGGCCTGGGCCACCGCGGCAATCACGCGACTGCCCGGATCACTTATCCCCGGAGTGCCCGCGTCACTGATCAGAACCACCACCTGGCCGTCACGCACGCGTTCAACGACCTCAGCGCACAGCGAGGCTTCGTTGTGTTCGTGCAATGCCCTCAGGCGGCGATTCACGGCGATGTTGTGCGCGCTGAAGAGTGTGCTCGAGTGGCGCGTGTCCTCGCAGTAGACGACGTCGGCGCTCGCGAGCAGTCCAAGAGCGCGCCGGGAGATGTCGCCAAGGTTCCCCAGCGGCGTCGCCACCACGACGAGCTGGCCATTCGACGTCGCACTATTGGCTGACACTTCCACGGACATCTCCTCGTTTGGCTCTGATGGCCCCTTACCTACTAACATTGTCACCTATGTCGAAGCGGACTAATAAGCGCAAGCTACGCGCAAAGAAGAAGGCCAACCACGGCAAGAAGCCGAACTGCGGGCGCGGCTGACCGCTGCCCCCCGGGGCCGGGCGTTGCCGCCCCGCTCTTGTTCCCGCACCGGGTGACCGGTCGGGGCCGTTCCCTCCCGTGCTGCAGGGCGTTCCCGCCCTTGTGTCCCGTCGCGTCCGGACACTGGTCCGCACCGGTTGCGGTGGTCGTCATCCCCCAGGGGTCCATGTGTGCCCCAGCCGGTCCAGCACTTCGACCAGTGCCGTAGGGCGGTCGGTGATGATCCCGTCGACCCCGAGGCCGCACAGCGCCTCCATCTCGGACTCCTCCTCGATGGTCCAGACGTGCACGGACAGGCCCTGGTCGTGGGCCACCTCGACGAAACGGGCGTCGACCAGGGTGATGTCACCGAAGGAGACCGGCACCTGGAGGGCCACGTGGCGCATCGCCGGCGGCTGCTCCCCCGCCTGCACCGCCCGGTAGAACTCGGCGGTGGCCAAGGTGCCGGCGGAGGTCGCGAATTCGGGAGCGCAGGCCGAGAAGTTGTCGGTCGCCGCGTCGAGGAACGACGCCACGATGACCCGGTCGGCGCAGTCGTGCTTCCGCAGCAGGTCGGCCAGGGCCTCCTCGTACGGGGCGACGACCGGTGCGGTCTGCTTGATGTCGAGGTTGAGCACCACCCCCGGAAACTCGTCGAGCACCTCCTCGAGCAGGGCGAAGCCGAACCGGTGGTCACCGGGGGCCCGACCCCGGAGCGGGTAGGCCTCGTCGTCGAGGCCGGGGGTCACGTCGGCCCCGGGCACCCACCAATGGGCGTTGTCCAGACGGGACAACTCCTCGTAGGTGAACGAGGCGATGGCACCGGTGGCCGCCGACGTGCGGTCGACGGTGTCGTCGTGGCAGACGACCAGACGACCGTCGGAGGTGGCGTGGACGTCGAGCTCGATGCCGGTGGCCCCGGCCTCGAGGGCCGCGGCGATGGTGTGCAGGGTGGACGAAGGCCCTTCCCACGCCCCACCCTGGTGCGCGTAGGCGATGATCCGGCGCTCCGACCACACCGCGGGGGCCGACGGGGATCCGGGCGAGGTGGTCACGGAAGAACGGTAGCCTCTGCCCCGCCATGCTGGACCACGTCTTCACCCAACTCGTCGCCTCCCACCGGAACGCCTTCGAGGCCGCGCTCCTCCAGCGCCAGGCCGTCGAGGAGCGCTTCCAGGTGGACGTCTTCCTCGGCGACGTGAGCTTCGAGACCTCCTACAGCCTGCCGGGCGAGGAACGACCGGCCCGGATCCGGGTGGACACCAGCCTCGACTGGCCGACCTGGAGTCAGACCGCCTACCGGAGCTGGGCCATCGGGGACGACCCCGACGAGCCGCCCGAGGTCCTGGTGGAGATCGCCTTCCGGGTCCAGGGCCTGGCCGGGTCGCCCGACGCCGGACCGTTGCTGGCCGCCCTCCCCGACCACCTCGACGTGCTGGGCGAGCCGCTGGTCCGGGGCCCGGCGACCATCGAGCAGGTGCTGCTCGATGACCCGGGCGACCCCGAGTGCGCCATCGAGGTCTCCTACGAGGGCTCGTGCGCCATCGACGAGTCGGTGCTCGACGACCTGTCCACGCTGGACGCCGCGCTGGCGCCGCTCGGTCGGGACGTGGCCTCGCTCCTGGTGCGCATCGCCGACCTCCCCTTCACCTTCCGGCCATCGACACCCGACGGCGACTGAGCACGGGCCGGCCGCACACCCGCCGGCAGGGCGCCCGCCGGCTCAGTGCGACAGCGCGGCGCAGACGGCCGACCCTTCGACGGACTGCAGCTCGGCGAAGGCCTCGGGGGCGTTGCCCGGGGTGATCTGCCCGTTCACCTGGACCACCACGGATCGGCTGCCGTCCGCCGTCGATGCCGCGAACTGCGTGTAGCCGAGCGTGTTGCCGGTGTGCCCGTAGACGGTGCCACACCGGGTCGAGTACCGGAAGATGGCCAGTCCCGCCTCGTTGGTGCCCGGACCGGGTGGCTCCGACGACCCGGGCCGGAAGTGGAACTGCGCCGCGTGGGCCGCCTTCGTCGTGAGCGAGCCGCTGGCGTAGGCCCGGATGAACCGGTCGACGTCGGCCGGCGTGGCGACCACCCCTCCCGAGGCCCAGCTCCACCCGGCCGAGAACACGTTGGTCACGTCGGCGGGCGGGTCGCCGGCCTTGACGGCGTAGCCGTGGGCGTAGGGCCCGGGCAGGTCCTCCCCCTGCGGGAGGGTGGTGTCGGCGAGCCCCAGGGGGCCCGTCACGAGCGTGGCCAGCTCGTGCTCGTAGGAGCGTTCGCCGGCCGCCTGCACCATGAGACCCACGAGCTCGTTGTCGGTGTTGGAGTACCGGTACGAGCTGCCCGGCGGGGTGAACGCCATGGCGAGCGGAAAGGCGAACCGCACCAGGCCGTACCGCGACGGCGGGTCGTACGGGTTGGCGTTGAGCAGCTCGGCGAACGCCTTGGACCGGATGAGGTCCGGGATCCCGCTGGTGTGGTGGAGCAGCTCGGCCAGGGTCACGTCCTGCCACGCCTTCGGCAATCCGTGCACCCGCTTCCCCACGGTGTCGGACAGGTGGAGGGTGCCTTTGGCCACCAGGGCCAGGGCCACCGCCCCGCTGTAGGCCTTGGACACGCTGGCGAGGCGGAGGTGGTCGGTCGGGGCGATCGGCGTACTGGCGCCCACCGTCGAGGTCCCGAAGCTGAAGTCCGTCACCGCGCCCGCTCGGTCGACCAGCACGATCAGGCCCGGCGGACCGCCGTCCCGGTGCACGAGGGCCTGGCCGGTCTGCTGGATGGCCTGACAGTCGGCGTCACAGCTGATGGGCCCGTCGGCTCCGGCCGGCGCCGCGGCCAGCGACAGGGCGGTGGCGACCACGACCGCACACGAGACGGCCAGGCGCGCGGGGTGCCGGAGCATGCGTCGACTCTAGGTGACGGCGTCCGGCCCCACGAGGAGAGCCGCCGTGCGGCCGGCCGCCCCCTGGACGGCGTTCGGGGCTACCCCCGGGTACGGGAGGCCAGGATCAGCTGAAGAGCCCGGCCGTCACAGCCAGAGCCCGGAGGTCGCCCTGGGGGCGGGCGCCGACGTGGGAGATGATCTCGGCGGCACAGACCCCCCCGAGCCGGGCGGCCTGCTCGGGCTGGAGTCCGTTGGTGATCCCGTACAGGAACCCGGCGGCGAACAGGTCGCCGGCTCCAGTCGTGTCGACCACCCGGTCGACCGGTGCGGCCGGAACCTCGATCGGCCCGGAGGCGGTGACCACCACCGAACCGTGCGCGCCCCGGGTGAGCACGGCCAGTACGCCCGTCTCGGCCACCGCGTCGACCGCAGCGTCGAACGAGGAGGTACCGAACAGCATCATGATCTCCTCCTCGTTGGCGAACAGCAGCTCGAGGTCGCCGTTCAGCAGCTCGAGGAATTCGGCCTTGTGGTGCATCACACAGAAGGGGTCGGACACCGTCAGGGCCACGGCAGCCTCGTTGACGTGGGCCACCTCGATGGCCTCGCGCATGGCCGCCTTGGCCGGCGGCTGCTCCCACAGGTAGCCCTCGAGGTAGACGACCTGGGTGGAGGTGAGGTGACCGTCGTGGAGGTCGACGGCGCCGAACTCGGAGGCCACGCCCAGGTGGGTGGCCATGGTGCGCTCGGCATCCTCGGTGACCAGCACCAGGCAGTGACCGCTCACCACCTCGCCAGGCACAGCGGCGGTGGGCGTGGGGTCGAAGGCGACGCCGATCGAGCGGATGTCGTGGGTGAACGCCCGACCCAGCCCGTCGTCGGCCACCCGGCCGAGGAAGGCGGCCCGGCCGCCGAGGGCGGCGACGCCGGCCGCGGTGTTGGCCGCCGACCCGCCCGAGGCCTCGGTGGTGGAGCCCATCCGGTCGTAGATGGAGGCGGCCCGCACGTGGTCGACCAGGACCATGGTGCCCTTGATCAGGTCCAGCTCGGTGAGGTCCTCGTCCTTGGCCGAGGCCAGGACGTCCACGAGGGCGTTGCCCACGCAGACCACGTCGAGACGCGTGGTCGGGGCGTCATCGCCAGCGGGCGGTGCGCCAGTCGGGGTCGGGGACGAATTCTGCTCGGAGTTGAGGTCGGAAGGCACGGCGCGACGGTAGCCTGCGCAGCATGACCACTTCGACTTCTGCGCCCCGGACCGACGACGCCTCCTCGTACCGGCTCCCGGCCACGGTCCTGCCCCACGCCTACCGGCTGACCCTCACGCCGGACCTCGGGGCGGCCGCCTTCACCGGCGAAGTGGCCATCGACGTGACCGTCGTGGCACCGACCGCCACCGTGGTGCTCAACGCCGCCGAGCTCGAGATCGCCACCGCCACGGTGATGGTCGGGGGGAGCGGATCCCCCGTCGCGGCCACGATCACGCTGGACGCGTCCGAGGAGCGGGTCGTCCTCACGTTCCCCGAGGACCTGGCCGTGGGCACCGCCACCCTCCACCTCGACTTCACCGGGATCCTGAACGACAAGCTCCACGGCTTCTACCGGTCGACCTTCACCGACGACGCCGGCGTCGAGCACGTCATCGCCACCACCCAGATGGAGTCGACGGACGCCCGACGGGCCTTTCCGTGCTTCGACGAGCCGGAGTTCAAGGCCACCTTCGAGATCACCCTGGTCGTCGACGAGCACCTCGCCGCCTACTCCAACAGCCCGGTGGTCGAGGAGACGGCCGGGCCCGGTGGCACGAAGCGGGTGCACTTCGCCCCGACCATGGTGATGTCCACCTACCTGGTGGCCTTCGTGGTGGGCCCGCTCGAGCACACCGACCCGGTCGACGTCGGCGGGGTGCCGCTGCGGGTGGTCCACCCGCTCGGCAAGGGCCACCTCACCGCCTTCGCCCTGGACGTGGGCGCCCACGCCCTCCGGTTCTTTACCGAGTACTTCGGGATCCCCTACCCGGGCGACAAGGTCGACATGGTGGCCATCCCCGACTTCGCGGCGGGCGCCATGGAGAACCTGGGCTGCATCACCTACCGCGAGTCGCTGCTGCTCGTCGACCCGGCATCGGCGGCGCGGGTCGAGCTCGAGCGGGTGGCCGACGTGATCTGCCACGAGATGGCCCACATGTGGTTCGGCGACCTGGTGACCATGAAGTGGTGGAACGGGATCTGGCTGAACGAGGCCTTCGCCACCTTCATGGAGGTGCTGGCCGTGGACGCCTACCGACCCGAGTGGCAGCGCTGGGTCAGCTTCGGCGTCGAGCGCGAGGCGGCCATGGCCGTCGACGGCCTGCACGCCACCCGGCCCGTGGAGTTCCCGGTGGGCCGGCCCGAGGAGGCCGAGGGCATGTTCGATGTCCTCACCTACCAGAAGGGCGGCAGCGTGCTCCGCATGCTGGAGCAGTTCATCGGCCCGGACGTCTTCCGCGAGGGCATCCACGACTACCTGGTCACCCACTCCTACGCCAACACCGAGACCCGCGACCTGTGGGACGCCCTCGAGCGCTCGAGCGGTCGCCCGGTGGCCCGCATCATGGACACCTGGATCAACCAGGGCGGCTACCCGCTGGTCACGGTGGGCGACGACGGGTCGCTGGCCCAGCAGCCGTTCTCCTACTCGGGGGCCCCGGGCGGGGCCATCGGCTCGCGCTGGCAGGTCCCGGTGCTCCACCGCTCGCTGAGGGCGACCGACGACTGGGCCGACGCGCTGCTGCTGACCGCGGCCGAACACGCCGGAACCGGGGGCGACGACGTGGTCGTCAACGCCGGGGGCTCGGGCTACTACCGGGTCGCCTACTCGGCAGAGCGGGTGGCCCATCTGGCCGACAGGCTCGGCGACCTCGCCCCCCTCGAGCGCTACAACCTGGTGTCCGACACCTGGGCGGCCACGCTGGCCGGGCACGCCCGGGTGGCCGACCTGCTCCGGCTGGCCAAGGCGCTGGCCGACTCGGGCGAGAGCGACCCGTCGGTGTGGTCCGTGGTGGTCGGCGCCCTCGGGCTCTTCGACCGGATCGTGCCCGACGAGGGCCGCCCGACCCTGGCCGCCGCCGTGCGCGACCTGCTCGGGCCGTTGGCCGCAAGCCTCGGGTGGGACCCGCGCGATGCCGACGACGAGCGGACCCCGTCGCTGCGGTCGGCCGTGCTGCGTACGCTCGGGACCATCGGGGCCGACCCCGGGGTCCGGGCCGAGGCGGCGAGCCGGTTCGCCGGGCGGGAGGCGACGCCCCTCCACGGCGACATCGCCTCGGCCGTCCTCGACATCGTGGCGGCCGACGGCGGCGTCGACGAGTACGAGGCCTGCCTGGCCCGCTACCGGAGCCCGTCCACCCCCCAGGAGGAGCACCGCTACCTCGATGCCCTGGCCAGCTTCGGCGACGCCGCACTGTCCGCACGCACCTTCGAGCTGGCCATGACCGAGGTGCGGAGCCAGGACGCCCCGTTCCTGATCCGCCTCCTGCTGGTCAACCGGGAAGCCGGGCCGGCCACCTGGGAGCGGATCGTCGCCGCATGGGACGAGTTCCCGAAGAAGTTCCCGTCCAACACGCTCCCGCGCATGCTCGACGGGGTCCGGGCCCTGTGCTCGCCGCCCGAGCTCGCCGCCGGGGTGACCTCCTTCATCGAGGCCAACCCACTGGCCGCCGGGGGTCGGACCGTGGAGCAGATCCTCGAGCGGCTGGCCATGAGCGTGGACTTCGGTCGGCGCGAGGGGGCCACCATGGCCGCCACCTTGACCGAGGTGCTCGGGCTCGAAGGGTGAGCCACCGGCCGTGCCCGGCGGTCCGCCCGGTGGACCCGGTCCACCGGGCGTCACCCCAGTCTCTATCCTGAGTCGGTGCAACTCGGCCTGATCCTCGGCGTCTTCGCCCTCATCTTCGTGGCGGAGCTGCCCGACAAGACGATGATCGCCACCCTGATCCTGGGCAGCCGGCACCGCCCGGTGCTGGTGTGGATCGGGGCGACGGCCGCCTTCGGGTTCCATGCCGGCGTCGCCGTTCTGGCCGGACGGCTCCTGGCCCTGCTCCCCCACCGGTGGGTCGAGGCGGTCACAGCACTGCTGTTCGCCGGGGGGGCCGCCTACCTACTCCTCGTCTCCGA
>DATCCR010000241.1:0-4935 GCA_036511155.1 Acidimicrobiales bacterium
CCGCCGCCCTGATCATGATCCTGGTGTTCGGCGCCTTCATCTTCGGCGGCATCCGGGTCATCAAGGAGTTCGGCCTCGGCCTGGCCGGCGGGGTGCTCGTCGACGCGGTGGTCATCCGCATGGCCATCGTGCCGTCACTGATGCTGCTGATGGGCGAGGCCAACTGGTGGTTCCCGAAGTGGCTCGAATGGCTGCCCCACGTGGTCGTCGATCCCGATGCCCCGACCGGGAGCATCCCCCCGACGCCACCGGCGATCCAGCAGGAGGAACCGGTCCCCGTCTGATCCCGACGGGCCCGGCCCCGGCGCCACCCGGGTTGCCCCGTCACCCGGGAAGACCCGCAGTCGCCGGTGTAGGTTCGCGACAGGAAACCACCGCACCCCTGGGGGATCACCATGTCCGACTTCGTCATGACCATCGGCGGCGACACCGTGCCCGCCGCACACTCGTTCGGGGTGGTCAACCCCGCCAACGGCGAGGTCTTCGCCCACGCGCCCGAGTGCACCCGTGAGCAGCTCGACGCCGCCTTCGACTCGGCGGCCAAGGCCCAGCGGGACTGGAAGGTCGACGAGGCGGCCCGCCGCGCCGTCCTCAACAAGATGGCCGACGCCCTGTTCGCATCAGCCGGTGAGCTCGCCCCCATCCTGACCGCCGAGCAGGGGAAGCCCCTGGCCGAGGCCAACATCGAGGTCTTCGCCTCGGCCATATGGTGCCAGTACTTCGCCGCCCTCGAGACGCCGGCCCAGGTCATCCAAGACGACGCCGAGGCCTACGTCGAAGTGGTGCGCCGGCCCGTCGGCGTGGTGGCGGCCATCACCCCCTGGAACTTCCCACTGACCCTCGCCTTCTGGAAGATCGCCCCGGCGCTGCTGGCCGGCAACGCGATGGTGCTGAAGCCTTCGCCGTACACCCCGCTCACCACGTTGAAGGTGGTCGAGCTGCTCCGCGACGTCGTGCCCCCCGGTGTGCTCAACGTCGTCAGCGGCGGCGACGGGCTGGGCGCATGGATGACGGGTCACCCGGTGCCGCGCAAGGTCAGCTTCACCGGGTCCACCGCCACCGGCAAGCTGGTGGCCCAGTCGGCCGCCCCCGACCTGAAGCGGGTCACCCTCGAACTCGGCGGCAACGATCCGGCCATCGTGCTCGACGACGCCGACCCGGCCAAGGTCGCCCGGGCCATCTTCGCCGCCGCCTTCAACAACAACGGCCAGGTGTGCTCGGCCATCAAGCGGGTCTACGTGCCCGAGTCGCTGTACGGCGAGGTCGTCGAGGCGCTGACCGCCCATGCCGCCGAGGTCAAGGTGGGCGAGGGCACCGAGCCCGACGCCAAGCTCGGCCCGATCAACAATGCCCCGCAGTTCGAGCGGGTCAAGGAGCTGGTGGCCGATGCCCTGGCCCACGGCGCCCGGGCCACGGTCGGTGGCAAGGCGATGGACCGGCCCGGTTACTTCTTCGAGCCGACGATCCTGACCGACATCAGCGACGGCACCCGGATCGTGGACGAGGAGCAGTTCGGCCCGGCGCTGCCGGTCATCCCCTACCGCGACATCGACGACGTGGTCGAGCGGGCCAACGCCACCCACTTCGGGCTCTCGGGTTCGGTGTGGGGCACCGACGCCGACCGGGCCGCCGAGGTGGCCGGCCGCCTGGAGTGCGGCACCGCCTGGATCAACACCCACCTGGCCCTCGGCCCGGCCCAGCCCTTCGGCGGATTCAAGTGGAGTGGGTTGGGCATCGAGAACGGCCCGTGGGGCCTGTCCGAGTTCACCGAGGTCCAGGCCGTGCACCGCTCCCGGACGCCCGACGGCATCAACGTCGGCATCGCCGGGATCTACTCGTAGGGAGCGCAACGGCCCGTCGGGCCGCCGGCGCCCACCTGGTCATCGTCCTGGCCGTCGCGGCCCTGGCAGCCGGCTGCACTTCGGCCGCCTCCACCACCACGACGGCCACCCCCGGACCGGCCGCCCTCGGCACCGGCTGCGGTCGGGCGCCCGTCGTCGGCCCGACGACCGCGGCCATCTTCGGCGACGTCGACCAGTCCCTGGTCGTGTCCGGCGCCACTCGGACCTACCGGCTGGCCGTGCCCGCGTCGTACCGCCCGGATCGGCCCGCGCCGCTCCTCTTCGACTTCCACGGCAGCGGGTCGAACGCCGTCCAGCAGTCGGCCTACTCGCAGCTGCCGGCCGAGGGTGCGTCGGCCGGCTACCTGGTGGTCACCCCCGATGCGCGGGGCGGGAACTGGGACCTGGCCGCTCCGGGCACCCAGACGGACGACCAGCGGCTGGTGGCGGCCCTCGAGTCGGACCTCGGCGCCCGCTACTGCGTGGCCCGCTCCCGGATCTATGCGGCCGGGATCTCACTCGGGAGCGAGTTCGCCACCATTGCCGCCTGCGACCCGGCGAACCATATCGCCGCCGTCGGCCTGGTGGCCGCCGAGTACCTGCTCCGCCCGTGCCGTGGGCCGTTGGCGGTGCTCGCCTTCCACGGCACGGCCGATCCCATCGTCCCCTACGCCTCCGGGGCCACGGGCCGCTCGGTGCCGGGTATCCCGGTGGTGGGTGCGGTGCAGAATCTGGAGGCGTGGGCCCGTCTCGACCGGTGCCGGCCGGACCCGGTCCCCGCCACCCCGGCCCCGGGGATCGTCACCAGGACGTGGGGCGGCTGCGCGTCCGGCAGCTCGGTGGTCCTCCACACGGTGGAGGGCGGCGGCCACACCTGGCCGGGGTCGCCCGTCGTCCTGTCGGCGGCTGCGTTCGGAACCACCACCGAGGCCGTCAGCGCGACCCGGCTGATGCTGGCGTTCTTCGGCGCCCATCCGCCGCGGCACGGCTGAGCCGGCTCAGCCTCCGGAAGCCGAGCTGAGGGCTCTGGATGCGCCCTGCGTGAACTCCTGGAACGAGGCCACCTGGTCGGCGGGCGGCGCGGTGATCGTCACCGGGGTGCCGAAATTCGACGTGTCCTCGACGGCCTTGCCCGTGACGGTGTGACCGGCGAGGGTCATCGTGAGGTCGACCACGGTCCGCCGCAGCATGCCGCTCGACGCATCCACGTAGACGTCCATGGTGATCCCACCGGCGCTGAACATGCCCTGCGCCGCCTGGGCCAGGCCGGCGGGGAGGTTCGCCTGGCTGAGGCGCTTCTGGATAGCGGCCTCGGTGATGACGACGTGGTAGCCGTTGACCGCGGCACCGTTCACCTCGGACGGTCCGAGCGGGGTGACCTGGTCGCCCTGGGCCTGGAGGATCTGGAACATGGCCGCCGGGTTCGAGCTGCCCGGGGCGATGGAGCCCCCGGCCGACGGGAGAGCGATCCACGACTTGCCCGGGACGATCATGCCGATGTGGCTCATCGACAGGTAGCCCGCACCTCCGACGAAGAGCTCGGTGAGCTTGAACCCGTCGAGCGACGCCACGCCCTGATACTCGACGGTGACCTGGGAGGCATTGTTGGTGAAGTCCATCACTCCGTCGCCCGTGGCGCGGAACTGTCCCTTCCCGGGCAGGGTGAAGACCATGGTCATGTGCAGGTCGGCGGTCTTGGCGCCCAGCGTCGAGTCGATGGCGGTCAGCACCACCCTGCTCGGCGAGCCGGCCGATGCGGGGGGCGTGGCCGAGCGGGATCCGGACGTGACGCCCACGACGACACCCACGGCGGCGATGACCACCACGGCCACCGCGGCGAGCACGAGGCCGAGGCCGCGCCTCGTGGGGACGCCAGCGGGCGGGACGGGCACGACCGGGGGGGCCGCCACCGGGCCGGCCGGAACGTCCACGGACGCCCCATCGGTGATCTCCGGCACAACGACGCCGTCGGGTTCCCCCGGGTACTCCGGTCCCTCGTCCATGGCCCACCTCCTTCGTACGTCCAACGTACCGTCGGACCGAGCACTGCAGCCAGATCCATGGTCGCCGGCCGGCAACAGGTGGTGCTCAGTCGTCGAGTTCGACGACGAGCTCGGCTGATCCGGTGCCGGCCCCGCCGGTCCCGGGCGAACGGTCGGGCCAACTCCTTCGATACTCTAACTATGTGAATCCCGAAGGAACCCCCGCCGCCACCGCGGTCGACGACGAGCGCCGGACCCTCGGCCGCACGGCGGCCTGGCTGGCCAAGCAGGTGGAGATCGGGCTCGGCACCGTCGACCTGTCGCTCCCCCAGTACCGCATCCTCGGCATGCTCGACGAGAGCTCGGCCGTCTCCTCCGACCTGGCCCAGCGTCTGGCCGTCCGCCCACCCACCATCACCGCGGTGGTCGACGGCCTGGTGGTCAGGGGACTGGTCGAGCGCCGCACGGTGGAGGGCGACCGGCGACGGGTCGACCACGTGCTGACCGACGAGGGCCACCGGGTGCTGGACGCGGCCGACGCCGCCGTCGACGCCCGGCTCCACGAGATCACCGACGTGCTGGGTGACCCGGCCGTGACCGAGGAGGCCTTCCGCGGCCTGGCCGGCTGGCGCACGGCGCTGGTCGCCTACCGCACGGCCCGGTGGGGCCGATGAGGGCGCCCACCCTGAGACCCCGCCCCGTCGGCGAGCCCGAGCAGGGGACCGCCTTCGTGCCCATCGCCGAGGAGGCCCGCACGGAGGCGCCTCCGTCGGGCATCGATCCCGACACCTCCCTGACGTGGTGGCGGCGGGCGTTGCCCATCATCCGGGCCCACCGCACCATCTTCGTCATCTCGCTGTCGCTGTCGTTCTTCGGCCTGGTGCTCCAGGTGGAGATCCCGCAGCTGCTCAACAAGGCCATCACCAACTCGATCCAGCACCACACCGTGCCGCTCAGCTTCTACGTCTGGTGGATCGTCGGGCTGGGCCTGGTCGGGGCGGTCATCGGCTACATCGCCCGCCTGTTCCTCTTCGAGACGGCCTACGACATCGAGTACGACCTGCGCACCATCATCTACGAGCACCTGACCAGGATGTCGTTCGGCTTCTACG
>DATCCR010000242.1:0-28215 GCA_036511155.1 Acidimicrobiales bacterium
GACCGGCGGGATGGCCCGCAAGATCTTGGCCTTTTCGGTGCGGATGCTCTCAGCGTCGAAGTCCACCGGCACCTCCATGGCGGTGAGGGTGAGGAGCTGGGTGAGGTGGTTCTGGACCATATCCCGGAGGGCCCCGGCCTGGTCGTAGTACCCGGCCCGACCCCCGACCCCCAGGCTCTCCGCCACGGTGATCTGGACGCTCTTCACCAGGTTGCGGTGCCAGAGGGGCTCGAAGATGGCGTTGGCGAACCGCAGGGCGAGGACGTTCTGGACCGTCTCCTTCCCCATGTAGTGGTCGATCCGGTAGATCTGGCTCTCCTCGAACGCCGTGTGCATCTGGTCGTTGAGTTCGAGCGCGCTGGCGAGGTCACGGCCGAAGGGTTTCTCGACGACGACCCGGGCGAACGTGCCGCCCTCCCCGGGGCCGCTGCAGCCGTGCGTGGCCAGGGCCTGGGCGACCAGGCCGAAGACGCTCGGGATGGTGGCCAGGTAGTAGAGCCGGTTGCCGTCGGTGCCGTCGAGTGCGTCGGCTTCGTCGAGATGGGTCTTCAACTGGTCGAAGGTGTCCGGATGGTCGTACTCGCCCGTCACGTACTTGAACCGCTCGGTGAGTGCCCGCCACTTGGGCCCGGCGTCCGGGGTGGACTCGGCCACGTGGGAGCGGAACTCTCCGTCGCTCCACTCGGTGCGGGCCACGCCGATCACGGTGAACCCGTCGTCGAGCACGCCCCGGTCAGCCAGACGGGCCAGGGCCGGAAGGATCTTGCGGCCGGTGAGGTCACCGGAGGCACCGAAGATCACCATGGCCACCGGCGGGGCCTTCGAGAGGACGGGCGGCAGCGTGCGCTGTTTGCCTTCCGCGGCGCTCGGCGTGGCCGAGCCGGGGTCCCGCTCGGCATCCATGGCGGCCGCGATCGATTCGGGGTCGGGGCTCACGTCGGGGTCCCCGTCTCCCCGCCCAGGGTGCCCTCGGTGGTGGTGAAGGCGTGGCCGCCGAACTGGTTGCGCAACGCCGACACCAGGCGGAGTCCGAAGGCGTCCGGCTTCTGGGAGGCGAACCGGGCGAACAGGGCCGAGGAGATGACCGGAGCCGACACGCCCCGCTCGATGGCCTCCTCGACCGTCCAGCGGCCCTCGCCCGAGTCGGCCACCACGGCCTCGATCTGGTCGAAGCCCGACTCCGGCCGGAGGGCCCGCTCGGCCAGCTCCAGCAGCCAGGACCGCACGACCGAGCCGTAGCGCCAGATGGCGGCGATCTCATGGAGGTCGAGTTCGAACTCGGGGGCCTCGGACATGATCTCGAAGCCCTCGGCGTAGGCCTGCATGAGGCCGTACTCGATCCCGTTGTGGACCATCTTGACGAAGTGGCCGGACCCGGGCGGGCCCACGTGGGCGTACCCGCCCTCGGGGGCGAGGGCGAGGAAGGCCGGCTCGCACACGGCCACGGCCTCTTTCGTGCCGCCCACCATGAGGCAGTAGCCCTCCTCCAGACCCCAGATGCCGCCCGAGGTGCCGGCGTCCACCAGGGCGATGCCCCGCCCGGACAGCTCGTCGACCAGGGGCGCGGTCTCCTTGTAGTTGGAGTTGCCGCCGTCGATGACCACATCGCCCGGCGCGAACAGGCCGGCGAGGGTGGTGATGGTGTCGTTGGTGGGCTTGCCGGCCGGCACCATCACCCAGGCCACCCGGGGCGGCTCGAGGGCGGCGGCCAGGTCCTCCAGCGTGGCGACGGGCTGGGCCCCGATGGCCGCGGCACCGTTGCGGGCCTCCTCGCTCAGGTCGAAGGCCACCACCTCGTGTCCGTGCTCGATGAGCCGCTGGGCCATGTTGGCGCCCATCTTGCCGAGTCCGACCATGGCGATCTTCATGGGTGCTCCTCCTGGGGGTGGGTGTGTTGGCTGGCGGTGCTGGTGGGTACGCGGGCCGGGCAGGTGCCTCAGCGTGAGGCGAGGTCGGCCGCCTTGGTGGCGAGCGAAGCCATCAGGTCGTCGAACGAGGCGGCGAACGAGGACACCCCCTCGGCCTCGAGCACGGCGGCCACGTCCTCCATGTCGATGCCGGCGGCAGCCAGGCGGTCGATGACCGTCCGGGCGTCGTCGTGATGTGCGTCGACGGTGCGGGCCACCGTCCCGTGGTCGAGGAAGTCGGCCACCGTGCCGTCCGGCATGGTGTTGACGGTGTCGGGCCCGATCAGTGTGTCCACATAGGCGAGGTCGGGGTAGGCCGGGTTCTTCGTGGACGTGGAGGCCCACAGGGGGCGCTGGACCCGGGCGCCTTTGGCGGCCAGGGCCTCCCACCGGGCCCCCGAGAACCGCTCGGCGAACAGTGCGTAGGCCAACCGGGCCTGGGCCACGGCGGCCCGGCCCCGCAGGTCGAGGAGGTGGGAGGCTCCGCCGCCGGCCGCCGCCTCGATGCGCTTGTCGACCTCGGTGTCCACCCGGCTGATGAAGAAGGAGGCCGCGCTGGCCACGCCGGACAGGTCGTCGACCCCGGAGCCGGCCAGTGCCTCGAGCCCGGAGAGATAGGCCTCGATCACCTCTGCGTACCGGGTGATGGAGAAGATGAGGGTGACGTTGATGCTGCGCCCCTCGGCGATCATCTGGTGTATCGAGGGCACGCACTCGGGGGTCGCCGGGATCTTGACCAGCACGTTGGGCCGGTCGATCCGGGTGTGCAGGCCCCGGGCCGCCTCGATGGTGCCTTCGGTGTCATGGGCCAGCGAGGGTGCCACCTCGACCGACACGAAGCCGTCGCTGCCGCTCGAGGCGTCGAACACCGGCCGGAGGATGGCGAGGGCGGCCAGGATGTCGTCGACCACCAGGTCCCAGTAGGCGTCCTCGACCGAGGTGGTGGCGATCAGCGCGCCGAACTGCTCGTCGTAGGTGTCCTGGCCGCTGATGGCCTTGGCGAAGATCGTCGGGTTGGAGGTCACCCCACGGATGCCCTGGTCGACCAGTCCGGACAGGGTGCCGTCCTGGAGCCAGTCGCGGCGGAGGTTGTCGAGCCAGGGGCTCTGGCCCTGATCGGCGAAGAGGTCGTGGAGTGTGGTCATCGGGGGTCCTCTCGAGGGGTCCGGTTGGGGGAGTGTGCCGGGTCGTGCTGTCGTGCGCCCGTGGTCGGACGGTCAGGTGGCGTGGCCGAGGAGCGCGGTGGCCCGGGCGGCCACGTGGACCGGGTCGAAGCCGAACTCACGGAGTACGACCTCGCCGGGAGCCGACGCCCCGAAGTGGTCGATGCCCACCGAAGCGTCGGCGTACCGCTCCCACCCGAAGGTGCTGGCGGCCTCGACCGACAGGGTGGGGACGTCGGGCGGCAGGACCTCGTGGCGGTAGGTGTCGCCCTGCTCGGCGAACAGCTCCCAGGAGGGGAGCGAGACCACGCGGGCCCGGGTGCCGGCCTCGGCCAGCAGGCGGGCCGCGTCCAGGCACAGCGAGACCTCGCTGCCCGTCCCGATGAGCACGACCTGGGCCGGGCCGTCGGCCGGGTCGGACAGGACGTAGCCGCCCTTGGCCACGCCGCCGGCAGCCAGACTCGCCGTCTCGACCAGGATCGGCAGGTCCTGCCGGGAGAGGATCAGGGCGGTCGGCCCCTCCGCGTCCACGGCGATCCGCCAGGCCTGCGCCGTCTCGTTGGCGTCGGCCGGCCGGATGACCCGCAGGCCGGGCATGGCCCGCACCGCGGCCAGCTGCTCGATGGGCTGGTGGGTGGGGCCGTCCTGGCCCAGGCCGACCGAGTCGTGGGTCCACGAGTAGACGACGTGGGCACCGGAGATTGCCGCCACCCGGACCGCCCCGCGCATGTAGTCGGAGAAGACGAAGAACGTGCCGCCCACCGGGAGGGTCCCGCCGTGGGCGGCCATGCCGGTCATGACGGCGCCCATGGCGTGCTCGCGGATGCCGTAGTGGACCAGGCTGCCGCCCGGGTCCTCTGCCGACTGGGCGGTGGCCCCGGCCAGGGCCATGCCGGTGTTGCCGGTCAGGTCGGCGCTGCCGGGCATGAGGCCGGGCAGCTGCTCGGCAGTGGCGTCCAGGCAGGCCTTGATGGCTTTGCGGGTGGCCATGGGGCCGTCGGCGGGGGCGAAGGTGGGCAGCTTGGCCTCCCAGCCGGGCATGCCGTGCCCGCCCTGGGCCGCGTCCCACCGGGCCCGGTCACCGTCCCAGGTGGTCAGGCGGGCCTCCCACTCGGCCCGCATGGCCCGGCCGCGGGGGATGGTGGAGCGATACATGGACAGCACGTCGTCGGGCACCCAGAAGGTCTCGTCGGTCGGGAGCCCGAGGATCTCCTTGGTCAGGCGGGTCTCCTCGTCGCTGAACGGGTCGCCGTGGGCCTTGGACGAGTCGGTGAGATTGGGGGCGGGATAGCCGATGTGGCTGCGCAGGATGATGAGGGACGGGCGGTCCTCGTCGGCCCGGGCCCGCAGCAGGGCTGCCTCCACGGCGTCGAGGTCGTTGGCCACCTCGCCGATGTCGTCGACCGCCCACCCGTAGGAGGCGAAGCGCTCGGCGGCGTCGTCGTTCAGGCTCAACTCGGTGGGCCCGTCGATGGTGACGTGGTTGTCGTCGTAGACGTAGACCAGCTTGCCGAGGCGCAGGTGGCCGGCCAGCGATGCGGCCTCGTGGGAGATGCCCTCCTCCAGGCAGCCGTCTCCCGCCACCACGTAGGTGTGGTGGTCGCACAGCTCGGGGGAGAAGTGGGTGCGCAGCCACCGCTCGGCGATCCCCATGCCGACGCCGTTGGCGAACCCTTGGCCGAGCGGCCCGGTGGTGACCTCGACCCCGGCCGTGTGATGCCGCTCGGGGTGGCCCGGCGTGGCGCTGCCCCAGGTGCGGAAGGCCTTGAGGTCGTCGAGGGTGAGCCCGTAGCCGGTCAGGTGCAGCATCGAGTACAGGAGGATCGAGGCGTGCCCGTTGGACAGCACGAAGCGGTCCCGGTCCGGCCAGTGGGGATCGGAGGGGTCGTGGCGCATGACCCGGGTGAACAGGACGTGGGCCAGGGGGGCGAGGGCCATGGCCGCGCCGGGGTGGCCCGAGTGGGCGGCCCTCGGGGCGTCGATGGCGAGGCCGCGGATGACGTCTACGCCACGCTGCTCGAGCTCGCCGCTCGGGGCGGGGACCAGTGGTGACGGGGGCGGCGTGGGCATCGGGCAAACCCTACCGGCCGTGCGCGTCGGCGTGGGAACCCGGACGGCGGGCTCAACGCTCCCGAAACAGCGCCAACGACGCGGCAAAGCTGTGCACGAAGTTGGTCCCTCCGACCGGCCCGAATTCGCCGGAGGCGAAGAGCCCGCCGAGGGGGACCGGCCCGAGGGACCGGGCCACGGCGGCGGCGTCATGGTCGGCCACGTCGAACAGGCGGGTGCCTCGGCCGTTGCACGTGAACAGCAGGGCGGCATCGGCGCGACGGCCGGCCAGCGCGGCGGCCAGGTCGTCGGACGCGGTGCCGGCGTCCCGCAGGGCGAACTGCACGGCGCTGCCGAGCGGGACCCGTTCCTCCACCGAGAGGGCGCCGGTGGCCCGCTCCACGCCCAGCAGGGGACGGAACAGGAGGTCGGCGGGACCGGGGTCGAGGACGCCGTCGTCGATGCAGCGCCCGAGGAGGAGCCCGTTGCCCTCGATACCGGCGATGTCGGCCCGGGCGAGGTGCTCACCGATCTGGTCGACCATGCACTCCATGGCCGGCCGCCCGGCGATCTCCAGTACGAGGTTCCGCTCCGTCCGGGTGACGGTCAGCATCTTCCCGAACGGACGGCACCCCTGCGACAGCACCGGCACGATCTCCGTGGCCGGACCCAGCAGTGCGGCGACCGCTCCGCTGTCGCGCACCCGGTCGCCGAGGGCCAGGCGGGTGCCGCCGGGCCCCGAGGCACCCGAGGCGTAGCCGCCGATGACCGGCAGCCCCGGGCGGCGGTCCCGGAGCTCGGCACAGAACTCGGCGGCCGGGAAGGTGAAGGGGTCGGCCAGGACCACTGCGGCCGAAGGGGCGAACCCGACCTGGTCGGGCCACCCGTCGAACGACCACTGGTCATCGGCCAGGCGGGTGGCCGACAGGGGGAAGGCGAGCAGGGGGCCGACCTGGCCGGCCCACAAGCTCACCCCCGGCAGCTCCTCGACCTCGGAGCCGCGTCCGACCACCGACTCGGCGGCACAGCCGATCAGGGCCAGCGGGTGGAGCAGCGTGTCGACGGTGGCCACCACGTCCTCCAGGGCCCCGGCGTGGGGACGGGTGACGGTGACCACGACCAGATCCGGCCGCTCGCCGACCTCCTCGAGCACGCTTCCCACCACCTCGCCGGTGGCCAGGCTGGTGACCGGGTGGCGGGACAGGGCGCTGGCGAACGCCACCTGGTTCACCCGACCGACGAGGTGAACCGGATGTCGAGGGAGCGCAGGTAGGTGTGGAGACCGGCGTCCTGGATGGGGACGAGGTGGGCCGGACGGCCGGACTCGTTGTGGTGGCTGTGCCACAGGCCGGGCGGCGTGACGAAGGCGCCGCCGCTCTCCCACTCGACCCGGACCGGGTCGACGATCTCGCCCCGGTCGTCGACCTCGGCGCCGACCAGGGAGTAGCAGCCGGGCGCGCAGTCGGTGATGAGGTCGAGGGCCACGCTCTGGTGGCGGTGGGGGCGCTGGACGCGGTCGGCCGGCAGTACGCCGAGCATGGCCCACAGGGTGTGGGTGGCGGTCAGGGTCTGGGGCTGAGCGGCGTTGCCCAGCAGGATCGAGACGCGGTTCCGACTGCCCGCGTCCGGATGGGCCTCGACCTCGGCCAGGCGGGCGAGCGAGGCGGCCGCGGGGTAGCGGGTGGGGGCGAAGCGGGCCTGCGCGGGGGTCACGCCCAGGTAGGCCAGCAGCGGTGCGTCGGTCACCCGGTAGAGGAGCGCCCTGCCGTCCGGGCCGGAGGTGTGCTCGCAACTGCATCCGGCGGGGAGGGTGACGAAGTCGCCCCGTCCCCAAGCGATGGCGCCCTCCGTCAAGGGCGGACCCGTGGCATCACCGGGAAGTGGGGTCCGGCTGAAGCCGGTGCGCCCGGTGCCCTCGAGGCAGTAGTAGAGCTCGCTGGTGGCGTCGGGGCTGGTGGTGAGCGGGCTGCCGGGCTCGAGGACCATGAAGGCGGCCAGCAGCGCCGGACTGGTGGCCGGGTAGGGGACACCCAGCGCGCCCGACAGGTCGAGAGGGATCAGGCGGGTGCCGGGGCCCTCGTGGAGTGCGGCAGCGAACCGCTGGACGGGCACCCGGGAGATGGCCCCGGAGCCGACCGGGTCGGCGGCGGCCGAGTACTCGTGGAAGCGGGCGTCGCCGGTCCAGTCCTCGGTGGCCTCGCCCACCAGGACGACCGGTTCGCTGCCGTGGTGCGCGTCGATGGCCATGGGTCCAGTATCGCGGTTCCGTGGTCGAGCGCACACCGGGGGTATCGTCACGCGGTGGCCGACTCCCGCATCCAGGTGCCTCCCAACTGCGAGCTGACGCTGGGCATGACCTGCGTCGACAAGTCCGTCCCCGGCCGGACGGTGTGGCGGATGCGGGCCGACGAGCGCTTCGCCAATCCGGCCGGCATCGTCCAGGGCGGCTTCCTCGGCGCCATGGCCGACTCGGCCATGGGCTCCGCCGCCGTCACCTGGGCCAAGGGCGCGGGCAGGAAGGTCTTCGCCTCCAACGTCGAGATGAAGACCAGCTTCCTCGCCGCAGCCAAGGTCGGCAGCGTGCTCGACTGCACGGCCCACATCGTCTCGGGCGGGTCGCGGGTGGCCTTTGCCGAGGCCGAGGTGGTGGATGACGCCGGGCGGACGGTGGCCCGGGCCAGCTCCACGTACCTCTTCACGGAGCGGGGTTGAGCCAGGTGGCGGGCGTGGCTGGCTAGAGTTGGGCCGTCCGATCGTCGGGTGTGCCTTCTGAAGGCACCCGGGCAGGTGGTCGGGGGTGGCACCGGCATCCGCCGGGCACCGGTGGAGTATCCGAGGAGGAACGTGGCGCCAGGCCGGAGTGACGGCAAACGGGGGCTCAGCGGCCTGCGTGACGAGAGCCAGGAAGTCGTCAAGCTCGTCGTCGACTACATCAAGCAGGAGACGCTCGACCCGGTCAAGGGGCTCGGGCGGTACGTCGCCCTCGGCGTGTCCGGTTCGGTGGCGCTCTCGATCGGCCTGTTCGTCCTGGCCGTCGGATTCCTCCGGGTCCTGCAGACCGAGACCGGCAGCACCTTCACCGGCAATCTGTCCTGGATCCCCTACGTCATCTGCGCCGTAGTGGTCGTCCTCATCGCCTTCCTCTCCGTGAGGGCGATCAGCCGGGGCCAGACCCCCGATCCCACGTCCGACAAGGAGCAGGCATGAGCCCGGCCGACGAGAAGATTACCCGCGACCAGATCGAGGCCAAGCTCCGCGAGGTGACCGGCGGGGTCACCGGCGACGTCCAAGAGGTCCGCTCCCAGGCCCTGGCCATCGGGCTGGGCATCGTGGTGATCAGCGTGGCCGTCGTGTTCCTGATCGGCCGACGTGCCGGCCGCCGCAAGTCGACCATCGTCGAAGTCCGCAGGATCTGAGTCGATGGAGACCGTCCTCCGCTACTTCCAGGTGCGGTCCATCGGCCGGGGTATGCGCGGCTACAACACGGCCTGGTTCGTGGTCGGGGCCGCGCTGTGGATGGTGCTGCGGGCCCGGCGGAGCGAGGACGTCGTCTACCGCACGAAGTTGAAGCCGGGTGAGCGCCTGCTGATCAACGCGGGCCCGACCGGCCCGACGTCGAGCCCCGGCTCCTGACCACCGTGGACCCCGCAGGGGGAGCCGAAGTGGCGCAGGCGTCGGAGCCCGTGTCGTCCGATGCCCCGGTGGCCGACGGTGCCGATCGGAGCCTGCTGCGGGCGGGGGAGAAGGTGCTCCTGGTCGACGCCAAGGAGCGGCGCTACCTGCTGACGCTGCGGCCCGACGCCGGCTTCCACACCCATGTGGGGATCGTGGCCCACAACGACCTCATCGGGGCCTACGAGGGGTCGACCATCTTCGGCAGCACCGGACGGCGCTTCCTGGTGGTCCGGCCGACACTGTCCGACATGGTGCTGAAGATGCCCCGGGGTGCCCAGGTCATCTACCCGAAGGACCTGGCCGCCATCCTGATGGAGGCCGACATCGCCCCCGGCATGCGGGTCCTGGAAGCGGGCGTGGGTTCCGGCGCCCTGTCGATGGCCCTGCTGCGGGCCGGCGCCTCCGTCGTCGGCTACGAGCTGCGCGAGGACTTCGCCAACCGGGCCCACAACAACGTGGTCGCCATGGTCGGCGACGACGCCGACTACCGGGTCGAACTGCGCGACGTCTATGAGGGGATCGAGGAGCGGGGCCTCGACCGGATCGTCCTCGACCTTCCCGAGCCCTGGCAGGTGGTGCCCCACGCGGAGGTGGCCCTACGGTCGGGCGGGATCATCTGCGCCTACCTGCCGACCATCAACCAGACGGCACAGTTCCGCGGATCGCTCCAGGACAGCGCCTTCGGCATGCCGGGCACCCTCGAGGTGCTGCACCGGACGTGGCACATCGAGGACCGCTCCGTCCGGCCCGACCACCGCATGGTGGGCCACACCGGGTTCCTCACCACGGCCCGCCTGCTGCGTCCCGAGGGGAAGGGCAGCCGGCCGGGCGGTGCCGTCGGTTGGGTGCCGCCGGTGGTGGCCACGGTCGACGCGGGTGCCGACCCGGTCGTCGACGACCGGGTCGACGACGGGCCTGAACCCGACGAGGCCAACGAGTAGGTCGCTCGGGCAGTCGGGCTACGGGGCGCGGTGCGCCCCGGCGGACCGGGTCAGCTCTGCTCGATGAAGATGCACTCGCCGGGGCACTCCTCGGAGGCCTCGACCACGGCGTCCTCGAGCTCACCCGGCACGGCGGCCATCCCGGCGGAGCCGCCCGGCTCGTTCTTCACGTCGGAGCCGTCCTTGACGTAGGCCAGGCCGTCGTCGAGCAGCGTGAAGACCGCGGGCGCGATCTCCTCGCAGAGGCCATCTCCCGTGCAGAGATCTTGGTCGATCCAGACCTTCATCAGCTGTGTCTCTCCTACATGTCTCTCGGCTCGAACGCGTGGGACCCGTGTCCTCGGCGTACCGGCGACCGACGGGTGCGATCCCGGCACGCTCCACGGAGCGGTTCCGGTCCCGTTGCGAAGCTCATGCTAACCGCTGCAACCACTCCATCGACAGACGGTGGACCCAACTGGAGGCCCGGGCCCGCGTCGGGCCCCCACCGGGCGTGGGGGAGTCTCTCCGACGGCCTTGCCGGTGTAGGGTCGCAATCGAGTCCCCCCCCTGCTCGAACGAGGTGATTGCGACGGTTGATTTCGACGATGCCGACGGCCAGCGCCGGGCGGCCGACGAGGAAGATCTCGAGACGCTCCGGGCCCGTGCCCTGACCGCCGAGGAGGAGGTGACGGTCCTCCGGCGCCGGCTCCAGGAGAGCCCGCGCCGCGTCCAGACCCTCGAGGAGAAGCTGCTCGAGACCAAGGGCCAGCTGGCCCAGGCCGTGTCGCAGAACGAGAAGCTGACCTTCACCCTCCAGACGGCCAAGGAGCACGTCGCCAACCTGCGCGACGAGGTGGAGAAGCTGACCCAGCCGCCGTCGGCCTACGGCACCTACCTCGGCGCCAACGACGATGGCACCGTCGACGTGTTCTCGGGCGGCCGCAAGATGCGCGTCTCGCTCCACCCGGACATCGACCCCTCCGATCTCGACCGCGGCAACGAGGTCGTGCTCAACGAGTCGCTCAACGTGATCCTGGCCCGTGAGGGCGAGGGGCAGGGCGAGGTGGTGGTGCTGAAGGAGCTGCTCGGCGGCGGGACCCGGGCCCTGGTCTACGGACGGGCCGACGAGGAACGGGTGGCCGAACTGTCGGACGCCCTCATCGGGGTCAAGCTGCGGGCCGGCGACACCGTCCTGATGGAGTCGCGCACCGGACTGCTGATCGAGAAGCTGGAGCGCCCCGAGGTCGAGGAGCTCGTCCTCGAGGAGGTGCCCGACGTCACCTACGCCGACGTGGGCGGGCTGGATGACCAGATCGAGGCCATCACCGACGCGGTCGAGCTGCCGTACCTCTACCGGGAGCTCTACGCCGAGCACAAGCTGCCGGCCCCGAAGGGCATCCTGCTGTACGGCCCCCCGGGCTGCGGCAAGACCCTGATCGCCAAGGCCGTCGCCAACTCACTGGCCAAGAAGGTCGCCGAGGTGACGGGCAACACCAACACCCGCAGCTACTTCCTCAACATCAAGGGCCCCGAGCTGCTCAACAAGTACGTGGGGGAGACCGAGCGGCAGATCCGGCTGGTCTTCCAGCGGGCCCGGGAGAAGTCGGAGGAAGGCGTGCCGGTCATCGTCTTCTTCGACGAGATGGACTCGCTGTTCCGCACCCGGGGCACCGGCATCAGCTCCGACATGGAGTCGACCATCGTCCCCCAGCTCCTGGCCGAGATCGACGGGGTGGAGACCCTGAAGGACGTCATCGTGATCGGTGCCTCCAACCGCGAGGACCTGATCGACCCGGCCATCCTCCGGCCCGGCCGCCTCGACGTGAAGATCCGCATCGAGCGCCCCAACGAGACGGCGGCCGCCCAGATCTTCGGCCGCTACCTCACGCCGGACCTGCCCCTCGACGCGGACGAGGTCCGCACCCTCGGGGGCGGCGACCCGGCCAAGGCCACCCAGGCCATGATCGAGTCCACCGTGGCCGAGATGTACCGGGACGACGAAGAGAACCGGTTCCTCGAGGTCACCTACCAGAACGGTGACAAGGAGGTCCTGTACTACCGGGACTTCAGCTCCGGGGCCATGATCGAGAACATCGTCCGCCGGGCCAAGAAGCTGGCCATCAAGCGGGCCATCGCCGAGGAGGGCCGGGGCATCCGCACCCAGGACCTGCTCGATTCGATCCGCCAGGAGTACAAGGAGAACGAGGACCTCCCGAACACCACCAACCCGGACGACTGGGCCAAGATCTCGGGCAAGAAGGGCGAGCGCATCGTCTACATCCGCACCCTGATCAGCGACCGGGAGGAAACCACCGGGGGCCGGTCCATCGAGCGGGTGGGCACCGGGCAGTACCTCTGAGCCGCCCGAGGGGGTGCCCCACGGCCCCGGTGCGAGGGTAGGGTCGCCCGCATGGCCATTCCCAAGGTCTGCGGTATCGAGACCGAATACGGCATCCAGGTGGTCAACGGCGATCCGAACCCGATCGCGGCCTCGTCGGTCCTCATCAACGCCTACGCCCGCGACGTGGCCCGCCAGCAGGTCGGCTGGGACTTCGAGGACGAGGCCCCGGGCAACGACGCCCGGGGGACGGCCAAGGAGGGCTCGATGCCTCCCATGGTCGAGACCCACCTGGTCAACACCGTCCTGACCAACGGGGCCCGGTACTACGTCGACCACGCCCATCCCGAGTTCAGTTCGCCGGAGTGCCGCGACGCCCTCGAGGCCCTGCGCTACGACCGGGCGGGCGAGGCCATCGTCATCCGCTCGATGGAGGCGGCCGACGCCTCCTCCCACGACGGCTCGCGCCTCGTGGTGTACAAGAACAACTCCGACGGCAAGGGCAACTCCTACGGCTGCCACGAGAACTACCTCATGGACCGCCAGACCCCGTTCAGCCGGATCGTGGCCGGCATCACCCCCCACTTCGTGACCCGCCAGCTGTTCTGCGGGGCGGGCAAGGTGGGCAGTGAGACCCCGTTCCACGAGTCCGGCACCGTCGACTTCCAGCTGTCGCAACGGGCCGAGTTCTTCGAGGAGCAGGTCGGCCTGGAGACGACGCTCAAGCGACCCATCGTCAACACCCGCGACGAGCCGCACGCCGACCCCCACCGCTACCGCCGGCTCCACGTCATCGTGGGCGACGCCAACTTGGCCGAGGTGGCCACCTACCTCAAGCTGGGCACGACCTCGTTGGTGCTGGCCATGATCGAGGACGACGTCACCCCGAGCCGCAACCTGGCCTTGGCCGACCCGGTGCGGGCCATCCACGCGGTGGCGGTCGACCGGACCTTCACCCAGCCGCTGCTCATGGCCGACGGCTCGACGGCCACGGCGCTGGCCATCCAGTGGGAGCTCTACTCGACGGCCCGTAAGTACGCCGACGACAACGGCCTCGAGTGCCTGGGTGCCGAGGAGATCGGTACCGACGTGCTCGACCGGTGGGAGGAGGTGCTGAACGGCCTGGAGACCGATCCGTCGACACTGTCCCGCCAGGTCGACTGGGTGGCCAAGCTCCAGCTGCTGGAGGCCTACAGCGACCGCCACGGCTGCGGGTGGAGCGACCCCCGGATGGCCGCCGTCGACCTGCAGTACCACGACCTGCGCCCGGCGCGGTCGCTGTTCGCCCGGCTCGACACCGAAAAGCTGGTCGACGAGGTCTCGGTGGCGAGCGCCGTGGTCGACCCGCCGAGGACGACGAGGGCCTGGTTCCGGGGGGAGTGCCTCAAGCGTTGGCCCGCCTCGGTGGCCACCGCCAACTGGGACTCCCTGGTCTTCGACCTCGGGACGGACCCCCTGCGGCGCGTCCCTATGATGGATCCGCTGAAGGGAACGGCGGAACATGTCGAAGCACTACTGGACAGTTGCGCGAGTCCGGCCGAACTGGTCGACCGACTGAGCAGTTGAGTACCGACCGGCGACGAGGACGACGAGGAGTGGAGCGATGGCAGAGCGAGAACTGAAGAAGAAGCAGCAGACGACCGAGCGCACGGACGAGGCGGTCGGGGAGGTCCCGGCCACTTCGGCGGCCGGCGAGAAGCTGAAGGCCGAGCTGGACGACCTGCTCGACGAGATCGACGAGGTCCTCGAGGACAACGCCGAGGAGTTCGTGCGCAACTACGTGCAGAAGGGCGGGGAGTAGCCCCGGTGAGCCTTCCCCTCTTCACGACGACCGAGGACCCGGGCCCGGACTTCGCCGGGCTCATCCGCCGGCTCCGCGTCCCCACCCCGCTGATCAGCGGAGCGGTTGCCCCTCCCGCCGAGGGCTTCCGGCACGGCACCACGGTGGCCGCCCTGCGCTACGCCGACGGCGTGGTCATGGCCGGTGACCGCCGGGCCACCGAGGGACACGCCATCGCCCACCGGGCCATGGAGAAGGTGTTTCCGGCCGACCACTACTCGGCCGTTGCCATCGCCGGCGCCGCCGGACCGGCCATCGAGATGGTCCGGCTGTTCCAGACCCAGCTCGAGCACTACGAGAAGGTCGAGGGCGTGGTCCTCAGCCTCGAGGGCAAGGCCAACCAGCTGGGCCAGATGGTGCGCGAGCACCTGCCCATGGCCATGCAGGGCCTGGCCGTGGTGCCGCTGTTCGCCGGGTTCGACCTGGCCCGCCGGACCGGCCGGATCTTCACCTACGACGTGACCGGCGGGCACTACGAAGAGACCGAGTACAACGCCACGGGCTCCGGAGGGCGCGACGCCCGCACCACCATCAAGCTCGGCTTCCGCGACGGCCTCGATCGGGACACGGCCGTCGAGCTGGCCATCCAGTCGTTGTACGAGGCGGCCGACGAGGACTCGGCCACGGGCGGCCCCGACCTCATCCGCGGCATCTACCCGCTGGTGGCCACCGTCACCGCCGAAGGATTCAGCGCGGTGCCCGATGACGAAGTGGCCGAGCGGTTCGCCAGCCTCATCGAGCGTCGCCGGACGGAGGGTCGCCAGCCATGACCATGCCCTACTACGTCGCCCCCGAGCAGGTGATGAAGGACCGGGCCGAATACGCCCAGAAGGGGATCGCCCGCGGCCGGTCGCTGGTGGCCACCACCTACGCCGAAGGCATCGTGATCGTGGCCGACAACCCGTCGAGGTCGTTGCACAAGATCAGCGAGATCTACGACCGCATCGCCTTCGCCGGCGTGGGGAAGTACAACGAGTTCGACCAGTTGCGCGTCTCGGGCATCCGCCACGCCGACACCAAGGGCTACGCCTACAGCCGCGAGGACGTGGAGGCCCGGTCGCTGGCCAACCTCTACGCCCAGTACCTCGGGCAGGTCTTCACCCACGAGATGAAGCCTCTCGAGGTGGAGATCCTGGTGGCGGAGCTCGGCAACGGGTTGCGCCCGCCGCAGCTGTACCACATCGCCTACGAGGGGACCATCACCGACGAGGACCGGTTCGCCGTCCTGGGTGGCGAGACGGAGGGCATCGTGGCCAAGCTCGAAGAGGAGTGGTCCGCCACCTGGACGCTGTCCGAAGCCCTGCGCTCCGCGGTGGACGCCCTGGCCGGTCCTGACCGCACCCTGGCCGCCGCCGACCTCGAGGTCGCCGTGCTGGCCGAAGGCAACGGGCGACGGGCCTTCCGGCGCCTGGTGGACGACGAACTCGTCGCCCTCCTGGCCTGACCCGCCGACCCGCCGATCCGGGCGGCAACCCCGACTGCGGGTGTGCACTCTCGGTGACACGGCTCCGCCTGGCTCCGGTCCGGGGTCCCGGCACGGTACCGTGCCCGTAATGGACAAGCGCATCTACGGCTTGGAGAACGAGTACGGGGTGACCTGCACCCTGCGCGGCCAGCGGCGGCTGAGCCCCGACGAGGTGGCCCGGTACCTGTTCCGCCGGGTGGTGAGCTGGGGCCGCTCGTCCAACGTCTTCCTGGAGAATGGGGCCCGCCTCTACCTCGACGTGGGTAGCCACCCCGAGTACGCCACGCCTGAATGCGACGACATCGCCGAGCTGGTGGCCCACGACAAGGCGGGGGAGTGGATCCTCTCCTCGCTGGTCGAGGGGGCCGAAGCCCGCATGCGCGAGGAGGGCATCCGGGGCGACATCTACCTGTTCAAGAACAACACCGACTCGGCCGGCAACTCCTACGGCTGCCATGAGAACTACCTCACCAGCCGCCGCGACGACTTCACCCACTACACCGAGGTGCTGATCCCGTTCCTGGTCAGCCGGCAGGCCTACGCCGGAGCCGGCAAGGTCCTCCAGACGGCCCGTGGGGCGGTGTTCTGCCTGAGCCAGCGGGCCGAGCACATCTGGGAGGGCGTGTCGTCGGCCACCACCCGGAGCCGGCCGATCATCAACACCCGCGACGAACCCCATGCCGACGCCGAGAAGTACCGGCGCCTGCACGTCATCGTGGGCGACTCCAACATGAGCGAGTACGCCACGTTCCTGAAGATCGGCGCCACCAGCATCGTGCTGCGCATGCTGGAGGACCCCTCGACCGTCATGCGGGACCTGACGCTGGAGAACCCGATCCGGGCCATCCGCGAGATCAGCCACGACATCACCTGCCGCCGGCCGGTGCGTCTGGCCAACGGCCGGGAGATGAGCGCCCTCGACATCCAGGGCGAGTACCTCCAGAGGGCCCTGAAGTTCCGCGACCGCCACGGTCTGTCGGTCCAGGAGGACCGGGCCCTCGACATGTGGGAGCACTGCCTGAAGGGCCTGGAGGCCGACCCGCTGTCGCTCCACCGTGAGTGCGACTGGGTGGCCAAGTACCGGCTCATCGAGGGCTACCGCGACCGCCACTCCCTGCCGCTCCACAGTCCGAACGTGGCCCTGCTCGACCTGCAGTACCACGACGTGGACCGCAACCGGGGCCTCTACTACCGCCTGCAACGCCACGACCAGCTCGACCGGGTGTGCCGTGACGTGGACATCGCCGAGGCCATGACCACGCCGCCCCAGACCACGCGGGCCCGCCTGCGGGGCGAGTTCGTGAAACGGGCCAAGGAGAAGCGCCGGGACTTCACCGTCGACTGGGTGCACCTCAAGCTCAACGACCAGGCCCAGCGCACCGTGCTACTGAAGGACCCGTTCAAGTCGAAGGACGAGCGGGTCGAGAAGCTCATCGCCGGGCTGTGAGTCGTGCCGAGGCCTGCTCCGGACCGCGCACCTCGGTGGGCTAGCGTCGTTGCACCGTGCCCACCGATCCGACCGACCTCCCGTCCAGCGGGCCCACCGCCGATCTCGGGGTCGGCACCGCCGTGGTGACCGACGCCCCTGACCCGACATCCGACGAGCCGGGCGTCCTCGGCGAGGACGGGTCGAAGGGCGGCGGCTACCGCTGGGTGATCGAGTGGGCCGTCATCCTGATGGCCGTCCTGCTGTGCACGGTGTTGCTGCGCACGTACGTCGTCCAGTCGTTCTACATCCCCTCGCCCTCCATGGTCCCCACGCTCAATGTCGGGGACCGGATCATGGTGAACAAGCTGAGCTACGACCTCCACGGGGTCCACCGGGGCGACATCGTGGTGTTCAAACGGCCCCCGCTCGAGCAGCAGGACTTCCCCGACCTGGTCAAGCGGGTGATCGGGCTGCCCGGCGAGTCGGTCTCCACCCAGAACGGCCACGTGTACATCAACGGCAAGCTGCTGCCTGAACCGTGGCTGGCGGCCGGCTCCTCGAGCTACACCGGCGCCCTGCCCGGCGACCAGCACCCGCAGTTCAACATGCCGGGCCCGGTCAAGGTCCCGGCCGGCGAGTACTTCGTGATGGGGGACAACCGGACCGACTCCGAGGACAGCCGGTTCTTCGGCCCGATCCAGAAGTCGTTGATCGTGGGCCGGGCCGTGGCCGTGGTCTGGCCGCTGAGCCAGGCGAAGGGCGTCTAGCGCCCGCTCGACGCCACCCCCGTGGGGTAGCGTCCCCGATTGGTGTCCCCTGACCGTTCCCGTCCGTCCCGCCTCCGTGCCGGGCGTGTGAGGTCCCGTCCCGGATGCACGTTCCTTCCCGGGCGCACGTGCCGCGACGAGTCGGGCGGTGCGGCCGTCCAGTGGGTGGTGGTGCTCGGCCTGGCCGTGGCCGTGGCCGTGGTGGTCCGCCTGGTGGTGGCCCAGATGTTCTTCATCCCGTCGGCCTCGATGGCCCCGACCCTGGCCGTGGGCGACCGCATCGTCGTCGACAAGCTGGCCTTCCGGCTGGGCGACGTCCACCGGGGCGACATCGTGGTGTTCTCGCGGCCGCCGGGAGTGGCCGCCCACTACGCCGACCTGGTGAAGCGGGTGGTCGGCCTGCCCGGGGACACCCTCCGGGCCGCGGGCGGCCGCCTGCTGCTCGACGGGAGGCCACTGGCCGAGCCGTGGCTGGCCCAACCCGCGCCGCCGACCTGGGCCGGCCAGGTCACCGCCCCGTACAACCTGGTCCGCCCGTACGTGGTGCCGGCCGGCCACTACTTCGTGCTCGGGGACAACCGGACGGACTCCGAGGACAGCCGATTCTTCGGCCCGGTCGCCGGCGATGCCCTGGTGGGCCGCATGGCTTTCAAGATGTGGCCGCTCGACCAGACCTTCGGCCTCGTGGTGCTGGTCGCACTGGTCCTGGGCGCCCTGGGCTGCCTGCTCTGGGCCCTGCGCCTCCGTGAGTCCCATGTCCGGGTGGCCGACGGGGACGACCCCGGCCCCGGGCCGTCCGGCCCCTGAGCCCGACCGGCACCGGACGTCTTCCGGACCGCTCCGGAGCGGCGCAACCCCCGCACCGTTGGCCGCGGCCACCCCCCGGTACACTCGTGGCGTGCCCTTCCTGAGCCCGGCCAAGCTCCTGGTCGTCCTGCTCGTCGCCATCGTGGTGCTCGGCCCCGACAAGCTGCCCAAAGTGGCGCGCCAGATCGGGTCGCTGTGGGGTGACTTCCGGCGGCTGCGCGAGCGGCTCGAGACCGACGTCCGGGGCAACTTCCCCGACCTGCCCTCCACCGAGAGGATCTCGCAGGCCGTGCGGTCGCCGATCACGTTCCTCGACTCGCTGGCCGACACCCACGACGCCGACAACGAAGCGAGCCCGCCGGCTCCGGACAGCGAACGACCACCGGACCCGGTGGGGGAGGGCGTGCTGGCCTCGGGGGGCGCCAACCGGCCGAACGGGGAGGTGGTCGCCGACGAGGCGGTGTCGATCCCCGGGGTGTCCGTCAGCGACCCGCAGGGCACCGTCCACGCCGTGCGGGGCGACGTCGGGCCCGCGCCCGACGACCCCTCGATGAATTGACCGTCGTGTCGTCCCGTCCGACCCGCACCGGGGTGCGCTGACCTTGGCCATCTCCCTCAAGCGCCGCACCGACAAGCCGGCACCGGACTCGATGACCCTGGTCGAGCACCTGACCGAGCTGCGCCGCCGGGTGCTCATCTCGGTGGCCGCCTTCCTGGTGATGGCCGTGGTGGCCTTCCTGACCTACCCGTGGATCCTCGACGCCCTCAAGCACCCCTACTGCGAGGTGGCGCCGTCCCACTGCGGGTTCTACGTGACCGGCCCGCTCGACGGCCTGGCCCTGCGGGTGAAGATCGCCGCCTACGGGGGGATCTTCCTGGCCTCGCCCGTCTGGCTGTGGGAGCTGTGGCGCTTCATCACCCCCGGGCTCAACCCGAAGGAGAAGCGCTACGCCGTCCCGTTCATCGTGGCCACCATCGGCCTGTTCACCCTGGGGGCGGCGGTCGCCTACCTCATCTTCCCCCATGCCCTGCAGTGGCTCGACTCCATCGGCGGGCCGTCCCTCACCCAGATCCTCGACCCGATCAAGTACCTCAGCCTGATCACCCTGCTGATGGTGGCCTTCGGGGTGACCTTCGAGTTCCCGGTCCTGCTCGTCTCCCTCGAACTGGCCGGGGTGCTGTCGCCCCAGCAACTCGGCTCCTGGCGCCGGTGGGCCATCGTCGGCATCGTGGTCCTGGCCGGGGTCATCACCCCGAGCTCCGACCCGTTCTCCATGCTGGCCATGGCCGTGCCCCTGTACCTCTTCTACGAACTCTCGATCGTGATCGGCAAGATCCTCCGCCGAAAGACCGGGTGAGCCCCGCCGACTCCCGATCGGACCAGAGGTCCGGCGAAGGGTCGGACGGGGGGCCGCGGGCGCGCTTCGAACGCAGCATCGGCTTCACCCTCGACCCGTTCCAGCACCGGGCCATGGACGCCATCGACCGGGGCGAGTCGGTCCTGGTCAGCGCCCCGACCGGTTCGGGCAAGACCCTGGTGGCCGACTACGCCGTGGCCCGGGCCCTCGAGGCCGGCGGCAAGGCTTTTTACACGACGCCGATCAAGGCGCTGTCCAACCAGAAGTTCGCCGAGCTGGGCGCCCGTTACGGCGCCCACCGGGTGGGACTGCTCACTGGTGACGTCTCCCACCAGTCCGGCGCCCCCATCGTGGTCATGACCACCGAGGTGCTGCGCAACATGCTGTTCGCCCGGTCGTCGCTCCTCGACGATCTGCACGTGGTCGTCCTCGACGAGGTCCACTACCTGCAGGACCCCTACCGGGGCTCGGTGTGGGAGGAGGTCCTCGTCCTCACCCCGCCGGGGGTGGCCTTCGTCAGCCTGTCGGCCACCGTCAACAACGCCGAGGAGTTCGGCACGTGGCTGACCTCGGTGCGGGGTACCACCCGGGTGGTGGTGGAGTCCCACCGTCCGGTCACCCTCCACCACCACTACGCGGTGGCCGAGCGGGGTCGGGACGGGGTGTCGGTGCTGCCCCTGCTGCGCGACGGTGCCCCCAACCCGGCCGGCCTGAAGCTCGACGACCGGCGGAAACGCTCGAGCCACCAGCGGTTCCGGGCCCCCAGGCGCACCGAGGTGGTCGAGTACCTGAAGGATGCCGGCATGCTGCCGGCCATCACGTTCATCTTCTCGCGGGCGGCCTGCGACGACGCCACCCGCCAGGTGGTGACCGAGGGGGTCCGGCTCACCACCGACGAGGAGCGGGCCCGCATCCGCGCCCTGGTCGAGTCCTCGGTCGAGCGGCTGAGCGACGACGACCTTCGGACGCTGGGGTACGGGCAGTGGTCGGCGGCCCTCGAGGCCGGGGTGGCGCCCCACCACGCCGGGCTGGTCCCGGCCTTCCGGCAGGCCGTCGAGCGGTGCTTCTCCGAGGGCCTGCTGAAGGTCGTGTTCGCAACGGAAACCCTGGCGCTCGGCATCAACATGCCGGCCCGGACCGTGGTGGTGGAGCGGTTCGCCAAGTTCCGGGGATCCGACACCTCGGCCCTGACCTCGGGGGAGTACCAGCAGCTGACGGGCCGGGCCGGCCGGCGCGGCATCGACACCGTGGGCCACGCCTTCGTGCTGTGGAACCAGGCCGCCACCTTCGGCCTGGTGGCCCGGACCGCGGTGGCGCCGCCCCCGGATCTGGTGTCCTCGTTCCACCCGACCTACAACCTGGCCGTCAACCTGGTCCGGCGCTGGAGCCGCGAGGAGGCCCAGGGGCTGCTCGAGTCCTCGTACGGGCAGTGGCAGGCCCCACCGGGCTCCGAGTCGCTGGTGGTCCAGCTGGACCGGCGCCTGGCCATCCTGGGCGACCGGCGGTTCCTGGACGGCTGGGCGCTCACCGAGGACGGCCTCCGGCTGGCCGGGATCTACCACGAGTCCGACCTCCTGGTCGCCGAGATCCTCCGGGCCGGGCTGTTCGACGACCTCGAACCGGCCCACCTGGCCGGAGTGGCCTCGGCGCTGACCTTCGAGGCCCGGCGGGCCGGCGACGACCCGCCGGTGCCCCGCCAGGCCCGGGTGGCCGAGCGGCTGGCCGCCATCGACGCCCTGGCCGCAGGTCTGCGGGCCGACGAACGACGGGTGGGCCTGCGACGCACCCGCGGGCCCGACGGGGGCCTGGCCCGGTCCGTGGTGGCCTGGGCGTCGGGCGGCACCCTCGACGCCGTGCTGCGGGACGCCGAGGTGGCCCCGGGCGACTTCGTCCGCAACGTGCGCCAGGTCATCGACCTGGTCCGCCAGGTGGGTCAGGTGGCCGAATCGGCGGCCACCCGGGGCAACGCCGAGCTGGCGGTGTCCCTGCTCCGGCGGGGGGTGGTGGGCGCCGACGACCCGGCCGTCCTGGGGTCCGCGCTTGACGACCCGTCCCCGTCCTAGTGTCAGACAGGCATGTTCCCCTACGCCGTGGAATCGTTCAGTGCCGAGGAGACCGACATCCTGCGGCGGTACTTCACCAACCTCGACCAGCCGGTCTTCGCGCTCGTCAACTTGCCCGAGGTGGTCAAAGGTGCCCTGTTCGCCCGGTACTCGCGGTCGCACAAGAGCCTGCGCCGCCTGTTCCTCGACGAGTTCGTCGGTGAGCTCGACATCAGCGGCGACGCCACCGTCGACGCCACCGTCGGCCTGAAGCGGGCCGAGGAGCTCTACGAGAAGGTCTTCTTCGAGTACGGCGACGACTCGGTGGCGCAGTTGGGTGGCGTCCACCTGGCCTGCGAACAGTCCTCCAACGTGCTGACCAAGGTGCTCGAATGGGGGCGCCTGATGGCCTACCTCGAGCAGTCGACGCGCTACATCGCCTACAACCAGCGCCTGTCGACCGGGCACTACCGGTACTTCCGCGACCCCGGCCTGCTCGACTCGCCACTCGGCGCCCGCTACGTCGGCGACATGGACCGCATGTTCGACACCTACGGCGAGCTCCTCGACGAGGCCCAGGCCTGGCTGGTGGCCCGCCACCCCCGCCAGGCCGGCGACTCCGACTTCGTCCACCGCCAGGCCGTGCGGGCCAAGGGGCTCGACGCCCTGCGCGGCCTGCTGCCCGCCGGCTCGCTGTCCAACGTCGGCATCTACGGCACCGGGCAGTCCTACGAGATGCTGCTGGTGCGGATGCGGTCCCACCCGCTGCCCGAGGCCCGGGTCTACGCCGACATGATGCTGGAGGAGCTCCGCAAGGTGATCCCGTCGTTCCTCCAGCGGGTCGACCGGGCCGACCGGGGCGGCGTGTGGTCGGAGTACCTGGTCGACACCCGGGAGCGGACCGCGCAGCTGGTGGGGGAGCTCTTCCCCGACCTGGTCGACCCGGCACACGTCGACGTGGGCGGCCCGTCGGGGGAGCCCACCGTCGAGCTGCTCGACTTCGACCCCGACGGCGAGGACAAGGTCCTGGCCGCCATCGTCGCCCCCCGCACCACCCGGCCCGAGTCCGAGATCCTGGACCGGGTCCGGCTGCTGGGCGCCGAGGAGAAGCGGTCGATCCTGATGGCCTACGTGGGCGAGCGGGCCAACCGCCGCCACCGCCCCGGCCGGGCCCTGGAGCGCACCGACTACCGCTTCGACGTGGTCACCGACTACGGCGCCTTCCGCGACCTGCAGCGCCACCGGATCCTCACCATCGAGTGGCAGCCCCTCGGGGCCGCCCTGGGCTACGACATCCCCGAGGTGGTGGCCGAGGCCGGCCTGGCCGAGCGGTACACGGGCTCCCTCGAGCGGTCCCGGGAGCTGTACGAGGCGCTGGCCCCGGCGTTCCCGGACCAGTCGTCCTACGCCGTGGCGTTGGCCTACCGGATCCGCTACACGATGCAGATGAACGCCCGGGAGGCCATGCACCTGCTGGAGCTCCGGTCCGGGCCCCAGGGCCATCCGAGCTACCGCTGGGTGGCCCAGCAGATGCACACCCAGATCGCCGAGCGGGCCGGTCACCGACTGTTGGCCGAGGCCATGTCCCATGTGGACTACGGGGCCGAGGACCTGGAGCGGTTGGAGGCCGAGCGCCGCGCCGAGCAGCGTAGGAATTCGACACCGGCAGCAACAAATCCCGCAATGCCCTGAACTGGGATGTCTTGGAGAATCCCTGGTCACGGCCGATCAAAGTCACTTGACGGGCCACCCGCTTCATGGCGTAGGGTGCCGACAGTCCCAGTCGCCCCGAGGCATGCGATCAACGGTTACGACCGACGGTTGCCGGCTCCGGGGGGGGATGCTGTGAGAGGCGGAGGAAGGCCCAGGGGGTCGAGTAGAAAACACCTCCTCGAGGCCGTCGGCGCGAGCCGGAGGTAGCGGGGAGGTGGTGCCAAAGATCCCTTGGGCCCTACCGCCTGGCCCGCCCCGTGGGTGGATGCCGGGCGGGCCTCGATGGAACACGGCACCTCCGGACGTCCGGAATCCGGGCGCAGCAGGCGGATCGGGTCCCGGCGGGGGACACCGGACGGGGGGAGTACCGGGCGGTGGATCGCCGCCCTGATGCCTTCCGGCGGCCAGGTGCACCACGGGGTCGCCCATTCCTGGCATGATCCCCACCCAACAGCGCGGTAGGACGGAACTCACCTCCGGACGGCGGGCGTCCCGGGCCTGACGATCGAACGGACGACCGGGCCGTCTATGCTCCCGGCCAACTCACGACCGAAAGACCGAACACCACTCACATGGCAGATGACATTGACGAAGTCGAGGCACCCGACGAGCTCATCGAGGAAGAACTCGAGGAGCTGGTTGACGACGACGACCTGATTGCGGACGACCCACTGGCCCTCGAGGACGACGACCCGGTCGCCGTCATCGAGGTCGACGTCGCCGTCGCGGAGGACGTGCCGGCCGGTACGGCCAAGGCGGTGGCCAAGGCCGCCGGCGAAGAGACCGAGGAGGAGGAGGAGGAGGAGCCCGACGACGAGGACGTCGAGGCCAGCCTCGACACCATCCTGAAGGAACGACTGGTCGTCGAGGAGGTCGAGGACGACGAGGAGACCCCCGAGCCCGAGGACCGCACCGGCGACGGGGTGGAGCGGGTCCTGCCCAAGCAGCCGGGCGAATTCGTCTGCCGTTCCTGCTTCCTCGTCAAGCACGGCAACCAGCTCGCGGACAAGAAGAAGATGCTCTGCCGCGACTGCGTCTGAGCGGAGCCGACCATGGGTGACACCCCCGATGATCCAGGCCAGGACACGACGGATGGGGACACGGCCGAGGACCAGCCGCTGAGCGAGCGGTTCCTCGACCTGTTCGTCTTCCTCCCGACCGGGCTGATCGTCACGGTGGCCGAGGAGCTGCCCAAGCTGGCCGAGCGGGGACGGGCGCGCCTCGGCGTGCAGGTCAACTCGGCCCGGGCCGTCGGACACTTCGCCGTCAAGGCCGGCACCACGGAGTTGAAGAAGCGCTCCGAGGGGCTGAAGCGCTCGAGCGACGCCCCGTCGGGCGGCACCGCCGGTGGGCCGACGCCCTCCGGGAGTGCCGCCCCGACGAGGAAGACGCCGAGGACGCCGGCTGCGGGTGCTCCGCCCCGCCTGCGCACCATCCCGTATCCGCCGGACCGACCGGCGCCGGGGGCGACACCCACCGCCGCACCGGAGGGACCGACACCGGCACCGGTCCGCAAGGTCGACGCCCACATCCCCGACGTGGCGTCGCTGGCCATCCCCGGGTTCGACACGTTGTCGGCCTCCCAGGTCGTCCAGCGCCTCGACGGACTGAGCCGCACCGAGCTGGTGGCCGTACGGGCCTACGAGACCTCCACCCGGGGCCGACGCACCATCCTCAGCCGGGTCGACCAGCTGCTGGACGAGCGGTCCTGAGCCGGTCCTAGGCGACGGGCGCACGGGAGTTCCGATGGAGCAGGTTCGCCAGGCCACGACCGACGATCTCGACCGGCTGGCGGAACTGGTTGCCGACTTCGTCCTCGACCGGGCCGGCCGCCGGGGAGCCGACCTCACCCGCGCCTCCGACGGCGGTGGGTTACCGCCAGACGCCTCGGTTGCGTCGTTGGCTCCCTACGTCACCGATCCGGCCCGGACGGCCCTGGTGGGCACCCTGGACGACTGGGTGGCGGCCGTGGCCCTGTGCCGGGTGGACGACGGGGGAGGGGAGCGACGTGGCGTCCTCGACGTGTGCTTCGTCGAGTCGGGAGCACGCCAGGTCGGCCTCGGCCACCTCCTGGTCGAGCAGGCGCTCGAGTGGTTCTCCGCGGCGGGGTGCGCCGGTGTCGACGGCACGGCGTTCCCGGGCGATCGTGAGGCCAAGAACTTCTTCGAGTCGGCCGGTTTCAAGGCGCGGCTGCTGGTGATGCACCGACCGATCGAAGGTCCGACCGACTGAGTGACCCCGGACCGCCTCTCACGGGGCGCCGGCCTGCGTGGCGCTAGGAGGCGCGACGCCCGGCCGGACGGGCCGGCACGGGGCGACGTGGCCCCGGGGGCGGGGGGATCGGGATCCCCAGGAGGCGGGCCAGCTCGGGCACGTGTCCGGCGGCCTTGCGGGCCTCGGCCAGCAGCGCCTCGTCGGCACCGGCCGGCAGCCCGGCGGGCTTGACGGTGCGGCGCACCGGGCATTCGACCACGACCTCCAGCAGGGCCAGCCAGGCCTCGGGTGTGGCATCGGCCGACATGGCCTGACCGGCGGCGTCGGCAAGTCGGACGGCCAGCTCGGCGGAGAGGCGGGCCGACGGCTCGGGCGGGCGGATGGAGGCGCGCACGGCGTCGACCACCCGGCCTTCGTCGAGGGAGGTGGTGATCCGCTCGACCCAGCGTTCGCGCAGGGCGGTGACCCGTTCGGTGAGGCTCGACTTCAGCGAGGCGAGCATCTCGGCGCCCTCGGCGTCGAGGGTGACCGTGGAGGCCGAGGCCACGATGGACCGCAGTTCGCGCAAGGGGGTGTCCTTGCCGGCGTTGCGGGCGACGGAGGCCCGGTCCTTCCATGTGGCCAGGCTGATGATCGGGCGCAGCTCCTCGGCCATGGCCATGAGCGGGGCCTCGGTCACCTCGGGGCGTCCCTCGGCCTTGGCCCGGGTGTTCTGCTCCTGGATGGCCTGGCGGACCGACGGGATGCCGCCCTTGATGAGCTGCTCGGCCACCGGGATCTGCTCGGGGCGGAGGTCGGCCAGCGCCGCGTTGCGGAAGACGGTGGAGGTGGCGGGACGCCGGTCGCCGCGCTCACCACGGTCACGTCCGGCACCTTCGCGGCCGCCGGGACGGGCCGGGCCGGAGCGGCGTGCGCCACCGGGGCCACCGGATCCACCTGAGCCACCTGGGCCACCTGGGCCACCTGGGCCCGACGATGCGCCCTCACGGGGCTTGCCGTCGCCACGCGGGCCACGGGGACCGCCGCCACCCTCGGTGCGGGGGCCACGACCGGACGGACGGCGCGAGCCGTCACGGTTGTCGTCGCCGTAGTCGTCACGGCGGCGCTTGCCCTTGCCGGCCAGGACGACGTTGACGTCCGGGCCCTTCTGGGGCGTCCCGATGATCTCGATGCGCTCGACGGGCTTGGGCTCGCCCTTCCCCTTGGGGGCGAGCAGCGCGGTGACGGTGGTGCCGTCGAGCGTCGTCTCCACCTCGGCCCGGAGCACGGACCCCACCGTGGTGCCTGAGGGGACCAGCTCGGCGGACACCGTGCCACGGGGCTGCTTGGCCCCCGCGGCGCGCCACGTCCACGTGGACTCGTCCGACTGACTGGTTAGTTCGACTTCGATTCGATGGCCCATACCGGGCGACAGGCTACTGCCGAAGACACCCCCGCACGAACGGTGGCCTCCGGCGCCACGGCGACGGCCCGCCGACTCCGGGTCGCGACGGCGGTTTGGCCAGGTCACCACCGGTCGCCCTGTCGTCCGCCAGCCGTGGTCGACCCTCTACGCTGCTCGTGTCGGCGACACGGGAAGGCTTACGCTCATGGATCGGGACGACGACGGCACCGGTGACGGCGGGGCAGACGGCACTACGTCGGTGCCGCCGGCCGACCCGACCTGGGTCGGCCGCCTGTCGGCGGTCCGCCCCGAGCCCGACTCCGACGGCCAGGTGCCGGAACCCGGTGACCTGGAGCGGATCCTGGCCACGGCCACGACCGTGCCCGACCATGGCGGCCTCGAGCCCTGGCGGTTCGCCGTGTGCACCGGTACGGGGCGGGACCGGTTGGCCGACGCCCTGGTGGCCGGGCTCCACGAGGCGCAGGGCTTCGACCTTCCGGACGCGGTGGTGGCCAAGATGCGCGGCAAGGCCTATGCCGCACCGTGCTCGGTCGTGCTGATCGCCTCCCCCGACCCGACCAGCAACGTGGAGGTGTGGGAGCAGGTGGCCTCGGCGTCGTGCACGGGCTACGCAGTGGTGCTGGCCGCCACCGGCCTCGGCTACGGCGCCGTCTGGAAGAGCGCCGGGGTCCTGGGCACCGGGCCCGTGCGGACACTGTTCGGCCTGACCGAGCACGAGTCGCTGCTCGGGTGGGTCAACCTGGGCACACCGGCGCCGCTGGGCCGGAAGAAGTCGGCGGTGGCACCCACGGTCGACCCGCTCGACGGCCGGGTGCTCCGGCTCGACGCCTGAACCGCTACCAGCCGAAGCGGGCCAGCGGCGGGCCGAGGCCGGCCTCGTCGGCGCACACCCCGCACAGGTCCATCCGCCGGGCCCCGGGACGGTCGGAGGCGGCCACCCGGCGCCAGCCGTAGCGGCGGGCCTCCTCGAGGCATGCCGACTCGGACCAGCGGGGCTGAGTCCGGGCGCCGCACTTCCCGCAGGTGCGGTAGTAGACGTCATCGGCGTCGTACATGTCCTCGAAGGAGAAGTCGTCGGGGTCGTAGTCCATGGTGGTCGCTCCGAGGTGAGGATACCGGG
>DATCCR010000243.1:0-6492 GCA_036511155.1 Acidimicrobiales bacterium
TCGGCCAGCCGTCGGGCGTCCTCGGCCACCGGCGAGTGCAGCTTGCCCCCGAAGGCCCCGCCGTTCCCGTACGGGGAGGCGGGCGCCCCGCCGGGCAGGCACCACGAGGCGTCGGGCTCGACGTAGGCCGGCTCCACCCAGGTGGTGACCAGCGTGAGGGCCCAGTCGCCCGGGGGGACCTCGACCGGATGGGCGAGTGGGACGGTGGTGCTGCGACCTTGGACCTTGCCTGCCGCCGCCCGCGCCGCCGGCAGCGACTCGGCCACCGCGTAGCCGTCGCCGTCCACCACCGCGACCAGGGCGTCGGCGGGGCACCCGTCGTCGGCGAAGCCGGCATCGCCCAGCACCACGGCGGGACCCACCCGCTGGGGTACTCCGCCCTCGAGGGCGGCCCGGGCCGCGGCGGCCTCCAGATCGCGCCGGGGCGCCGCCTCCGGATCCGGGGCCCCGGTGTCGTCCAGGACGGCGTGGGCGGCCTCGCGGACCGTCTGCCAGCCGGTGCACCGGCACAGGTGGGCCAGCAGGGACTGGTCGATGCGGTCGTCGGTGACCGGGCCGTCCAGCGCGGCGAGGCGCATCACGATGCCCGGGGTGCAGAATCCGCACTGGCTTCCGCCGCTGGCCACCAGGGCCCCGGCCCACACCTGGCGGTCGGGGTCGGGCAGGCCCTCGAGGGTCGTGATCTCCCGGCCGTCGAGCCGTCGGACCGGGGTCACGCACGCCACACGGGGGGCGCCGTCGACCCAGACGGTGCAGCAACCGCACTGGCCCTGGGGGCTGCAGCCGTCCTTCAGCGAATGGAGGGACAGGTGCTCGCGCAAGACCTCGAGGAGGGTGGAGCCGTCGTCGGCAACCTCGACGTCGGCGCCGTTGACGCGGAGTCGGATCAGTGGATCAGGACGTCAGTGGATCAGCTGAAGGAGGAGCCGCAGCCGCACGTACGCGAGGCGTTGGGGTTCGTCACATGGAACCCGGCGCCCTGCAGGCCGTCGCTGTAGTCCAGGGTCGAACCCTTCAGCAGGTCGGCGCTGGTCTCGTCCACGACCACCTTGACGGTGCCGAACTCCCGGACGACGTCGTCCTCGGCCACATCGGCGTCGAAGAACATCTCGTAGCTGAAGCCCGAGCAGCCGCCGGGGCGCACGGCCACCCGCAGGGCCAGGTCCTGGGTGTCCTCCTCGGCGAGCAGCTCGGCCACCTTGGCCGCGGCCACGTCGGTGAGGGTCACGGGGTTGGGCTTCTTGCCGATGGTGACGTTCTGCATGGTCGTGCTCATCGATGCTCCTCAGTCGTTCGTCGTCCCCGGACGGAGCCGCCGTCCGGTCGAGATCCTGCCGGTGGGCGTCCCGCGGGCCAGGTCCACGGATGCCACCAGGCACAATCGTACCCGGGCCGGCCTCCCGGCGGTACACCGGCCGGCCGGACCGGCCCTGGGAACCCCGGGCGGCGGGTTCCGACGATGGTCTCCGCCGTACGACATCGGACGTCGTAGTCCATGTTGCGAATTCCCGGTCGGCTCCCCTCCCGGCGGCCCAGCGGCGGTCCGCCACTACAATTTCGCATGTGACCAGGACCGACAGCCACCGCGCCGACGGCCCCGCCCCCACCGAGGACGAGGTCCGCGCCGCGCTCCGCCACGTCATGGACCCCGAGCTGGGTGCGGACATCGTGGAACTCGGCATGGTGACCCGGGTCCGGGTCGAAGGAACGGACGTCGAGGTGGAGGTGGCCCTGACCATCGCCGGGTGCCCGCTGCGGGCCCAGATCCAGCAGGACGTCGACCTCCACGTGGGTGCCCTGCCCGGGGTCGCCACTGTCTCGGTCACCACCGGGGTCATGGACGCCGAGCAGAAACAGGCCGTCATGGCACGCGCCCGCCTGATCGCCCGGGAGGACCCGCCGGCCACCGACGTCCCCGACTCGGCACGCGTGGTGGCCATCGCCTCGGGCAAGGGCGGCGTGGGCAAGAGCTCGGTGACCGTGAACCTGGCCGTGGCCCTGGCCCGCCGCGGCCTCACGGTGGGCGTGCTCGACGCCGACATCTGGGGGTTCAGCGTGCCGCGCCTCCTCGGGATGCAGGGGGACGTCGAGGCACGGGACAAGAAGATGGTCCCGCTCGAGCGCCGCATCGGGGCCGGCACCCTGAGGGTCCTGTCCATGGGCTTCCTGGCCGACGAGGAGCACGCCATCATGTGGCGGGGCCTCATCCTCAACCGTGCCGTCCAGCAGTTCCTCGAGGACGTCCACTGGGGCGACCTCGACTTCCTCCTGATCGACATGCCCCCGGGAACCGGCGACATCCAGATGGGCCTGGCCCGGATGATGCCCCGCACCGAGGTCCTGGTGGTGACCACTCCGCCCGTGGCCGCCCAGAAAGTGGCATCCCGCACGGCCGACATGGCCCGTAAGGGCTACCTGCGGGTGACCGGCGTGATCGAGAACATGAGCGACTTCACGTGCGAGCACGGGACGTCCTACGCCCTGTTCGGCTCGGGGGGCGGCGCCCGCCTGGCGGCCGACATCGGCGTGCCGTTGCTCGGTCAGGTCCCACTGCACCCGTCGGTGGCGGCCGGAGGTGACGCGGGCTCACCGGTGGCGCTCGACGACGACCAGCCGTTGGCCGCCGAGTTCGCCCGGATCGCGGAAGCGCTGGTGGCCAACCCGCCGCCGGTGGGGTCGATGGACGGGTGCAGCGCCCGGATGCTCGAGCGGGTCGAGGCGGCCGTGGCCGCCGGCGACCCGGCTTAGGCCTGGCCGGCTCTGGGCCCCCAGGCCTCACGGGCCGCCGCGGCCAGTTCGGGCGACACCGGGTCGGACGAGGCCATGCGGTCCTCCAGTGCCTGCTCGTAGCCGTCATCGCCCGGCCGCAGTACCAGCAGCCGCCCGTCCTCGATGAGCACGATGGGCAGGATCGTCGGGATGTCGGTCACCTCGCGGGCCCACGCCATGACCGCCTCGGTCGAGGCGTGGACGGCCAGCTTCTCCAGATTGTCGATGGTGGGGGGGAGCAGCTCGATCTCTCCGGCTTCGAACCGGGCCAGCGCGTCGGCCGGGCGGACCCAGATGGTGGCGATGGTCTCGCCCTCGTCGTGGTGGGCCACCTGGCCCGACGGGGCGGCGGTCACGAAGAACCGGGTGTCGAAGCGCTTGGGGGCGAGTTCCGGGGTGATCCAGTGGCTCACGTAGTGGACGGTGTCGGCCGCCAGTACCAAGCCCTCGATGCGGCACACGCTGAGCAGCCCGGTCCGGCGCTCGTTGATCTCCAGGCGGTGGGCCTCGAAGCGGGCCCGCTCGGCCGGGTCGGAGGTGTCGAGCAGGTCGGTACCGTCGGCGGCGTCGAGGGGCTGGGCCAGTAAGACCCCGGCCTCCTCGAAGCACTCCCGCAGGGCGGCCACCCAGAAGGCCAGGCCGCCGGAGTCGATGCCCAGCAGCTCGCTCGCCTCGGCATCGGACAGCCCGCGGCACAGCTCCTCTGCGGCGTCGCCCCGGTCCTCGGGGTCGACCGACCCCCCCGGAAAGACATAGGCGCCGGCCACGAACTCGCTGGCCAGGTTGCGCCGGAGCATGCACACTTCGACGGCCGGTCGGCCCTCGTCGTCTCGGGCGTCTCGGATCAGCATCACCGTCGCGGCGTCACGCAGGGGCACGGCCATGCCTGCACGCTACCCCCGGCACCGTCGCCGGTCCCGACCGGCCCGCCGGGCCCAGCCGTACCGGGCCGCTCCTACGGGAACGGCAGGGGAACGTCGACGCCGACCCCCGAGCCGGCACCCGGGCGGGCATCGACCAGGGCGCTGATGGCCAGCTCGCCGAAGATGTCCGGCTCGGCGATCAGCCAGGCGTGGGACCCCTCGACCACCACCCCCTCGACCCCGGCGGCGCGGCGCAGGTCGTCGAATGCGGACCGCGGGACCAAGCCGTCGCGGTCGGACCAGGCCACGGACACGGGGATGCCCCGGGCGGCGATCTCGCGGACTTCGGCCACCAGGTCGGCCTTGCGGATGAATTCGCCCGTGCGGACCATGCCGAGCGGGTTGCGCATCAGGTTGGGGATGAAGTCCTCGAGCAGGGTGGGCAGGAGTCGCAGGGTGCGGGGCGAGTGCAGGAGGTCGCTCCCGAAGTGGCGGCCCCAGTCCCAGAAAGGCCTCTGGACCATGGTCCGGATCTCGTTCGGGAACAGCGCCCAGGTCGGACTGCCGATGGCGTTGACCAGGAGGAGCGAGGCCACCCGGCCGGGGTGGTGGTGGACGAAGGCGGTCGACACGCCGCCGCCCATCGAGTGTCCGGCCACCAGCGCCAGGTCGTCGACACCCACCGCATCGAGGAAGCGGCCCACCCAGGCGCCGTACCCGGCAAACGTGCGCTCGTCGTCCGGCAGCTCGGGCGTGCCGCCGAAGCCGGGCAGACTCGGGGCCACCACACGACACCCGGCGGCGGCCATGGCGGCGATGGGACGCGCGTAGGCGTTGGGGCGGAGGCCCCAGCCGTGGCAGAAGAGCGCCGATGGCCCTGAGCCCACCACGCCGTAGCGGACCCGGTGCCCGTCGACGGTGGCCACGTTCCAGGACACCGACCGGAGGGTGCGGTCCCGTGCGGGCGCTGAGCGCCCGTCGGGTCCGGACGGGCCCCCGGCCGCCTGAACCGGCGGTCCCACCTGGGCCGACGGGTCAGTCGACATGGGACCACTCTAGGCATCCCGGCGCGGGCGCCGAGGATGGGGGAGGCGCACACGACGTCAGGTGCGATCCCATGGGCACGGCGGGACACGTTACGCTCCATCCGACGTTCGCACGAAGCGAGGACCGCGGAACCATGGCTGACAAGAAGCAGAACCCCGTCACGGGCGGGAACAAGCCGAAGCCGACCGGAAACGGCGGCGAGAGCGCCAAGGACAAGAGTCGGGCCGCCAGCCGCCCGGTGGCGGCCAAGGGCGGCGGGGGCGGCAAGGGTGGGAACACACCCCGACCCGGTAAGGGCGGGACCCCGTCCGCCGGGCCGAAGGGCTCCCGCACCGGCGCCTACATCGCCTGGGGCGCCGTCGCCCTGGTGATCGTGGTCATCGCCGGCCTCTTCATCTTCAATGCCACCAAGAGCAAGACCCAGGACGCCACCTTCACGGCGGTCACCCCGGCTCCCGTCCAGGTCGTCAAGGACGTGACCACGATCCCGATGTCCACCTGGGACAAGGTCGGGGTCACCTCGCAGGCGCCGGTGGCCAAGCCCACGGTCCTCTCCGGCCAGCCGCCGATGACCGTCAACCACAAGAGCCCGGCGATGCTCTACTACGGCGCCGAGTACTGCCCCTACTGCGCCGCCGAACGGTGGGCCATGACCGCCGCCCTGGCCCGGTTCGGGACCTGGAGCAACCTGCAGATCACCGCCTCGTCGCACACCGACGTCGACCCGGCCACCCACACCTTCAGCTTCCACGGTGTCACCTTCGACAGCCCGTACATCACCTTCAAGGGCATCGAGCAGTACACCAACCAGCCGGTCGGCGGCAGCACCGGCCAGTACACCCACCTCCAGGACCCGACCAAGGAGGAGGCGGCCATCCTCGCGAAGTACAGCTCGTCGAAGTTCAACCCCAACGCGAGCACCAGCGGCGGGATCTCGTTCCCGTTCGTCAACATCAACAACGCCGCCCTGATCTCCGGGGCGAGCTACGACCCCCAGATCCTGGCCGGCCAGTCGTGGACCGACATCTCGGGCGGGCTGTCGGACCCGACCAACCCGACCACCCAGGCGATCCTGGCCACCGGCAACTACATGTCGGCGGCCATCTGCCAGGCCACCCACGGCCAGCCGGGCAAGGTGTGCACCAGTTCCGGGGTCCAGGCGGCGGCCAAGGCCCTCGGCATCTCGGCGAGCTGAGTCGGGCACACCGGTAGCCGATGCCCACCCTCCGGTGGCAGCCCATCGCCTCGTTCCTGCTCTGCGTCTACGGGCTCGGCGCGTCGATCTACCTGACCATCACGCACTTCGAGCCCAAAGCGCTGGCCTGCGTGTCCAACGCCACCTTCAACTGCGAGAAGGTGACCCAGAGCCCACAGTCGGAGATCTTCGGCATCCCGGTGGCCATCCTCGGCCTGGTGTTCTTCGTCCCCATGCTCCTGCTGTGCCTACCGGTGGCCTGGCGCACGGCCGACCGTCGCATCCACCTGGCCCGCCTGGTCATGGCTGTGACCGGCGTGGGCATGATCATCTACCTGATCATCGCCGAGCTGTTCCTCATCAAGGCCATCTGCCTGTGGTGCTCGAGCGTCCACATCGCCACCCTGCTCCTCTTCATCATCGTCGCCACGGCCTCGCCGATCGTGCTCGCTCCCGGTTACGGAGCGGCCGACGAGGAGCCGGCGGACGGCGACCAGTCCTGAGTACGGTCCGGAACCCGTCCACCCGTGGCTGAGGGTCGACCCGTCGCCGAGGGCCAGCAGTTGGCCGGCGGACGACCCAGTCGCCCGGCCCGGCTGGCCTGGGGGGCCGTGATCG
>DATCCR010000244.1:0-2523 GCA_036511155.1 Acidimicrobiales bacterium
GTCACGGCCACCAACGCCACCGGCACCGGGGCACCGTCGTCCGCTTCGACCCCGGTGACCCCCGTCGGTGTGCCCGGCGCCCCGACGGGCGTGTCGGCCGTGGCCGGCAACGCCTCGGCCCAGGTGTCGTGGACGGCACCGGCCAGTAACGGCGGCAGCGCCATCACGAGCTACACGGTGACCTCGTCGCCGGATGCCCTCACCTGCTCGTCGGCCACCAGCCCGTGCACGGTCAACGGCCTCACCAACGGCACCCCGTACACGTTCACGGTCACGGCCACCAACGCCGTGGGTACGGGCGCCGCATCGTCCGCCTCGACCCCGGTCACGCCCCTTGCCAACGGCGCCATCCCCGGCTACTGGATGGCGACGTCCGGTGGTGCCGTCCTGACCAACGGCTCCGCGGTGAGCTACGGCTCGCCCGCCGGCCTGGCCCTCAACGCACCCATCGTGTCGCTGGTCCCGACGCCGGACCGCAAGGGCTACTGGCTGGCCGGCGCCGACGGCGGCGTGTTCTCCTACGGTGACGCCGGATTCCTCGGCTCCGCCGGTGCCGAGCACCTGAATGAGCCCATCGTGGGCATGGCCGCCACGTCGGACGGCATGGGCTACTGGCTCGTGGCCGCCGACGGCGGGGTGTTCGCCTACGGCGATGCCTCCTTCGAGGGCTCCCTGGGTGGCAAGGCGCTCAACGCCCCGATCGTCGGCATGGCCGGCAACGGGACGGACGGCTACTGGCTGGTGGCAGCCGACGGCGGCGTCTTCGCCTACGGCACGGCCTCTTTCCACGGATCGGCCGGCGACCAGAACCTGGTCGCCCCGGTCACCGGCATCGCGGCCATGGCCGACGGCTCCGGCTACTACCTGGCCGCCGCCGACGGTGGAGTGTTTGCCTACAACGCGCCGTTCTTCGGGTCGGCCGCCGGCATCGCCAACGGCATGGTCACGGGCATCTCGTCCGGGGTCGGCGGGGGCTACATCCTTGCCACCGACGTCGGTGGGGCCTACGCCTACGGCACCGGCTACCACGGCAATCAGAACAACTCCGGTGTGGTCGACCCGGTGATCGCGATCGCTTCCTAGGAGACCGGGGAGCCGGCCCCTGGGCCGGTCAGCTCGAAACTGCGGAACTCGCCTCGTCCACCTCGGTGGGCGGGGCGAGTTTCGCGAAGACCATGAGCCCCTGAGAGGTGGGCCGAGTGGAGAGCACGCTGATCAGCACCGGCCCCTCGTCGATCAGGTGGGTGGCGTCGTTGACGACCACCATGTCGCCGTCGGGCAGGTAGCCGACGGCCTGGCGGGGCTGGCGACCCTCCTTGACGAGCGACACGGTCATGCGTTCGCCGGGCACATGGTCCGGGGCGAGTTCGGAGGTGACCGTGTGGAGGTTGATCACGGTGAGGTCCCAGTCCTGGGCCGCCTCCATCACCGTGGTCGAGCAGGTGCCGATCCGCAGCGCGGTGCGCCGGGCCAGGGTCAGCAGCTTGGTGGTGGGGTCGTCGACCTCGGGTAGCTCGTCCTTGGCCACGTCGACGGACACCCCGAACTCGAGCATGGCCTCGAGGCCCTCGAGCCCGCGGCGGGCCCGACGCGAGGTCACCGGGTCGGGGGACTCGCCCATCAGGCGGACGTGGTCGACCACGAATTGCGGGACGATCAGTCCGCCGGGGAGCAGACCGTTGCGTCCGAGGACGAGCAGGAGGCGGTCCATGACGGCCGAGGCGTCGACCAACAGGGCCTGGCCGGGCAGCGGCTTCGAGGCCGGGCTCAGGATCCGGGACAGCCCGGCGGCGGCCACGATCTGGCGACCCTTGACGGTGCCCAGCCGCCAGCCGAAGGCGGCCAGGACCCACACGATGCCGGCGGTGATCACGAAGGCGTAGGCGGAGCGGACGATGGCCACCAGGGCCATGCCCAGGATGAGCCCGAGGATCATCCCCGAGGTCGAGATGATGGTGGCTGCGAAGATCTCCCCCGGGGGGCTCTTGCGGAACAGGAAGACGCCCCGCTGGAGGCCCCTGTCCAGGATCCGACCGGCCACGCCGCCGATCACGTAGCTGACGGCGGCACCGATCAGCAGGCCGACCACCCCGCTGGTTCCCACGGGGTTGGCATGGTGCCCGATCTCGTAGCCGACCAGGGCGCCCAAGAGGACGATGATGAGGCGGACCCCCTCGACGAAGATCATGACGCACCGCCTCCGTCCTCTGTAGTTCCGGCGAATTGCATGGAATCCCTACTCACGTACGTCTCGCGGCGCGGTGCCTCACGTCTAATTGTCGGTAGATGGCGCAGAACCTTGAGGGGGTGGGGTTCCCACGCAGTCGGTCCTCGTCTAGGCTTTGTCTGTGAGATCGGCGGGGTTCCGACGGCTCGTGGTGCCCCGTCTGACCAGGTAGGCGAGCCTGACTGACACCGAGAGTGATGATCTGACCACGAGAACGGTCCGAATTCCTACCGCGCTCGTCTACCGCATCCCGCCCGACCGACTCCCATGACCGACCTCCCCGATCCCTCCGCGTC
>DATCCR010000245.1:0-36697 GCA_036511155.1 Acidimicrobiales bacterium
CCGGTCAGGAGGGTCTCACCGGGACCGTGGGTCATGGTGGCCGGGTTGCCCTGGGGGGCGCCGGCGGGCGCGATGGCGGTGCCGGTGGCCGGCGTGGTGGCCGTGCTCGACGAGCCGGAGGTGGCGGTGGTCGACGAGCCGGTGGCAGCCGAGGCGATGCCGGCGGCGCCGAGCATGGTGCCGGTGGCCAGGGCGCCGGTGACGAGGACCCGTCGGAAGTGCTTCGGATTGCGGGACATGGACTGCTCCTTCGTGTCGTGTCCTCGGGACGTTCCCGGGAACGACCCCACTGTGCGGGGGCGGCGTGGGGACCCCCTTGGCCCTACCTGTGCCTCCGCCGTGGATCCGGGTCCGGGATGTCGGGCCGCGACTCGGGCGACACGGATCGGGGTCCGACCGGGATTGCTAGGGTTTCCCCATCTCGTTTCGGGGGAGGAACCCATGAAGGACATGAAGATCGGCATGCAGCTGGGGTACTGGGGTTCCGGGCCGCCTCCCAACGCCGTCGAACTGGTGGCCGAGGCCGAGCGCCTGGGCTACGACTCGATCTGGACCGCCGAGGCCTACGGCTCGGACGCCCTCACCCCGCTGGCCTGGTGGGGCTCGCGGACGGAGCGGGTCCGCCTCGGCACGGCCCTGTGCCAGCTGTCCGCCCGCACGCCGACGGCCATGGGCATGGCCGCGCTCACCATGGACCACCTCTCGGGCGGCCGGTTCGTCCTCGGGCTCGGCGTGTCCGGCCCCCAGGTCGTCGAGGGCTGGTACGGGCAGTCGTTCGAGAAGCCGTTGGCCCGCACCCGCGACTACATCGACATCGTCCGCCAGGTCATCGCCCGCGAAGACGTCGTCACCAATGAAGGCCCCCACTACCCGCTCCCCTACCCGGGCGGCACCGGGCTCGGCAAGGCGCTGAAGCCCATCACCCACCCGCTCCGCAACGAGATCCCGATCATCATGGGCGCCGAGGGCCCGAAGAACATCGCCCTCGCCGCGGAAATTGCCGAGGGTTGGTTCCCCATCTTCTTCTCACCCGGAGCGGTCGACGCCTACCAGCCGTTCCTCGACGAGGGCTTCGCCCGCGAGGGCGCCCGCCACACCGCCGAGGACTTCGAGGTCATCGCCTTTGCCGCCACCATCGTGGCCGACGACGTCGAGACGGCCGCCGACTTCATGCGCCCCATGCTGGCCCTCTACATCGGCGGCATGGGCGCCAAGACCATGAACTTCCACTTCGACGTCTTCTCCCGGATGGGCTACGAGGCCGAGGCCACCAAGATCCAGGAGCTCTTCCTCGAGGGACGCAAGGACGAGGCGGCGGCGGCCGTCCCGACCAAGCTGGTCGAGGACACCGCCCTCATCGGCCCCAAGGAGAAGATCCGCGACGACATCGAGCGCTGGCGCGAGTCGATCGCCACCACCCTGCTGGTCTCGGGCGACGTCAAGACGCTCCAGACCATCGCCGAGCTGGCGCTCTAGCCCCGGCGGCGACGGTTCCGGGCCCTGCGGGACCCGGCCTGCCGCGGCATTTCCCCTGGTCAGACACACCCCGGTGTGGATCCGAGCGGGGAACCGCTCCGCTGGCTACCGTAAACAGCTGTAGCGGCGGCTGAATGCGATAGCGAACGCAGGTCCGAAGTATGGGGGACATGAAAACGAGGGGATGTCGTCGCAGGCCATTGTCGGGTGCGGCCGCGTCCCTGGTGCTGGCCGCCGTGCTGGGCGCCGCAGCGATGGGAGCTGCTCCGGCCGGTGCCGCTCGGGCCAGCACCCACCCATCTGCCGGCGTGCGACCCGCCACTTCCCCCCGATGGTGGGTCCCCTCGCTCGGCAGCCAACCCTGGCAGTGGGAGCTCAGCAAGCCGCTCGACCTGTCGAAGCCCAAGACGATGGGCACGAACGGCAAGCTGCCCGACGGGAGCCCCGCTCCGGCGCCGGTCATCTACGACATCGACGGGATCATCAACCCCGCCTCGACGGTCAGCGCCCTCCACGCCTTGGGCAAGCACGTCGTCTGCTACGTCGAGGTCGGAGCGATCGGGAACTACTACTCCGCCGCCGACGAGGGGATCGCCACCTCGTACTACGACCAGCTCGTGGCTGCCGGCGAGGTCGGCTCCAGCGTGCCCGGCTGGCCCGAGCACTACATCGACATCCGCTCGCCGGCCACCGTGGCCATCATCGAGTCGATGATCCACGACCAGTGCGTGGCCAAGGGCTTCGATGCCGTGGAGACCGACATCGACGAGTCCTACCACTCGGCCAACGGGTTCGGTCTGACGCAGGCCGACGAGGAGCAGTTCATGGCCACGCTGGCCGGCTACATGCACGGGCACGGCCTGGGCTGGTGGATCAAGAACCCCGACGACACCGGTGACAACTACGCCGCCGACATGCAGCCGCTGGCCGACGCCGTGCTGACCGAGCAGTGCAACCAGTACTCGTCGTGCAATCTGCTGAACTCCTACTTCGGCGCCAAGGCCGTCTTCAACGCGGAGTACCACGTACGACCCAAGGCGTTCTGCGCCCACGACGCCGCGCTGGGCATCAACGGGGCCCAGTTCAACCTCAACCTGACCGGGGTGCGGAAGCCCTGCGCGTAGTTCGATTCGGCCTCGCATAACCGGTGTTAGAGGGCAGTCAGCGATCAAAGTCGTTCTCATCGCTCAACCCATGCTTCGAGTGGTCAACCGAGGCAGAATTCGTTGCCCTCAGGGTCGTGCATCACGGTCCAACTGGCACCATTTCCCTCGCATCGTTCGAACCGCGTGGCGCCAAGATTGACAAGGCGCTCGATCTCCGCATCGCCGTTCTTGGACGCTAGGTCAACATGCATCCGGTTCTTCGACGTCTTGGGCTCTGGGACCTTCCAGAAGAGGATTCCGCGCACCCCACGTTCATCGGGTGCTGCCAGTGCTGCAAAGTCGTCTCGGACCTCGACCGGCACGTAGCCTGTGACCTCCGACCAGAACTGTGAGAGCCCGATCGGATCAACGCAATCGAAGGTCACGAACTTGATGAACGAAGCCACGAATCCCAGTCTCCCACGCCGCAAGTGGACGCCAACATAATTCGAGCCTGAGTATGTTCGCTTGGCGCAAGCGTGGTGGCGTCTCACAGAGCCGGTGTTCGGGGACGGTCAGAGATGGCGAGCGAATAGCTCCCTTGCGGTGGCGGCTGCCACATCCATCTGTGCTCCCGGTTCAGTTGTCACCCATCCGGTGCAACTCCATTCGTCGGACGATCCGTCATGCTTGTTGAGCGTCACCACCGTGCGCACGTGGCCGTAACCATCATGCCGTGACGACAAAGAGAGATCCTTTTCGAGTGACACGTACTCCTTCGTGCCGTCCCATCCCTTCCAGCTCGCGGCAAGGTCACCGAGGTAAGCGATGAGTTCGTCCATGCAGGTTGCGTAGTGGGCGCTAATGCGCTTCACCGCCCTAAGTCCGTCTAGTTCGAGCGTGGCTCGTAGGTACCAAAGTTCCCCGTCGTCGCCTCGCTGCGGCTCGTCGAGAATGAGCATCGCACCACCTGCCGAACCCAGCTGTACGGACTCCATCCACCGATCTTGCCATTACCGAGCAATGGCGGCTCAGGATAGTTACATGGTCACAGTCCCGGTGTTTGGGGGCACGCGATCTACGCTTCGACGATGGAATCAGAAGTTGTGACGGGCACGGTAAAGTTCTTCAACGCCGAGAAGGGCTGGGGTGGCATCGAGGCCGGGGCTGCGCCTGGAGATGTGTGGGTTCACATGGCGGTGATCGAAATGCCGGGCTTCCATGTCCTCAGTGCTGGTCAAGAGGTTGAGTTCCGCTACGAAGCTGCGCAACAGGACAGCTGGAGGTATCGGGCGACATGGGTTCGGCCGATTGCGGCGGAATCCCAGGTTGAATAGCAGAGTCGCCGGCTGGCTGGCCGAGCCGGCCATCTGGGGCAGGGGTCAGGATTCCGTCAGCTCGACGACGAGTGACGCAGACTCGCGTGAAAGGTCAACTCCGGGGTCCAAGTGAACATGGGACCCCGCCTGAGCATTGGCCACAGCCAGGCACCATCGGGCGAGGTCTCGAAGGCCGGCAGGATCGCCGCTGACCACCACCCCACTGCCATCGACGGCGACGGCAAGTTCACCACCCTCGGACGAACTGACAACGCCCTTGCTGGGGTCGTACTCCGGGACATTGATGGAGGTTTCGGTTCCCATCTCCCCAGCCTCTCATCAGCCGGGCAGCGCCCCCCGGACCCGGCGTTGTGGGCTACCCCGCATTACCTTCACAGTTCGGATCTTCGAGCCTGCGCATGGTCCGGGCCAGCTTCCATTCAGCACCTTGAGCCAGGCGATGCTGAGCGCCCAGATGGTCGGTTCGACGGGCCAGCACATTCTCACGAAGTGGCAGAGCGTGAGCGAAGCGACCGACCGCCTCCATCTGGTTGGCAATCATTTCCATCAGATTGACCGACCTCCACGAATCAGCCTTTCCTCCTCGGACCCGCCTGTCGAGCTTCGCCTGGAGTCGTGCAACGCCTTCGTCGGGATTCCCTACGATGCGTGGATACATCCGCTCCAGGCGGTCGGTCACGCCTCCAGTCCAGCGAGGTGGCGCAATCCATCGCTTCTCACCCTCGGCAGCCATTCTTCCAGCGTACGGTCTGCCGATCGTTGGCGTGCTGAGGCGGCGTGCCGTCCCCCGCACCCGGTGATCTGGGGCACCCTTAGGATCCAGGCGTGAGATCGAGACGCTCGTTGCCACCTTCCGACGAGTCGTACCACGTTGGGGACAAAGTCCTAGTCACTGGCGGTTACGACCAGGACGCCGAGTGGCTTCGAGGCGGGGCTGGATACAGCGGGACAATCAGGGATATCTCTGGCAAGCGGGCTGTTCTTGAACTCTCTGACGAGATAGTTCTGACAACCAGTCGGAGCGATGGTTGGCCCGACTTCGGTGACGGTAGTCAATCGGAGATAGCGCGCGTCCCTGTTGCACGGGGTAGATGGCTTGTTCTGACACTTGCGTACGTCGGGGCAGAGTGGCGTAATCCAATCGCTCGGATACACGTCAACCTATGTGCGCAGCATCCCGACCTCAATCAGGTGCCGCCCGGCGGCGGAGTCGGGGCTTGGGTGGAATCTCATGCAACCCTTCGCCAAGGCTAGGTAAAGATGGTGCCCCCACCCGGTGTTCTGGGGCACCCCTTCCCGTGGACCGAAGCCCACTATCGGGTGCGCGCAATTGCGGGTCAGCTCCATAGTGCAATCGGATCGACCCGCGGGTTTCCATCGTCAATCTCCTTCAACGAGGACAAGACGCCCGATGTCATCGCTATCGTTGGGCAAGTCCAGGCGGCCGGACGATCCGACAGAAGCGAGGCTCCATGGCAGACGACCAAGAGTGGGAACCAGTCGAGATCGGAGGAAGGTCGGCAATCTCCAGTTCCCATGGGCGCGTCACCATCCAGTGGCGCCTTGTCGGTGGCTTCACTCGAGAGTGGGCATGGTGCTTCCGACCATCTGGCTCGAAGAAGGGATCGCCGGCATTCGTGACAGGAAGTGGAGATCCCCACGTGGACATGACGGAGATGGTGACCTGGCAGGTGCCCGAAGGTGATATTGCCGGTGCGGACTCCTTCGTAAGGAGCTCAGTCGAAGCCACCAACGACGCATACCGGCTTCAGCTCGTCAGACAGGGACAAGCGGAGTCGGAGCGCAGGGCGAGGGAGAAGGCTGAAGCGGAGCATCTCGCCGACCTGCAACGCAAGCTCGATGAGCTCGACTGACTTTCTGTCGGGCTGATCCCACGAGTGCCGCACCGACCCGGCGTTCGGTGACACCTCAGTAGGCGGCGCCGATTGCCAGGAGCAGGGCAGTGGGAAGCCCAACAGCAAGGGCAACCATGCCTGCACGCAGCAGCGTTGAAGACCGATCCCGATCTTGTCTGAGGGAGATGACCACCCACATGACAACGGAAGCAAACGTGAGGGCCATGTCCCAGTTTTGTCGTCCCCGACGATTCCACGTAAGTCCTGCTCAAAGTACCCGGATGACATTCCCGTTTTGGGCACCTAGAGGCTCCACCCCTAGGTGGAGGCACCGGCACGGAGCTGCGGGAGGAGCGCTCTGACCGTGTTCGAGGGGACTGCGAAGCCGATGTTCTGGGCGGTGGTGGATCCCGACGAGGCGGCGACCGCCGTGTTGATTCCCACGACTTGACCCGACGCGGTCACGAGTGGTCCACCCGAGTTGCCGGAGCTGATAGCGGCGTCGGTCTGCAGCATGTCAGTCAATACGGTGCTCGCACCGCCTGCCGTCTTGGTCGCCATCTGACGGCCCTTCGCCGAGATGATCCCCTCGGTCACGGTGGGGCCGCCCGAAAGCGCGAGCGCATAGCCAATGGCGAGGACGTTGTCGCCGACCAAGGTCGAGTCAGAGTTGGCGAAGTCGGCCTGGACGAGGTTCTCCACGCCCTCGATTTTCAGCAGCGCCAGGTCGCGTTGGGGAGACGCGCCGAGGATGGTTGCCGTGTACTTGGAGGCTGAGTCGTTCAGTGTGACCGTGATAGAGGTGGCACCGCTGACGACATGGTCGTTGGTGACCACCTCACCGTTGGAGGTGACGATGACCCCTGTTCCCACCGCCGTTACCAATCTGCCGGTGCCGCCAACACCGAAGAACGGAGACGGCTGGGTGGAGGAAGCGGAGATGGAGACCACGCTCGGCAGCACTCTGTGCAGAACACCTTGGACATCGGTAGCTCGGGTTCCATTGCTGCGGTCGATCACGGTGGTTCGCTGGACGACGGTCTCTCGGCCCCAGCCGGTCAGCCGGGCCACGCTCAGCGCCGCCGTCGCACCCACCAGGGCGGCCATAATCACCAATGCGACCCCTTGGCGGAAGGTCAAGCGCCGGGACCTGGACGACTCACCCGCCGACAGCCCGGATACCCGGTGAGGCCCCTCACGATCGGTTGGGTTTGGGCGCACCATTGCCATCGAAGACCCTCCAGGTCCAGACTGGCAGGAGCACTTCGTGGAGGGTAGGGCCTTACGGCACTTGGCCACGCGCCCCGAAGTGCCGTTCGGGGGCAGCCCGGGCAAGTCGACTTTCCAGCCCGAATTGCCTCTCTAGGCTCCTGCATTTGACTCGCCGAACACCTCGGCGTCGGCCTTCTCGGGCTCCATGCCGGCCACGATCTTGGCGCTCATCTTGACGGCCTTGACGGCGCTCGTCGCCCCCGTCTGCAGGATGATGGCGACGATCAGCAGGGCCACCGCCAGGTAGCGGAAGGTGTGGGACCCGATCATGAGGATGGCGATCCGTCCGAGCGCGTAAGGCGGCGAGCAGATGACCACGCCGATCGCCCCGCCCACCGCGGCCGCGCTCAGCTTGTCCCGGCGGGACTGCTCCGTACGCAGGCCGAGCAGGCGGGCCGGCAGGGCGACGTAGGCGAACATGAGCACGCCGCACATGATCCCCAGGCTGAAGGCGAACCAGAACTGACCCCACCGGTCGACCACGATGGCGCTGAACCCGAGCAGGACCCCGATGACGAATCCCGAGGCCAGGATGTCCCGTCGGTGGGCGCGGGCCGTGGCGAACGCCGGGCGGATCTGGGGCGTCCCCTTCACCGAGATGGCGAAGGCGAACACGGCGTTCAAGAAGAAGCTGGCCGCGGTGATGGCCGCGATCACCAGGATCACCCCGGTGGCCACCGCCGGGCTCTTCCACTGGTGGAAGCCCTTGCCGTGGAGCACATGGGCCTTCAGGTCGACCATGGCGATCCAGATCCACATGGCCGGGAGGATCTGCACGAGGGTGAGGCGCCAGTTGGTGAACAGGGTCTTCACCCCCTGGAAGAGCATGGCGAACCCGCCGACCAGCAGGGCCAGCGGCGCCAACCACCGGCTCCGGCGGCTGAGAGCGAGGACGGCGGCCTCGACGGTGTCGTCGTCGCCGCGACGGACGGCCTCGACCAGGTTGGTGAAGAGGACGCCGATCTGCCGGCGACGGTTGCCCCGCTTCTGGGTGCCTCCGGCATCCGGGTCCGGCACGCCTCCGGCACCAGGTTCGGGCGCGCCACCGGGCCCCGGAGGGACGGGCGTCCCGGCCGGGACGGGCCCCGCCCCCGGCGGTGCCTGGGGCTCGACGTCCATCAGGCCCACCCCTGGCCGGCACCCCGGATGCGCAGGGACGACGCGACTCGCCGGCGTCCTACGGGGCTTCCCATGAGGCCAGGCTACCCAACGCCCCGTACCGGTCCCCGCCCTCGGGCTGGCACACTGTCAGGCATGGCAGCCCAGTACATCTTCACCATGCGTGACCTGCACCGCTTCTACCCGCCCGACCGAGAGGTGCTGAAGGGCATCAACCTCTCCTTCTATCCCGGCGCCAAGATCGGGGTGATCGGCGGCAACGGCTCCGGCAAGTCGTCGTTGCTCAAGATCATGGCCGGCCAGGACGACGACTTCACCGGCGAGGCACGCCTGACGCCGGGGTTCACCGTCGGCTTCCTGTCCCAGGAACCGGAGCTCGACCCCACGAAGGACGTCCTCGGCAACATCTCCGACGGCGTCGGCGAGGCCAAGATCCTGGTCGACCGGTACAACGAGGTGTGCGCCTCCTTCGGCGACCCCGACGCCGACTTCGACAAGCTCCTGGCCGAGCAGGCCGAGCTGCAGGACAAGATCGATGCCGCCGGCGCCTGGGACCTCGAGCGCACCTTCGAGATCGCCATGGACGCCCTGCGCTGCCCCCCGGGCGACGCCGACGTGACCACCCTGTCCGGCGGTGAGCGGCGGCGGGTGGCCCTGTGCCGCCTGTTGCTGTCCAAGCCCGACCTGCTGCTCCTCGACGAGCCCACCAACCACCTCGACGCCGAGTCGGTGGCCTGGCTGGAGCGCACCCTCCAGGACTACCCGGGCACCGTCGTGGCCGTCACCCACGACCGGTACTTCCTGGACAACGTGGCCGGCTGGATCCTCGAGCTCGACCGGGGCGCCGGCATCCCGTGGGAGGGCAACTACTCCTCGTGGCTCGAGCAGAAGCAGGACCGTCTGGCCCGGGAGCAACGGGCCGACACCTCCCGCCAGGACGCCCTGCAGCGCGAGCTCGAGTGGATCCGCATGTCACCCCGGGCCCGCCACTCCAAGGGCAAGGCCCGCATCAACGCCTACAACGACCTGGTGGCCGAGTCCGAGGCCGCCGAACGGCGGGCCGACAAGCTGGAGATCGCCATCCCCGCCGGGCCCCGACTGGGCGACCGGGTGATCGACGCGGAGCACCTCACCAAGGGCTATGGCGACCGTCTGTTGATCGACGACCTGTCGTTCCTGCTCCCTCCGGGCGGGATCGTGGGCGTGATCGGCCCGAACGGCGCCGGCAAGACGACGCTCTTCCGGATGATGGTCGGCGAGGAGGCGCCCGACGCGGGCACGCTGGAGGTCGGCACCACGGTCGAGCTGGCCTACGTGGACCAGTCCCGGGACCAGCTGGACGCCGGGGCCACGGTGTACGAGGAGATCACGGGCGGTGTCGACCACATGGTGGTGGGCGGACGCGAAATCCACGGCCGGGCGTATGTGGCCAGCTTCGGCTTCACCGGCAGCGACCAGCAGAAGAAAGTCGGTCAGCTCTCGGGCGGAGAGCGCAACCGGGTCCAGCTGGCCAAGGTCCTGAAGGCCGGCGGCAACGTCCTGCTCCTCGACGAGCCCACCAACGACCTCGACGTCGACACGCTGCGGGCCCTGGAGGAGGCGCTGCTCGGCTTCCCGGGGTGCGCGGTGGTCATCAGCCACGACCGGTGGTTCCTCGACCGCATCTGCACCCACGTGCTGGCCTTCGAGGGCGACTCCGAGGTCCGGTGGTTCGAGGGCAACTTCAGCGACTACGAGGCCGACCGCCACAAGCGCCTCGGCGTGGATGCGGACCAGCCCCACCGGCTCCGCTACAAGCCGCTCGTGCGCGACTGAGCCGGGGCCGCTGATGTCGACACTCGGTCCGGTGCCGGGTCAACCCCGGCACGCCTTCGCCTCCGACAACTGGGCCGGGGTCCATCCCGAGGTCCTCGAGGCCGTCGCCCGGGCGAACGTCGGCCACGCCCCCGCCTACGGGGCCGACGCCGTGACCGAAGAGGCGCTGGCCCTGTTCCGCTCCCATTTCGGGCCCGACGCCGAGGTCTGCTTCTGCTTCAACGGGACCGGCGCCAACGTCGTCGGTCTACAGACGCTGCTGAGGCCGTTCGAGGCGGTGGTCTGCGCGGAGGGCGCCCACATCGACGTCGACGAGTGCGGCGCCCCCGAGCGCTTCCTCGGCTCGAAGCTGCTCACCGTGCCCACGCGGGACGGGAAGCTCACGCCGGCGTCGGCTGCGTCGAGGGTGCGTGGCGTCGGCGACGAGCACCATGTGCAGGCCCGGGTCGTCTCCATCACCCAGAGCACGGAGATCGGCACCGTGTACACCGTCGACGAGATCTCGGCACTGGCCGACTGGGCTCATTCGGAGGGGATGCTGCTCCACCTCGACGGGGCCCGGATCGCCAACGCCGCGGTGTCGTTGGGGGTTGACTTCGGGGCGTTCGGGCCGGAGGCGGGCGTGGACGTCCTCTCCTTCGGGGGCACGAAGAACGGTGCCCTCGGAGCGGAAGCGGTCATCACGTTCCGTCCCGAGTCGTCGACCTCGCTGCGGTTCATCCGGAAGCAGTCGATGCAGCTGTCGTCCAAGATGCGCTTCGTGGCCGCCCAGTTCGTGGCACTCCTCACCGATGACCTGTGGAAGCGGAACGCCTCGAATGCCAACGCCATGGCCGCTCGACTCGGGGCCCGTGCCTCGGCACTACCCGGGGTCACCTTGACCCAACCGGTGCAGGCCAACGCCGTGTTCGCCGTGGTGCCGCCGGCGGTGACCGAGGCGTTGCAGGCCGAGTGGCCGTACTACGTGTGGGACGAGCGCACGGGGGTCGTGCGGTGGATGGCGTCGTTCGACACCACCGTGTCCGACGTCGACGGGTTCGTGGAGCGGCTGACCCAGGAGTTGGCCGAGTTGAGGTGAGGTGAGGTGAGGTGAGGTGAGGTGAGGTGAGGGGCTGGGCTGGGCTGGGCTGGGATGCGACCGGGGATGGGACCGGGTATGGGACCGGGGGGCCAACGTCCGATCAGGCCGGGGCTGGATCTCGGACCGGGGCCCCGACGTCCGATCAGGCCGGGGGGCGTCCAGGTCCGGGCGGGCCGGCGAACGCCTGGGCCACCGAGATCCAGTCCTCGGCCAGTGCACCTTCGACCACCAGGTCGGTGTCGGCCACGTTCCGGCGCTGGGTGACGACCAGACAGAAGTCGAGCGCCGTACCGGTGACCGAGGAGACGGGCCCTTCGTCGGTCGGGTCCCCGATCTCCCACCGCCACTCGCCGCCGTCCGGGGAGGTTACGACGACGTCGATGCGCCCAGGCGGGACGTCCTTCCCTCGCACCAGGTAGGAGAACGGGCGGGCCCGCACCCCGAGGTGCGCAATGTGCTGGAGCCGTGCCGTCGGCGGACGGTCGACGCCCAATGCGTCGTAGATGTCCTGGCCGTGGGCCCACGTCTCCATCAACCGTGCCGAGATGAACGAGAGCGTGCCCATCGGCGGCCCGTACCAGGGGACCCGGGCCGAGGGGTCGGCGGCCGCGAACGCCTCGATCATGGCCCGGTGCGCACCGTCCCACCAGGACAGCAGCTCGTCGCCACCCATGGACCTGCCACGGGAGAGATGGACCTCCATCGGGTCGCCGGTGGCAGCCAGGACGTCCTCGACCGATCGGGCGAAGGCGTCCGGATCGACCATGGCCATCCGGCCGGCGTCGTCGAAGTAGGCGAGGTGGCTGATCTGGTCGCGGATCGCCCAGCCCTCCGCTGGGGTGGCCAGGTCCCACCTCGGGTCGCCGTCTGTCATTCCGTCGACCGCCGCTCGCAGGTCGGCGTACTCGGCGTCGAGGTCGTCCAGGAGCCCGGGCAGCGTCGTCATGCCACGAGGCTACGACACGTCGTCGCAACGGGCCGATCAACCGCTGTGGTCCGATCATCCACCCGTTTCCAGCCAGGTCCGCTCCATCGACACCACCTCGATCTCGGGATCCGACCAGATGAAGCGTTCCACCGAGTCGAGCACGTCGGTCACCTGCCCCGGCGTGCCCGACACAGCGGCGAACCCGAGTTCGCAGCGCTGCCACTGGTCCTGGTGGTCGACTTCGGCGGCGGCCACCCCGAAGCGGGACCGGCTGCCGTCGACGAGACGCCTGACCACCGCCCGCCTGTCCTTCAGGGAATGGCTTGCGGGGATGCGGAAATCGACGGCGAGGGCGCAGGCGTGGAGCACCCGACCAGACTGCCCGACGGGTGCGACGGCCGCGTGCTGACCCAAGTGTTCGGGACGAGACGACCGGGCGTCGGGACCCACCGCCTCCCGCACGCGACAGAACCCGCCGCGCTCGGGTGGGCGGGGCGGGTTCTGTCGGACGCCGGGACGACAGGTCGATCGGGCTTGGGGGGGAGGGCGCCGGACCTGTGCGATGTCCCGGGGATCTGGGGGATCTGGGGGGATCTGGGGGGGGCGTCAGGCCAAGGTTGACCCTGACGACGAGCCGCTGGACGTGGTCGAGCTGCTGGACGAACCCGACGACGAGGTGCCTCTGGACCAAGACGGTGCCCAGCCGCCTGGGCCGCCAGGACCGTGGGTGCCGCCCGGTCCTCCGGACCCGCCCGGTCCTCCGATGCCGACCTGGGTGGCCGTCACCGTGTTGTTGGTATCCGTGCCGAACACGGCCACGTGCGCACCGACTGTCACGTCGGCGATCGAGGCCGCCGTCTTGCCGAACTCCATGAACGAGGTGGACGAACCGACGTCGACAGTCACCTTCGTCCCGTCGGGGGTGGTCAGGGTGAAGATGTTCGTGCCCACCGAGGCGACCGTGCCCACAGCGGCCGGCGGGGTCCCGCCGAAGCCCATGTGGCCACCGGGTCCGTCGCCGTCACCGGGGCCACCGGCACCGGCGATGGCCACCTTGGTGGCGGCAACCGTGTTGGAGGCTTCCGTGCCGAAGACGGCCACGTGGTCACCGACCTTCACGTCGGCGATCGACGGCGTGGTGACAGCGTGGTCCACGTAGGTGGTCGTGCCGCTCACGTCGACCGTCACCTTCGCCCCGTCATGGGTGGTCAGGGTGAACGTGTTCGTGCCCACCGAGGCGACCGTCCCGAAGGCGGTCGGCGGGGTCCCGCCGAAGCCCATGTGGCCACCGGGTCCGTCTGCATGGCTGGCCGGTGGTGTGGTCGAGGAACTCGATCCCGTGGCCGCACCGGCGATGGCGCCCCCACCGACCGCCAGTCCCAACGCCACGGCGGCCGCATAGGTGACACGAACGCCCCTACGGCGCTTGCTCGACGTGGAGAAGGGATCGGTCTCGTTGGCCGGGGTCGACCCGTCGTCGTGGTTGTTCATGTCGTGCTCCTCTTGATTGCCGGGAGATGTCTGCGAGGGTTGTCGTTGGACGATCATCAGCATCGGCCACGTACCTGTGAGCAGCCTGTGAGCCGGGCGAGCGACACCTTGGAATCCAGGCCTATCCCGGTCCGTCCTGGACCGGTCGGTCGCCGGGGCTCTCGGTCATACTGCCTGGTCAGCGGCCCGTCACAGCCCTCTGGAACACTGGGTCCATGACGGCGACCATGGCCCATGGCACCCCGATCGAACGGTCGAGCGACCGGCCCTCGCCGGGTGGCGCCCACCAGGGCCCGGACACCTCGGCGAAGGCCACCATCGCTCCGATCGACGCCGGGAAGTCCCGGGTCGGACTGCCCGTCGAGCAGGCCACCGAGCTGCTGGCCGGCATGGTCACCCGGCTCGACCCCTCCCGGCTGACCGGGTCCGACGCCGCCCACCTGTACGGGCTGATCGCCGGCCTGGACCGCCTGTCCATGGCCGCCAAGACCCTGCTGGCGCCCCGCATCGACGAGTCGGGGGTCTGGCGCGACTCGGGCCACCGCTCACCGGCGGCCCTGCTGGCCGAACTCGAGGGCGTGCCCACCGGCCAGGCCCGGAACACCCTCGAGGTGGGCCAGCGCCTCCGCCAGCTGCCCGGGACGGAGGACGCCCTGCGCAGCGGCACGCTGTCCGGGCCCAAGGTGGCCGAGCTGTCGGGCGCCGCGGTCCTCGACCCGGCGGGCGAGTCGGCACTGCTCGAAGGTGCGGCCGGGCAGCCACTGCAGTTCGTCAAGGAGCGGTGTCAGCGGTCCCGGGCGACCTCGGTCCACAACGACCCGATGGCCGCCGTCCGGCGCATCCACGCGTCCCGCAACTTCTCCTGGTGGACGGATCCGGAGGGTGCCTTCTGCTACCAGGGGCGCGACACCGCCGACCGCGGCGCCAAGATCCTCCAGCAGTTGGAGTACACCGCGAGCCGGCTCCGGAGAGCCGACGACCGGACCACCCCCTCGACCGGGTCGGACGGCCCGCCGGCCACGACCGAGCGGAACCGGCGGGCCGACGCGTTCTTCTCGTTGATGACCGGTGACACGTCGTCCCGCTCCACCACCGTCACCCGTTCGGGGTCCCCGCCCGACGGCGACACCGACCCGGGCCCACCGGAGGACCAGATCTCGGCCCCGCTCGAGTTCGGTGCTGACCCGGTCGACCGGCCACCGCATCTCCGTCCCGCGGCCGCCGTCGACCCACCGGGGGGCTCGCCACCCCCCGACGACGTGATCGACCGGCCTCCCTCGTGCTCGATCATGGTCCGGGTGGACCTCGATGCCCTCCTGCGCGGCACCGCACGGCCCGGTGAGGTCTGCGAGATCGACAACCAGGGCCCCGTCCCGGTGGCGATGGCCCGGGACATGGCCAACGACTCGTTCCTCCGCTTCGTCTTCCACCAGGCGGGTGACATCCGGGCCATCTCGCACTTCGGGCGGACGATCAACCGCCACCTGCGCACGGCGCTGGCCCACCGGGACCGGTGCTGTGTGGTCCCCGGGTGCGGCGTGTCCTACGGCCTGGAGATCGACCACATCCAGGAGTTCGCCCGGGGCGGACCGACCGAGCTGGCGAACCTCGCCCTCTTGTGCCATCACCATCACTACCTGAAGACGTATGAAGGGTGGACCCTCGAGCGGATGGGCACCGAGGCCGACGGAACGCCCGAGTGGTCGTTCACCCCGATGCCGCCCTTCGGGCAGGAGCCGGACCCACCGGGTGGATGACGACGGGCTCCAGCCGGTAGCGATCGAAGGTGCTCGTTGGAATGCCGGACTGCCACGCCGAGACGGCGATTGCTCGGGGACACCCTCGGGCCGACTCCTTACATGGGGCCGTGGACTTGCAAACTTGACCATGGCAATGACGATGGAGGGCGCGGAAGAAGCTGCAGGGTGCCTGCTCGAAAGGAGACTTTGGACTCTGGAGACTGCGCTCCGTTTCGCGCACACTCATGGTGATGGATCCGGAAGGGTTCCGAAGGAGGCGCCTATGCGATGTATGCACGAAGGGCCATCTTGAGAGCGGATGGCAGAGGATTGACTGGGAGAGATCCCAGTAGGCCCAGGTAGACCAAGGCAAGCAGCTCGAAGTGGGAGCGTTGCAACGGCACCGGACAAGGAAGTCCAGCTGGTTGCCATTTTCTCGAGTGAACCGTTCTCGGAGTACAAGCAAGAAAAGCGCCCGGTCCCCGCTACCGCGTGGGACGGGCGCTTTTGCGTAAGTGAAATCCCACTGATGGGTTCGACTGCGGTTCGAACTGCCGGGTGCTCCAACCATCCGTTCGTGAGCGTTTGGCGTTCGGCAAGCGCCCGTTGCCGGATAGGGCGCCCCGAGTCGGCGGCATGGGTACCGAGCACCGAAGTGCCATGTTTCACATTCTCAAATTTGGCCGCCGATGTGCTCCTTCAACTGCGATTGCGGGCGGTGAGTAGTAGGTACTCCCAGTCCATGACCGTCGTGTCGGTGCCATAGTCGAAGCGTCGGGCGAGGTCGGCGAGGTCGCGGTCCAGCGCATCAATCCGATCAGGGTCGTCGGCGATTCCCCGGTAGGCGGCGATCGTCGGGCCATAGTGAGTCTTGAAGTACTCGCGGAATGTCTCGGGGTCGTCGAAACGATCTACTCTGACGTTGTCCCGGCGGGTCGCAACGTCAGTGACTCGGTCGCCGAGCAACGTGCGCACATGGTCCTCGTCGCCCCACAGCGGAGGCGGCAGAGCCCCCTGAGGCGGCGGTGGCGCGTACGGCTTCATCGTGGCGAGCATGTGACCGAGGAACCCCTCCGGAGTCCAGCTGAGTAGGCCGACGGTACCGCCGGGGCGGCAGACCCGGATCAGTTCGTCGGCAGTGGCTTGGTGATGGGGGGCGAACATGACACCGACACAAGATAGGACCACGTCGAATTCGCCGTCGGCGAACGGCAATGCTTCGGCGTCCGCCTCGCGCCACTCCACCTCCACGCCGTGCTGGGCGGCCCTATTTCGCCCCGTCTCGAGCAGTTCGGGTGTGAGGTCACAGGCCACGACGCTCGCTCCGGTCAGGGCTGCGGGAATGGTGGCGTTGCCTGTCCCAGCGGCCACGTCCAATACCCGGGCCCCGGGCCCAACCCCGCATGCCTCGACCAGGACGGCACCCAGGTCCGGAATGATCTCAGCGGCCACGCTGGGGTAATCGCCCAGGGCCCACATGGCCCGGTGTTTGGCCTTGAGGGCCTTGTCTGCCTCGACGGTGTCGCTCAGTGCAGTCATCGCATCTCTCTTCCTATGGCCGCGTACAGCACTTCGGGATGGACGATGAGCCGAACACAAGTCGTGAGCTGGCCCGATCGCCGGGGGGCTGATCCTCATCGTCACCGCCCTTGAATCAAAGCTATGGAAGAGCCGGTCCTCGGGCTAGTACAAGATCTGGACTGATAGCGTGCGCAGGCGTGGGGTCCGGGTACTACCAGTTCTGCCCCGTCGCCAAGGCGATGGAGCTGCTCGACGAGCGTTGGACCCTGCTCATCGTCCGCGAGCTGGTGAGCGGGAGCCAGCAATTCAACGAGCTGCGCCGCGGTCTGCCCCGAATGTCGCCGTCATTGCTGTCCAAACGGCTGCAACAGCTGGCACGGGCTGGGATCATCGAGAGGAGGGTCGACGGGAGCGACGTACGGTACGTCCTGACGCCCGCGGGTCAGGAGCTCCAACCGGTGGTCGAGGCGCTGGGCATTTGGGGTGTCCGTTGGATCGGCGAACTCGGCGACGAGGACCTCGATCCGAAACTCCTCTTGTGGGACATGCACCGCAACATCGACCACGCCGCCGTCCCCGGTGGGCGGACCGTGGTCCGGTTCAATTTCCCGGACGCACCAGCAAAGGCCCGTGATTGGTGGATGGTGATTACCGTCGATGACGCCGACGTGTGCGATGTGGACCCCGGTCACCCAGTGGCCGTGACAGTGACCGCCAGCCTGCGCCGCATGGTCGAGGTCTGGCGCGGCGACTCAGAGTGGTCCGACGCCCTTCGTTCCGGCGAAATCGAAGTGAGCGGTCCCGATGCACTTCGCCGGGCCCTGCCGCTGTGGTTCACGCTCTCGGTGTTCGCTTCAGTCCCTCGGCCTGTGTAGTTGCTCAACGGCGCCGATCGCCCAGCCCAAGAGCTCTCCGCTCTGAGATCCTTTCGCCGCAGTTCGCGATACTCATTACCAAACACGGATGGCGCTTGAGTGCTCCGTAGGATGACGAGCTCAGCCATCGAAGGACGAACAAGGGGTCAACACCAATCAGCCCCAGGACGAGACACTCCCCGATGCGCTGGGTATCCCACCCGCACCGTTCAGCGACACCCCATAAGGGGTCTCATTAGCAACTTGCGGGCAATCTGGCCCTGCTCTGCACCCACCACCACCGGCTCAAGACCTACGAGGGATGGATCCTGGAACGGCACGGGCCGAGCGACGAGGATCCCCAGTGGTCCTTCACGCCCCAGCCGGTCTTCGGCCAGGAGCCCGACCTCGGCCACGACCGACCGCCCGAGACCACACCCCGGGAGTGAGGGGGCTAGAGCTCGCCGGTCTCTTCGAGCCGAGTCCCGCCTCCGCGAACCGGAGATCACGGCATCAAGGCTACCGAGGTGTTCGCCAAGGGACCTGAGCCTCTGATCAACGACGGAGTTCTTCGTATCTCGGCTGAGCCGATACTGGACGCGCTGCACCTCATCGGGAGGTGACAAGGGGTCAGTATTCAGCCGGTGGCGACACCGCCCTTGTTCTTCCTGAAGAGCTGGCTGACCCACTGACGAGTTGTCCCAAATGCCTCTGCTACCTCGTTGGCAGTCCGGCCCTCCTCTTTGAGAGCGATCACAGCGGACCGTCTAACCTCTCGCCTGCTCTCCTCGTAGGCCTCCAGCAATGTGCTTATCCGCCTGCTCCAGGCCGCTGAGTCATGTCGGGCGAACGCCTCGGTCACCGTCATGCCGGCCTCTTGGTCCGCTATCGCAGCCGCGGTCTCTTCGTTGAAGCCCAGGATGCCTTCGATGAGCCGTATCCCCGCCTCGACGTGACTGATCTCGTCCTCGACAAATTGCTCTTTTGCCGCCATTGGGGGGATTTTACTCAGTGGATCGCCCTTTGCCGAAACCGCATCGGTGGCCATCATGGTCATCCTGGCCCTGCCTAGTTCCTCAGTCGCCGGTGCCCCCGCTTGCTCCAGTAGTACCTCGTGACCATCCGCAGCGCGACTTGCCCGGATGTGCAGGTGTGGGGGGCCGCAGGTGGGGTCTGATTGGCGATTTGCGAGCAACCTCGCCCTCTTGTGCCATCACCATCACTACCTGAAGACGTACGAAGGGTGGACCCTCGAGCGGATGGGCACCGAGGCCGACGGAACGCCCGAGTGGTCGTTCACCCCGATGCCGCCCTTCGGGCAGGAGCCGGACCCACCCGGGGGCTGATCCCGGGTGACCGCCGGGCACCGTGCATTTCGACAGTTCGTCCTCGACGGGACTGCGCGTGCGGTGGGCCGGTCGGTGTTCGACCCCGGAGCGAGTATGGTGAATACACGCATCGAGGGCTGTTTGCGCGATGCCGAACGAATCGACTGCTGGCAGTCAACGCTGACTGCGGCGTCGATCGTGTCGTTGCTTGCGTCTTCGGACCGGCAGCTGGTGCGACAGGAACCCCTGTGAACTCTCCGAGGTTCTGCGCCACTGACTGCGGTCGAGCGCCGATGCCGACACGTTCACCACTCGGCGCGTTCAGGAGCCACCCGTACTGCCGGCGTCCCATCGACGCCTAGGAACGGGCGACCGGGGATCGTTGGGCCGCATCTGGTCCTACCCGTCCACAGGACGAGTCGAACTCAACAACAAGGAACACACAGATGAATCACCACATGGAAATCACACGCGCGATCGAGCGGAGCCGCGCACGGACGGAGCAGGCAGAACGCCAGCTCCGGAAGCTTCGCGGCGAACCACTCGCTGCACCGCTCGCCGAACTGGACAGCCTGCTCGTCTACGAGCTGGGCCTGGAAGCACGCCTCTCCGAGATCCTCGACCGGACCGCAGTCCTGCGGTAGCTCCACCCAACGCACGGGGCCACCTGGCACTCCGGCGCCACCCCACCGTTGTCGGGAACCTCACGCCGCACGGTCGGATGCACGGTCGGATGCCGGGGCTGATCGGATCCGTTCCCGGTACCTCCGTGCATGGGCGTCGCCCGGCCCGCCTGCGGCTACGTTGAGACGGAAATCGACCGGGAGGAGTGCAGGTGCGGCAGGTCATCGGGGAGATACTGCCCTTCGCCGTCATCGTGATGGTGTCGCCGATCAACATCGTCGCCGCCATCCTGCTGCTCTTTTCGAAGCGGCCGCTCGCCAATGCGTCGTGCTATCTCGGCGGGTTCGTAGCCGGTGTGGCGGTCGTCGTGGGCGGGATCACCGCCCTGGCCGGCGCCATCCACCTGGACCCCGGTAGTGACCGGTCGAGAGGGGCGTCGGCGCTGCTGCTGGCTCTCGGCGTCTGGCTGATCATCCGAGCCGTGCAGAAGTTCCGTGGCCGGGCGGGCCAGGACGGCAAACCCTCGCTGCCCGGATGGATGGACGGGATCGCCGGGTTCGGCCCCGGCCGGTCGCTCGCCGTCGGGGCCGGCATCGGTGCGGGCAACCCCAAGAACATCGCGGTCGCCATGGGTACCGCGGTGGCGGTGTCGTCCTCCGGGCTCCCGGTCGGGCAACAGGTGGTCGTCCTGGCAATCTACGTCGTGCTGGCATCGCTCGGTGTCGCCGCCCCGATCGTCGCCATGCTCGTCCTGGGCGACCGCTCCGACGCGGTCCTGGACGGTTGGAGGTCGTGGCTCACCCGGAACAACGCCGCCATGATGGCCGTCATCTACCTGTTCCTCGGCGTCTACCTGATCGGCCAGAACCTCGGGGGCGCCTGACCCCGCCCCTTCAGCCCCGGCGGTGCCTCGACAGCAGCGCATCGACGTCGGACCACCCGAAGCCGACCGACTCGCCGAGTATCCGCCGGGTGGCCGGGTCGACCAGGACCAGGAACGGGTAGCCCGTGACCCGGTAGTCGGTCCAGGCGGGATCGCTCATCACGACCTCCGTCCTGGCCAGGGCGGCGACCTCCGAGGCCTCGACCGCACCGGGACCCTTGGTCACCACCACGACATCGACCCCCGCCGGCGGCTCCGACAGTCCCGTCCAGAACAGGTCGCACCCGTCGCAGTTGGTGGTCAGGAAGACCAGGAGGACGGGACGGGAGCCAGCAGCCAGCTCGATGAGGACCGGGGTGCCGTCCGGCCGCACCCCGGACACGTCGGTGGCCGGCCATGTCGGAGGGGCGTCGTCGACGCCGGACGGAACGGGACGGAGCCCGGCCACGAACTCCGGGTCGGACAGGGGACCGGTCACGACGTCACCTCCGGTCGGAGCGCGGCGCCGGAGGGGCTCAGGCCGGATCGGACTCGAGGACCTCGAGGACCTCGACGCCCTTGCCGTTCCCGCACCAGCGGCAGGTGACCTCCTCGACCGTCTCGTCGAGCACCTCTTCGTCCTCGATCGTCAGGTCCCCGCCCACCGAGAAGTGGTGGAACGCACTGGTGCGGCGGGTGGTCACGACGTTGAACCGGGTCAGGTTGCCGCAGGCCGCACAGCGGTAACGGACGACATCCCCCGTGGTGGGTTCGGAACGGGCGGTGGCAGTGGCTGCTGAGTCGGTTGGCACGCCACCAACGGTAGTCGCGACGTGGGTCCCCCCGTCCTCCACCGGTCGACCCGACCGGACTTCCGCCACCGAACACCTGTTCGCTACAGTGGGCCCATGGCACTCGCCGTCCAGGGGTCCTTCGACGACCTCGGCACCCCGCTCAGCCAGGTCACGTTCGTGGTCCTCGACGTCGAGACCACCGGGGGTTCGCCGGCCTCGGCGTCCTTGACCGAGGTGGCGGCCGCCCGGTACCGGGGCGGCGAGCTGCTCGCCACCTACCAGACGTTCGTCCGTCCCGACGAGCGGATCCCGCCCTACATCACGGCCCTCACCGGCATCAGCGACGCCATGGTGGCCGACGCCCCTCGCATCGGCGAGATGCTCCCCTCGTTCCTCGAGTTCCTGGGCGGCGGCGTCGTCGTCGGTCACAACGTCCGCTTCGACCTCTCATTCCTCAACCACGCCCTCGAGTCGACCGGCCGGGTGCGGCTGGCCAACGCAACCGTCGACACCCTGGCGCTGGCCCGCCGGCTGGTGCGCGACATGGTCGCGAACTGCAAGCTCGGCACCCTGGCGGCCACGCTGCGGCTCCCCCACCAGCCGAGCCACCGGGCCCTCACGGACGTCCTGGCCACCGGCGACCTCCTCCACGCCCTGCTCGAGCGGGCCGGCTCCTACGGCATCGTCGGGCTGGAGGAGCTGCTCGACCTGCCGAGGATGGTGGGCCACCCCCAGGCGGCCAAGCTCAAGCTCACCAATCGCCTCCCCCACAAGCCGGGCGTCTACTGGTTCTGCGACGCAGCCGGTCACGTGCTCTACGTCGGCAAGGCCACCGACCTGCACAGCCGGGTCCGCTCCTACTTCTCGGGCGACACCCGCAACAAGGTCGGTCGGCTGCTCCGCCAGATGGACGCCGTGCACCACCGTGTGTGCCCCGGTCCGCTGACCGCCGCCGTCCTCGAGGGACGGCTCATCCGCTGTTGGGCGCCGCCGTTCAACGCCCAGGGGAAGGTCAAGCGGCGGGACCCGGGGACAGCGGTCCGGGATGCGTTGCCTGCGACGATCCCCGCCGCCGATGGGACGAAGCCGGCGCGAAAGCGCCCGAGCCGACGCCGGCGTACGTGGACGGCCGAAGACCTGTCGGGTGACCCGGTCGAGCTGCTGGAGCCGTTCGCCGAAAAGGTAGCCCAGTTGTCGCGGCTGCAACGCTACGAAGATGCCGCCCGGGTGAGGGACGAGGCCGATCGGGTCCGGCGCCTGCTCGTCCGCCACCGGCTGGTGGAGTCGCTCCGGCGGGCGGGGCGCACGGTGCTGCTGGTCGGCGGCGAGGGGACGGTCGAGCTCGACGGCGGCCTGCTGGTGGAGACCGGCTCCTTGTTCGACGGCGGCGGTGGTCTCGACCCGGCGTTCACCGTCAGCGCCGACGGCCACGACAACGAGCGGATCATCGTGGCCCAGTGGCTACGGGCCAACGCCGACAAGGTCCGGGTGCTGGAGTCCGACGGGCCCGAGGGGATGGCCATGCCGGCGGACCGGGTCCCGAGGCTGGGCGAACTCTGCGCGGCGTTCGCCACCGGCGCGTCGGGCGCAGCGCACACGCCGACCCCGCCGACCCCGCCGATCCCGCCGATCCGAGGGACCCGCCTCAACTCCCGGGCTGCGACTCCTGCTCGGCCACGGACGCCTCGTTCGTGACCCGGACGAAGTCGTCGAGCACGCCGGCGGCACGACCGGAGTCGACGAGCGACGAGGCCAGCGTGATGCCGGCAGCCAGGTCGGAGGACCGACCGATCACCACCAGGGCGGCGGCCGCGTTGAGCAGGGCGATATCCCGGTGGGGCGACGGGTCGCCGGCCACGACGCGGCGGATGGCGTCGGCGTTGACCGAGGCGTCTCCGCCGCGGAGGTCGTCGAGCGACGCCCGGGCCAGCCCGAGGTCGGAAGGATCGATCCGGTAGACCGACACCGACACGGTGCCGTCGCCGGTCGGGTCACCCCCTCCGCCTGAAGCATCCGGTTCCGGAGTACGGATGAGCTCGTGCACGGTCGACGGGCCGGTGGTCGAGAGCTCGTCGAGGCCGTCGTCGCCGTGGACGACCATGGCCCGGCGGGTCCCGTTGGCGGCCAGCACACCCAGCATCTTGTCGGCCATGGACGCATCGCTGACGCCGACCACCTGGAACTTGGCCCGGGCCGGATTGGCCAGCGGCCCGAGGAAGTTGAACACGGTGGGGATCCCGAGCTCACGGCGCACCGGCCCGGCGAACCGCATGGCCGGGTGGAACCGGGGGGCGAAGCAGAACCCGAGCCCGACCTCGTCGATGGAGCGGGCCACACCGGCGGGTCCCAGGTCGGCCACCGCGCCCAGGGCCTCGAGCACGTCGGCGGCGCCCACCGCGGACGACGAGGCCCGCCCGCCGTGCTTGCACACCTTGGCCCCCGAGGCCGCCACCACCAGCGAGGCGATGGTCGAGACGTTGATCGACTTCAGCCGGTCGCCCCCGGTGCCGCAGGTGTCGACCACGTCGATCCCGGCGGGCAGCGGCAACGGCACGGCGTGGGCCACCATGGCCCGGACGAAGCCGGTCATTTCCGCGACGGACTCGCCCTTCGAACGCAGCGCCACTGCCAGCCCGGCGATCTGGGCCGGCGTGGCCTCGCCCGAGAGGACCTGGCCGAGCACGACCTCCGCCTCGCCGGCCGACAGCGACGCACCCGAGAGCAGCCGCGTCAGCACCCCGGGCCAGGAGCCCAGCGCGTCGAAGGAGCCCGGGGCCGGCGAGGCGGACCCGCCGTCAGCAGGAGCGGCCGCCACGGCTCAGTCCCACCACAGGTCGTGGTTCAGCACGCCGCGTCCGATCAGCCCGAGCTGGACCTGCGAGGTGCCCTCGACGATGGTCAGCTGCTTGGCGTCCCGGTACCAGAGCTCGGTCGGGTGGTCCTCCATGTAGCCGGCCGCCCCGAGGAGCTGGACGGCCAGCCCGGAGGCCCGCACGGCGAGTTCGGTGGCGTGGTACTTGGCCATGGACAGGTAGGGCACGTACTCCTTGGTGAACTTGCCCTGGTCGGCCAGCCACGCCGAACGGTAGGTGAGGAGCCGGGCGGCCTCGATGTCGACCGCCACCTTGGCGATCTCCCACTGGATGCCCTGGAAGTCGGCGATGGTGTGCCCGAAGGCCTGGCGTTCCTTCACGTACTCGGTGGCGTACATCAGGGCGCCCTCGGCCAGGCCGATGCCCCGTGCGGCCACGATCGGACGCATGGCGTTGAGGCCCAGCATGGCCAGGCGGAAGCCGCCGACCTCGCCGATCACGTTCTCTTTCGGCACGTGGACCTGGTCGAGCAGGAGCTCGCCCGTGTCGACGCCCCGCACCCCCATCTTGCGGTCCGTGCTCCCGACCGACACCCCGTCCCACGTGCGTTCCACGATGAAGGCGGTGATGGAGTCGTGCGCCCGGGACCCGGGGTCGCCGGTCTTGGCGAACACCGTGTACCAGTCGGCCTGGACCACGCCGGACATCCAGCACTTGGTGCCGGACAGGATCCAGTCGCCCTCGTGGCCCGGCCGGGTGTCGGCCACGGCACGGGTGCGCATCCCGGCCACATCGCTACCGGCCTGGGGTTCCGACAGGCCGAAGGCACAGCGCAGCTCGCCGGTGGCGATGCCGGGCAGGTAGCGCTGCCGCTGGTCGTCGTTGCCGGCGATGAGGATCGGGCCGGTCGGGAGCCTGGTCAGCAGCAGCATCAGGGCCGCCGTGTTCGAGTACTTGGCCACCTCCTCGATGGCGATGGTCAGGCCGAGGATACCGGCACCGGAGCCGCCCAACTCCGTGGGCAGACACAGGCCGAGCAGGTCGGCGTCCCGGAAGGCGTCGAAGAGGTCCTGGGGGTACTCACCGGTCGTGTCGATCTCCCGAGCCCGGGGCTTGATCCTGTCCTGGGCCAGGCGACGGACGGAGTCCTGCAGGGCGGCGAGTTCGGGCGAGAGGTCGAAGTCCACGAGGATCGAGGCTACCCGAGGGCGCACGATCGGCCGGTCGGCACAGGCCCGCGGACGGGGCCCGCGGACCGGGCGCGTCACGCCTCCAGCACCACCGGCCCTTCGCCCGACGCCCGCGGCCATCCCTGGGCCACGAAGTGGTCGGCCCACCGCCCCCGCCCGGTCGACCGCAACCGCTCCAGGTACCAGGGCACGTCGACCCGGCTGTGCCAGGGCCCGCCGCCGGTCAGCACCGTCCACAGCGGGTCGACCCCTGCCGGTGAACGGGCCAGGGCGTCACTGCCCCAGTCGGCCAGCAGGGCCAGGGCGTGCTCGACCACATCGGGGCGGTCGGCCACCAGGTCGTGCTGCTCGTAGGGGTCGGCGACCACGTCGAACAGCTGCACCTCGGGGAAGCCGTGGAAGGCGTCGTGGTAGGTGCGGATGCAGATCCACCGGTCGAAGCGGACGGCGCGCTGGGCCGTCCACGCCCCGTGGGAGAGGACGAGGTGGTCCCGTCCCGTGGGCCGGCCGTCGAGGAGCTCAGCGGCGAACGACCGTCCATCCCACCGCTCCGGGACGCGTGCGCCGGCCAGCTCCAGCACGGTGGCCATGACGTCGATCTGGTAGTGGAACCCGCTGTCGACCGAACCGGCCCCGGGCGAATCGGCTCCGGGTGGGCCGGTATCTACCGAGTCGGCACCGACTGGGCCGGCACCCGCCGAGCCGGCCGCGACCGAATCGGCACCGACCGGGCCGGCGGCGGCGCCCCGCGGCTCGAGACCGGGCCACACCAGCACGAACGGCAGCCGGGTGGTGATCTGGTCGGCCGTCTGGTGGTCGCAGTAGATGCCGAGCTCGCCGAGGTTCTCGCCGTGGTCGGCCGAGACCATGACAGCCGTCTCGGAGGTGAGGCCGAGGTCGTCGACGACCCCGAGCAGACGGCCGATCTGGTGGTCGGCGTACCGCACCCCGGTGTCGTAGCCGTCGTAGACCCGGCGTACGTCGTCCATCGACGAGGCCTGGAGCGGTTGGCGTGGGTAGCGGTCCCACACGTCCCGGGGGCCGAAGCCGGCCAGCTCCTGGGCCGAGTGGGGTCCGGGGAGCGACCAGTGGGCGGCCCGGACCTCCTCGGTCAGCCACGCCGGGACCGGGTCGTCGTCGAACGGATCGCCGAACGAGGCCGGCGTGCGGTAGGGCGTGTGGGGGTCCCACAGGTGGACGTGGAGGAACCAGTCCTCGCCGGGCCCGTTGCGGAGGAGCCAGTCCTCGGCGGCGGCGGCCACCTGGTCGGCCGTCTCGAGGCCCCGGGTGCCGAGGTTGACGCACTCGTTGAACCCGGCGTCGAAGTGGTACGCCGAGTGGCGCTCGGCGAAGGTGCTGATCGACGCCGTCCACATCCCGAGATCGCGCAGCGGGGCCATCCAGCTGTGCGCGGCGGCCTGGGTGCGGAAGCCACGGCGCGTGCCCTCGGGGAAGAGGTCGGTGGCCGGGCCCCCGTGGTTGACGGCTCCGTTGCGGATGCCGAACTGTCCGGTCGACAGGGCCGAGCGCGACGGCAGGCACGGGGTGTCCGAGGCGTGCACGTTGTCGAACCGCACGCCGCGGGCGGCCAGTCCGTCGATGACCGGGCTGGTGGGCCGGCCGTACCCGTAGCAGCCCAGGTGGTCGGGCCGCAGGGTGTCGACGTCGATGTAGATCAGGCGCATGGCACGTTCCGTGGTGGGGTGGTGGTGAGCGTAGCGGGGGCCGTGCCGCCGGGGCCGGTTCCTCGGGGACGTCCGGCGCACCGAACCGGTTCGCAGCCACGGAGGTGGGACGCCCGGCGCCGGGCGGGCGTCAGTGGATGACCGCCTGGGTGATGACCGCCGGCCGGGTGCCGTGGATCCCGACGGGACGGCCCGGCATCGACAGCCACGACTCGGTGGCGAAGACCATCAGGAAGAGGTGCCAGACGGGCCAGAGGAAGACCCAGCCGATGTGGCGTCCCTGGTGGAAGCCGAGGGTGAGTACGGCCTGGAGGGCCATGAAGACGATTTCGGCGATGACGTAGCCGCCCAGGAAGATGAGGATCACGTCCCGCTGCGTCCCCTCGAACATGGCGGTCAGCAGGAGGTAGAGCGGCAGCAGCAGGCGGGCCGGCGCGAACGTGCACTTCACGAACTGCTGGGTCTGGTTGAACCACACCTTGGGGGTGGCCACCCCGGCCCGGTAGGGGCCGTGGCGCGACTGGTTGTGGTGGACGGCCCGGCCCCAGCGCACCCGCTGCTCGCGGATCTCGGCGTAGGTCGGGGGCACGTCCTCGTAGACGACGATCTTGGTGTCCATCCACGTGCGGTAGCCGAGGCGGCTGGCCCGCAGGGTGAAGTCGCCGTCCTCGCCGTTCATCCCGACGGTGAACCCGCCGAGTCCGACCGCCACGTCGCGCCGGAACGCGGTGAACACGCCGGGCACCACGTTGACCCCGTCCACCGTCTGGATGGTCCGGTGGTTGAGGCCGAACTGCTTGAGCTCCTCGAACAGCCGCAGGTGCGGGAAGACCGAGCGGTGACCGGCCCGGGGGAAGCACATGGGCTCGACCAGGCCGATCTGGGGGTCCTCGAACCAGCGGGGCGTGTAGTACAGCGACCACTCGCCGACGATGGTGTCGGCGTCGATGCGCACCACGATGTCGGTGGCCGTGAGGGCGAGGGCGGCGTTGAGCGACTCGGACTTCCCGCCGTGGCGCCCGTCGTGGACCTCGCCGGTGGCGTGGGCGAAGGCGGCCATGGTGGCCAGGGCCAGATCCCTGGTGCCGTCGGACGACCCGTCGTTCATGACGATCACCCGCACCGGTCCGCCGTAGCGCCCGGCGGCCACGTCGATGGCGGTCAGGGTCGCCTCGATGACCTCCTCCTCGTTGTAGGCGGGGATGATCACGTCGATCGGCGGACGGTCGTCCGTGACCGGCGGGTCGGGACGGACGGTGAACCCGTTGACGATGGCCAGCAGCATCGTTCGGACCACGAACGTGCCGGCGGCGAAGGGAACCGGCAGCACGAGAGCCAGGGCCGGCCGGAACGCCGGGTCCGCCAGGTGGAAGATCCACAGCAGCCCGGCCATGCAGATGGCCATGGAGGCCACCGTCACGCCGAGCAGCGTCGCCGCGTCGGAGAACCGCGGCCGCTTGGCGAAGGGCACCCTGCTCGGCATGGGCAGGGCGTAGTTGAGGTACTGCATGCGGGTCATGGCCAGGATGGCCACGCCCACCGCCACGAAGTTGCCGAGCAGGGTGGTCGGGGCGACCGGCACCCCGATGAGGACCTCGACCACCACCAGGGTCGCATCCATGAAGGCCATCACGAACAGGTAGATGAGGGCCTGGAAGGCGACCAGACCCTTGCGCCAGATGTTGCCCCGGCCGAGCACGGCCAGGCAGACGATGGTGGCGACGGTCAGGAAGCGCAGGCCCAGGGTGAAGCCGGCCAGGTAGCCGCTGACCTCGGCCGGCGACCGCACCACCGAGCTGCAGACGCGGGTCACCAGATCCGCGTACATCTGGTCGGGACTCCAACTCCCCCGGAGCGAGTGGTAGGCGACCATCAGGGTGAGGAACAGGAGGCCGAAGGCCGGTACCAGCCAGTACGACGGCAGCTTGGGTTTCGGCAGCAGCACCAGTGCCATGCCGTCGCCCTGGTCGTCGGGGTAGCGCATGACGAGCGGGTAGGCCAGGAAGGCCAGCAGCACCGCGTCGGTGCCGAGCAGCAGCGCCAGCGGCTGGATCCCGGTGAGGAGGTCGAAGTGCATCGGTGGTCGTAGCCCCTGTCGTGCTGTGCGTATCGGGTCATCCGGTGGCGCCGTGCGACGCCCGTGTCCCGGTGCCTCACCCTACCAAGAACATCACTCTCCGTGAAAGTGCGTGCACTTTGCGTGAACATTGAGTACGATTGCCGTGGGGCAGGGTGCGCAGTGGTCCGGACGGGGCTCGTCGGCGTTCCTGCAGAGCGGAAGGGCAGGAGCCATGGGACTGGAACGACGACGCCACGCGGGGATGACCGCACCGACGGGACAAGGGGGAGTCGCCCGGTGAATCTCCTCATCTGTTCCCTCGACACCCTCCGGGCCGACCATCTGAGCTGTCTGGGCAACGACCGCCAGCTGACGCCCAACCTCGACCGCATCGCCGCAGAAGGCGCCCTCTTCCGCCAGACCTACGCCACCGACATCCCGACCCAGCCGTCGCACACGGCCCTCTTCACCGGCAAGTTCGGGATCAACTCCGGCATCGTCTCCCACTTCCACCCGGCGGCCTACCTGCCCGAGGAGACGCTGTGGCTCCCTTCCGAGCTGCGGCGCCAGGGCTACGTGACGGGGGCGGTGGACCATCTGTTCGCCATGAAGGACTGGTTCATCCGCGGCTACGACGACTACATGCCTCCTCCCGGACGGTCCCGCTCACCGGGGTCGGTCATCAACGGCATCGGACTGCCGTGGATCAGCGAGCACAAGGAGCGGGACTTCTTCCTGTTCCTCCACTTCTGGGATGCCCACATCCCCTACGTGCCGCCGTCGCCGTTCAAGGAGCGCTACACGCACGGCACGTCGGGGCGGATCGACCCGGACATCACGGCCAAGCTCGAGGGGCGACCCAGCTACCCCCTGTTCAAGCAGAACCTGTACGACTTCCTCGACGCCATGCCGAACCTGGAGTACATCGCCGACCTGTACGACGCCGAGGTGGCCTACCTCGACTTCGAGATCGGGCGCATCTTCCAGCACCTCGAGCAGGAGGGCCTGCTGGACGACACCATGGTCGTCCTGTTCGGCGACCACGGCGAGAACATGACCGAGCACGACGCCTGGTTCGACCACGCCGGCCTGTACGACTCGGTCACCCACGTGCCGCTGCTGATGTGGGCGCCGGGAAGGATCCCGGTGTGCGACACGGGCGCCATGGTCACCCTGACCGACGTGTTGCCGACCATCCTGGAGGCGCTCGGCATGCCCGAGCCCGAGGGGATCGACGGACGATCGCTCTTCCCCCTGATGCGGGGCGAGTCCACGACCCACCGCGACGCCGTCATGCTGAGCGAGGCCACCTGGCAGGCCGCCCGGGCCGTGCGCACCCCGGAGTGGAAGTACATCAAGTTCCTGCAGTCCACCATCTACGGCCGCGACGGCGTCGAGCTCTACGACCTGGCCAACGACCCCCACGAGCAGGTCAACGTGGCCGACCAGCACCCCGAGGTGGTGGACGAGCTGGGCAAGCGCCTCAACCACTGGGTCTCGGCCCAGCTCGGTGGCCGCCCCGACCCGATGCTCTCGGTGCTCGATGCCGGCCTGCCGGCAGTGGCCCGGCTCAACGACGTCATCGCCGGGCAGAGCAGACCCCGAAACGACGTGCCCACCCCGATCGATCCCGGCCCCGGACTCGTCCCGGCCGGGGTTGCGGCCGCAGTAGCCGGGGCTGTGGCCGCCTCCGACCACCTCGATCCCGGCAGCACCTCCGGCCCGTCCGGAGGCCCGGCGGTCGGGTCGGCGGACCCGGCCTCCGCTCCCCCCGTCGCCCTTCCCACCGCGCCCCCCGGGGACGGAGGGAAGTTCGCACCGGCCAACCCGCACAAGCGACGGCTGCGCGGGGCCCGTGGCGTCGTCGTCGGCGTCTTGGTGCTCGGCTCCGCCGTGCTCCTCGGCACGGCCGTCAACGGCCTGCTGCTGGCCAGCCCGCTGTCGGCCACCGGGGTGGTCCAGCCCACTCTGGACGCCCAGCTCAACATGCCCGGCACCGGTCCGATCATCTCGCTCCCGGTCCACGTGGGCGAGATGGTCCGCGCCGGCCAGGTGCTGGCCAGTCAGGACACCAGCGCCCTCGACGCCCGGCTCGCCGCCGACCAGTCCAAGCTGGCGGCCGACCAGGCGACCCTGTCCGCTCAGCAGGCCGGCGGCCAACCGGCTCAGGTCCAGCAGCTCCAGGACCAGGTGGCGGCGGCCCAGACGGCGTGGTCGTCGGCCCAGCAGAGGATGGGGGGGACCCAGTCGACCACCGCCGCCGCCGTGTCCTCGGCCCAGGCCCAGGTGGCCACCGAGCAGGCGCTGCTGACGTCCGACCAGCAGACCTACCAGGACGACATCCCGGCCTGCACCTCGGCCACGCCCCCCTCCTACTGCGCGGCCGACCAACGCCAGGTGCAGGTCGACCAAGGCACGCTGACCGCTGACCGGAACACACTGGCCGAGGCCGTGGCCAACCAGCAGTCCCAGGCCACCGGGGCCCAGAACGCCGTCGACCAGGCTGCGGCCGCCGTCACCACCGCCCAGGCCGCCCTGGCCGCCGGAAGCGCCCCGGCCACTCCGGAGCAGATCGCCGCTACTCGTGCATCGATCCAGCAGGACCAGGCAGCCATCGCCGCCGACCAGGCCAAACTGGCCCAGGCCGTGGTGGTGGCCCCGTTCGACGGCGTGGTGTCGGCTGTCAACGGCTCCGTCGGCGAAGTGGTCTCGAGCCAGGGCGTCAAGCAGGCCTCGGCGTCGGCCGCGCTCAGCCAGGGCCAGACCACCGGCATCCAGCTGTTCCCCCAGGGGCCGCAGTCGGGCTCGGGTGGACCGTCCCCGGCCTACGCCGCCCTCATCACCCTCGACTCGGTGCAGAACCAGATGGTCGTCCAGGTCCCCGAGACCTCCATCAACGACGTCCACATCGGACAGAAGGCCAGCGCCACGCTGCCGGCCGTGCCCGGGACCACCCTCGACGTCGAGGTCAGCCGGATCGAGCGCACCCCGGTCACCCAGAACGGCCAGACCTACTTCCGGGTCGACCTGGTGACCACGGCGAAAGGGCCCCACACCCTGGCCTACGACCCGAACGACCCGTCGCTGACGTCGATCCCGACGCCGGGCAAGCTGGCCGGGTTCACCGTCGACGTGTCGTTCTGAGGCTCCCGGCGAGGCGGCCCCGGTCGGCGTGACGGGCAGGGGCGCGCCGGGGACGGGCCGGGCTCCGGGCCGACGGGCCGGCGGGCCGGCGGGCGGCCGGTGTCCTCCGAACCCTCGGCGCCCCCGACGACCACGCCCCCGGCCGGCACGGGGAGATGACCAGGCACCCGTGCTCCCGCTTCAGGTCCGGCGGAACCGGCGGGAACGCCCCGACCGCCGCTCGTGCGTCATCGGTCCGACCGGGACCCAGCGTCTGACCACGCGTGCCATGCCTCGAGGATGTGGCGGAAGCCGAGTCGGACCAGGAGAGGGTGACGGCCCCGGCTGGTACGGGGGATGGGTCGACAGGTGACTCGTCCATGTCGTCGACCGGCCATGTCGTCGACCGGCCATGTCGTCGACCGGCGACCATGGCCCGGGTGGCCCAGCGTCGGATCACCAGGGTCTCCCCTCCCCCGCCTCCGCCGACGGACTCGAGGCCCACCGGCCGGCGGAGATCGACGGCCGGATCGTCCGGCTCGATGCCGAGGCGGAGCCGTTCGTGGCCCGCCGCCCGGCCCCGGTCGGCCGACACCTCCAGCAGCCTCCGGCCGACGCCCCGGCCGGGCCGGGACGCCACGACCCCGACGGAGCGCCCGGGGACCTCCGGGGCGATGAAGGCGTAGCCGGGGTCGTCGGCCGTGGAGCATCGGATCCAAGTGGCGCCGATCGGCGATCCCGACTCGGCCACGACACCGACGTCGCCCGTCCGGGGCCAGCCGTCGACGTAGTGGGCGAACCGCGGTGGACCAGGATCTCGGCCCGGCCGGGGACGGGGCCACCCGACCGCCACGCCGCCTCGCCGCCGCCTCGCCCAACAAGTCGGTCAGGAAGTCGGCGTCGGCGGAACGGGCCGTTCGCCACCGGATCCCGTCGCCCCGCCGGTGGTCCGCCGCGCCACCGCACCCACCTACCGCCACCGCGGGTCCCCGAAGGACCGACCCGTCAGGAGCCGACGAACGGGAACCCGAAGTACGGCGTCTGGCCCATGGTGGTGAAGGCGCTCAAGCCGAGCTGACCCGGGGTGTCGGCCAGGGTCCAGTCGGAGGTGGACTTCGAGTCGTAGTAGAGGACGGCCTTGAGGCCGGGGAAGGTGACCGGAAGCACCGAGGTGAGCTGGGCCAGGTAGGTGCCCTGGTCGATGGTGGCGCCGGTCTCGCCCAGCATGAGGGGCTTGCCGTGGGTGATCCAGTTGGCGTAGAAGGGCAGGAACTGGGTGGTGAGCATGGCCGGGTCCTGCCTGCGGTCGTAGCCGTCCCAGCCGATCCAGTCCACGTAGGAGTCACCCGGGTAGTAGGCCGAGCCGAACGTGGCCCCGTTGATCGAGGGGCACCACACGAAGGCCACGTTGGCCGCCCCCCGGTTCTGGAAGATGGTCCAGATGTGCTGCCAGGCCTGGATGTAGCCGGTCGCCCCGAGCGTGCCCAGGCAGCCGGCGGTGCGGGGCAGGCTGACGAGGTTCATCTCCCAGAACCAGCGCAGGAACACCGGGCGGCCGTAGGCCTTGAGCGTGTCGGCGTAGCTGGTGATGAGCGTGTCCTGGCTGCCGTTGACGATCGAGGCGTCCGACGTGCAGGTCCAGTCGACCACCGGGGTGGCGCCGGTCGCCGCCAGGGCGGCGAGGACAGAGGACTTTACCGGTGCGGACCAGGGCTGGTACACGTGGATCAGCCCGAGGGGTCGGCCGAGCGTCCCGTCGAAGTTGCCGATCTGGGCCAGCTCCTGGCGCACGTCGGCCTGGGCCTGGGACTCGGCCTCGTGGGGGGCCACGAAGGCGCCGAGGTAGGCGCTCGTCCTGGGCACGGCCGGCTTCGACAGGGTCGACGACGTGGCGGCGTGCGGGGGGGCCGGGCCACTGGCCGCGGTGGCCGACTGGGTGGCGGCCACGGTGGCCAGCGTGCCCACGGTGACCAGACCGGCGACGAGCCCACGGGCCCGGCGCGAGGTCAGCACGCCGGTCCAACGGGCGGACCGGCGGGTGCCGGCCCCATGGGCGGTACGGCGGGCGGCGTGGGCCCGAGGGCGGCGGGCGGCTCCCGGGGCGGTCTCCATTGCGGTCCTCTCGTGCTGCTCATGCTCCGATGTCGGGTGCGGCGGCGTCTCGTGGTCCATGTCACTCGTGGTCCATGTCACTCGTGGTCCATGTCAGATGATCCCGGCGACCGGTGCGGGGGGCTGCGACACGGCACCGAGGAACGGGGCGTCGCCGAAGGCGAACACGCCGCCGTCGGCCCCGACCATCCAGTAGCCCTTGCCGTCGCCCGTCGGGGCCATGCCGACGATGGGCGCCCCGAGGTTCACGTAGCGGAGGCTTCCCTCGAATGCGGCATCGCCGAAGGGGAACACGGCGCCGTGGCGGGTGACCATCCAGTACCCGCCGCCGTCGCCGGTAGCCGCCAGGCCGACCACGGGGTCGAGCGTGATCCGTCCGCCCGTCGAGCCGTGGAAAGCGGCGTCGCCGTAGGCGAACACGCCACCGTCGGCGGCCACCAGCCAGTAGCCCCGGCCGTCCGACGGCGTGGCCATGCCGACGATGGGCTGGGACAGGGAGATGGCCCCGGTCGAGCCGTAGAAGCCGGCGTCGCCGAAGGCGAAGATGCCGCCGTCGGAGGCGACCTCCCAGTAGCCGAGACCGTCCGGGGTGGGCGCCAGGCCCACGATCGGCCGGTTGAGCTGCTTGCCCCCCATGGAGCCCTCGAAGCTGGCCGCGCCGAAGGCGAAGATGCCGCCGTCGGAGGCGACCATCCAGTAGCCGTCGTGCAGCGGCGTGTAGGCCGCCCCCACCACCGGGGCGACCAGCGGCTTGCCGGTCATCGACCCGAAGAAGGCGTTGGTCGTCCCATGGGCCGACGGCACCGACCCCATCGGCCAGATCGAGCCGTCAGCACCGAACACCGCGTACCCCGACGACGGGCCGACGAGCGCCAGGGCGGCCGGCGGGCCGGCCACGAACGTGTAGTTGGCGGCGTGGAGGGTGCCCGGGGTGCACGTGATGTCGTAGCTGCCCTGGAACGACGTGGCCGATGCGGTGGACGTGCAGGCGGCGGCGCCGGTGACGACGGACGCCCCGTCGGAATCGACGAAGCCGGTCAGGTGGTAGGTCAGAGCGGGCAGGGCCGAGCCCACGGTGCCGCTCTGCGGGTCGGGCACGACGGTCAGGACCGCCGGTGCCACGTCGAACGTCGTCGTGGCCGAGGCCGGGTAGTAGAAGAACGACCCGGCCTGGCTCGAGGTCACCGTGCACGGCCCGGCCCCGATCAGGAACAGTCGGACCAGCGCGCCGGTGCACGAACCCTGGGCGGCGTTGGTCACGCCGAGGCCGGAGTCGACCGTCGGGGCGATGTTGACCGACTGGTCGCCGTAGGTGACCGGCGGCAGGCTCGGGTAGGTGATCGACTGCTGGGCCCGGGTCACCAGGAAGGCGGCCGAGCCGTCCGGACCCGAGAACAGCCCGGTGGCCAGCGTGCCCGGCGCCAAGGTGGTCATGGCCGCCGGGGCCGCGGCGTTGACGCCGGGGGTGCCGTCGCCCAGCTGGCCGAAGTAGTCGCCGCCCCACATCCACGGCACGCCGTTGGAGGTCAGCGCGTACGACGCCGTCTGCCCGGCCGAGATCTGTACGAAGGTGGTGGTCGGCGGCAGGCCGAGGGGCTGGACGGGCACACTGCTGTCGACGGGCAGGGTGGCCACCAGGGCCGACGACAGCTGGCCGAAGACGTCCGACCCCCAGGCGAAGACGAGGCCCGAGGTGGTCAGGGCCAGACTGTGGGACCCGCCGGCGGCGACCGACGCCACCGGGGCCCCGGCCGGCATCGAGACCTGCTGCGGGGTGGCGGCGTCGGCGGTGGTGCCGGTACCGAGCTGACCCGAGGCGTCGAACCCCCAGGAGTAGACGCTGCCGTCGGCGGCCACGGCCAGGCTGTGGGCGGTGCCGGCGGCCAGAGCGGAGAAGGTGACCCCGGCGGGCGCGGCGACGGGGGTCGGGGTCGTGCGGCTCGTGGTCGTGCCGTCTCCGAGTTGGCCGCGGGTGTTCGCTCCCCAGGCGTAGACCTGGCCGGTCGAGGTGAGGGCCAGGCTGTGATCGCCGCCGGCCGCTATGGCCGTGAAGGTCACGCCGGCGGGCGCGGTGACGGGAGTGGGCACGTCCACCGGGATGGTCGTGCCGTTCCCGAGCTGGCCGAACAGGTCGGCACCCCAGGCGTAGACCTGGCCGGTCGAGGTCAGGGCCAGGGCGTGGGCGCCGCCGGCCGCCACCGCGGTGACCACGACGGGTGGACCTCCCGATGGCGTCGCCACGTCGACCGGCACCGGCGCCGTCGACCCCACCTTCGCCCCGTCACCCAGCTGGCCGAGCGAGCCCGCGCCCCACGAGTACACCCGGCCCGACGTGGTGAGCCCGACGCTGAACGCGCCCCCGGTGGCCATCGTCGCGAAGCTCTGGCCGACGGGCGCCGTCACCTGGACGGGGAGGGTCACCCCGGTGGCCGACCCGCCACCCAGGACGCCGTTGCCCACCTGGCCGGCGTCGTTGCCACCCCATCCGTAGAGCGCCCGGGACGGCAGCGTGGGGGCGGCGAGCAGTCGG
>DATCCR010000246.1:0-31979 GCA_036511155.1 Acidimicrobiales bacterium
CGTGATTGGGGAAAGAGAGTCCGAAGCGCACCCCCACCAGGCCGTTCGTGGAAAGTCTTGAATAGTGGAGGAATAGTCCTTCGCCCGCCACATTTGCGGGCCGTAGAACGAACCACAGGGGCCTCTGGCGGGACTGTAGAAGTTCGAACTTGGCATCGTACGAAGAGCGCCTGCCCGTGAACCAAAGTTGGCACATACTTGGACGGTGGATGACGCCGATGGCCTGAGACATTCTCTCACGGTGTCCGAAATCGTGGAGCGTTGGCCAACGCTCTTCCACATGGCCGAAGCTGACTCCTGGTTATCAGTGGAGCGCCACGGCCTATTGTCCACCACGGCGCTTCTGGACCTCTTCGAGGTCACTGGCGATGAGAGAGAGGCCATCGAATCCGCCCGTCGTTCCGAGTCGGTCACCATCCATCATCCGGTACACGGCACAGTGGTCATCAGGGACAACAAACCCATCAACGAGTTGGCCCTCAGGCGAACCCTCGTTGGCATGACGGAGGTGGAGTGGTATCGAACCCTGAATGGCCGGGTGTACTTCTGGCTGTCCAAGCGGCGGATGGACAAACTTCGGGAGGCCAAGGCCTATCGTGACCGTCGCCATGACATCCTCACTATCGACACGACGGCGCTGCTTGCTCACTATGCCACCCGTGTCGAACTCTCTGCGCTCAACAGTGGTGCGGTCCACCCCGCAGCCAACGTTCCTCGTGGGGTCGAAACCTTCCGCCCTATTGCTGGTTTCCCGTGGAGCCAACGCCTGAAGGTCAACCGGGCTGAGCCGATAGTCGAACTCACCATCCCCTACGCAGTCCCCGACATCGCTAGGTACGTCATCAATGTCTCCACTCACTGACGAGGAGCGGGGTTCCGTTTTCCTTGGCCCCCGGACCTTCCCTGACATTGATTGGGGCAAGAGGGTGAAGCTCGAAGCCGCTGCTCGTTGGCTGTGGGCGTATCTCGAAGCGAAGCCTGGACTTAGCGAGTCCAGCAACATCACCGTACGGGACGGAAAGCGCGCTGGACACACGGAGTCCACGCTTAGGAGTGCCAAGAGGAAGCTAAAGGTCGACCACTACTTCCACGGCAGGTACAGCAGTGCGAACGAGACATACCCGGAGAGCAGGTGGTCGCTTCAGACGGAACCTTCAATCGCGCACTTCAACAAGACATTCGATTGGCAGCCTCGTCCGCGCCGGAAGGGCTGGGCTGACAAGTATGCCGGGGTCGAGTTCGCTGAACTGAACGTCGAGGACCTGGCGCCAGAACGCCCACCGACTCCTGAAGTCAAGGCCAACGAGAACTACAGGGAGAAGGTTGCGAGAGACATTGAAGTCGTGGCGCATCATCTAGCGAGTCGCCCTTGGCCAGGTGACAACGGTGCACGCAACGCTCGGGTCATGGCCGCGGTCCTTCGACGGCTTGCACAGCAGAACTCGCTTCGCACGAAAATCAACTTCTGGAACTTCTCTGACGAATGCGGGATGCCGACGTGGGGTTCAGTCAAGAAGGCGCTCTACGACTTGGAATCCGATGGTTGGATTGGCTTCACCCTCGGTACACCCAGTAGGGGTCTGTACGATTCCGAGGGTCCTTTGGGTAAGGCCAGCATCATCAAGCTTGCACGCAAACCTGGCAGCGCCAACTATCCAGCGAATCGGCTGCCGAACGCTGCAAGGGATGAGTTCACCAGCGGGGAACTAAACGACGCCGGGTATCTACTGATGATGCGCGTCCTGTTCGAGGGGAAGACCTCGGGGTTCACCAGACCCGTCTTGGAAAGGCTCACGGGAATCTCGGCTTCCACGATTCAGCGGCGGATGCGAACCATGACGGCGATGGGCTTGGTGGAGAAGGACGGTCGGGGTAGATGGTCATTCGTCAACCCCGAGCAGGTGCTGGACGAGGGTAACGACTCCAAGGTGCGGGAACGGAGGGAGAAGCGACTCCGGCTCGCCAAAGGGGGGTGAGCGGAAGTGGGGGGTTCGAGGAACGTCGCCCAGGGAAGGTGTGTGGAGCAGGTCCCACTTGGGGGGGGTCACAACCTCAATATTCAAAGAAGCATGTTAGGTAGTTCGGAGTCCGCGGGTTGATGTTGAACTGCAACTCCATGCTTTCGAGGTGGGGGAAGCTCACGTCGAATCCATCACCATAGGCGGTCGCTTCGCTCCCATGGTGAACTCCATCGACGGAGCTTCCCCCACTACTAATCGCCTTCGGCGCTTGATAAGGCGAAGCACGATAGAGGTTGGAGACTGAGTGACTGAAGGGTACAAGGAGTAGTTTTGACTACCCAGCCGTCTTTATGAGCTGTCCTTCACCAAGAGCAGTCATTGAACGTCTGGTACTGAGGGGATTTCAAAGGACGTCACGTCTTCCGTGATGGTAAGACCTGGTGAAAGCACTATTCGTTGTGAATGGCTCTTCGATGTACTTCCATGACTCACCCGGAATCTCTAGCTCCATTTCTTGATATAGTGAGTGGACTCTGGTATGCTTACTGAGCCAATCAAGAACACATAGAGCCACCACCTTGTCTGCGTGATGTAGGGGATAGCCAGTCAGGTTAGGTATTGTGAACAGCACATCCACTACACGGTCCGTCGAGCAACTCGGCTACACCATCGCCCAGGCGTGCGAGGCGATTCCATGTTCACGGACCCACCTCTACCGGGCCATCCGTAAGGGGTACATCCGGGTCGCACGAGATGGCAAGAAGGTGCTCATCAGCCGTCAAGCCATCATCGACTATCTCGAACGAGGCGACGGCAGGGACTCTGCGGTCACCATGGCGTCCGAAGGCGGTTCGATGGCCGTCGAGATGTACGCCACCGCTTAGTTCACCAAGAGCGTCGGGACGGCTCTCAAGCTCTTCGTCGACTCACGTAGTGCCATCAGGCAGCCCTACGGCTCGCACTTGTCACAGCAATCGTTCACCATCTCAGGGAATCCCAAGCGAAACACAGGTAAGTCATGGCGCACATTCGACGACGACAACTCAAGAGTGGCAAGTACGTTTATGACGTACGAACCCGCATTGACGGCAGGCCAGTCATGCTGACCAAACCCAGCAAGCACGAAGCTCGGGCCTATGCCGCCACCGTCGAAGCCGACAAGCTCAAGGGCATCGCCATCGACCCACGTCGGGGTCGGGTGACTCTTGAGGCCTACGCAAATCAGTGGTTAGCGGACCGAACGGACCTCGCCCAGCGGACCGCTGAACTGTACAAAGGCGTTCTGGACCGCCACGTGCTTCCCACTCTCGGGAAGGTGGAGATTGGAGCGCTCGCTCCTTCGGCAGTCCGGTCCTGGAACTCCAAGCTGACTCGAAAGTACCCGCCAACCGCCGCGAAGGCATATCGAATCCTCTCGACCATCATGGCGACAGCGGTGCGAGACGAACTCGTCGCGAGGAACCCCTGCGTGGTCAAGGGTGCAAGTTCCGAGAAATCACCTGAGCGACCAGTCGCCAGTGTTGCCGAAGTCGAAGCACTGGCCATGGCCATGCCAGACCACCTGCGTGTCGTCATCGACCTTGCTTCTTGGTGCCAGCTTCGCCGAGGGGAAATCTTGGGCCTGCGCCGACGAGACATCGACCTTGAAAATGGAACCATCACCATCTCGCTCACTCGTGGCCTTGGCTACAAAGGAACGACCATCGTCAAGGAACCGAAGACTGAGGCAGGACGCCGGACGATTGCCGTGCCCGGAAATGTCATTGGGCGACTTCGCCGCCATCTGGATACCTACGTCGCTCAGGAAGGTGATGCCCCTGTCGCCGTTGGGGCAAAGGGTGGCCAGTTGCGACCCAACGTCCTACAAGGCCAATGGAACATCGCTCGCAAGAAAGTGGGTCGCCCGGACCTTCGCCTTCATGACCTTCGCCATAGCGGACTCACCTGGGCGGCAGCAACTGGTGCGACCACTGCCGAACTCATGCATCGGGGCGGCCACAAGTCGAATGTCGCTGCGCTTCGCTATCAGCACGCAACAGCGGATAGGGACCGCGCATTGGCGGTGGCGCTGGCCGAAATGTCAACCCTGGCGCCAGTAATCCCATTGGCTATGCGCGATGGATGCGCGATGGACCCGGTTGAACTGGTCGAGGGGGAGGAGGCCGAAGCCTCCATCACCCCTCTGACCAGCCACGATACAGAGCAGTCCCAACGGGGTTCGAACCCGTGTCCCCACCTTGAGAGGGTGGTGTCCTAGGCCTCTAGACGATGGGACCCTGTCGAGCCACCACACTACGGCGGCCCGTTGACGCCCCGTAACTGGGGCGGTGCTTCCCGTCCCCGGAGGGACGGTGTTCCACAACTCCCCCGAGAGGGCGCAGTGGCTGCTCGGGGGGGAGGGATCGAACCTCCAACCTCCAGATTCAGAGTCTGGCGCTCTGCCGGTTGAGCTACCCCCGAATGGGCGAACCGCCAATTTAGCCGACCCGGGACCCCCCCGGGTTCCCGGGTCGCAGCGGTTGCACCGGAACCCGGACAGGCCGTCCCGAACCGGTCCTGGCGACCCCGTGTCGCACCCCCTTCCCCCCTCACTACGATCGTCCCGTGAACGCGCAGCGGGTGGTCATCGTCGGCGGGGGCGTCCTCGGCACCATGCACGCCCTCGAGGCCTGCCGCCGGGGGTGGGAGGTCACCCACCTCGAAGCCGATGCCGGCCCCCGAAGGGCCTCCGTGCGCAATTTCGGCCTGGTCTGGGTCAGCGGGCGGGCGGCCGGTCCCGAGCTCGACCTGGCCGTCCGGGCCCGCGAGCTGTGGGAGCAGATCGCCGGCCACTCGCCCGCCGTGGGCTTCCGTCCCGACGGATCCCTGACCTTGGCCCGCCACGAGGCGGAGTTGGCCCTGATGGCCGAAGCGGCGGCCCAGCCCGACGCCGCCGCCCGGGGCTTCGAGCTCCTGGACCCCAAGGGCGTCCGGGCGGTCAACCCCGCACTACGGGGCGACGTGGTCGGCGGCCTGCTCTGCCGGCGCGACGCCGTCGTCGAGCCCGGCCTGGTGCTGGGCGCCCTTCGGGTGACCCTCGAGGCGACCGGCCGCTACACATGGCTCCCCCGCCGCCAGGTGGTGGACGTCGAGACCGGTGCCAGCGGAACCGCAGGAGCGGTGGACCACCTCGGCGAACGGCACGAGGGCGACGCCGTCGTGCTCTGCATCGGCGACCGCCTGTCGGGGCTCGGGGGACGGGTGGGCGCCACCCTGGCCGCCGCCCCGCTGCGGCGGTGCCGCCTCCAGATGATGCAGACCGCCCCGCTCGACGAGCGCCTCACCACCGCCGTGGCCGACGCCGATTCCATGCGCTACTACCCGGCCTTCGCCCTGCCCGGCCGAGACGGCCTGCCCGAGCCCGCGCCCGCCACCGCCGAGTGGGGCATGCAACTCCTGGTCGTCCAGCGGGCCGCCGGCGGACTGACCATCGGCGACACCCACGTGTACGACGAGCCGTTCGACTTCGCCGTCGAGGAGCACCTCTACGACGATCTGCGGGCCCGGGCCGAGCGCGTGCTCGGCCGTCCACTCCCCCCGGTGGTCCGGCGGTGGGCCGGCGTCTACACCGGAGTGACCGACGACCGCATCTACTACCGGAGCAGCCCCGATCCCGGGGTCGTGGTGGTGACCGGGCCGGCCGGCCGGGGCATGACCCTGTCGCCGGCCATCGCCGAAGAGACCTGGGAGGGACTGACCCGATGACTGGACCGATCCGACTGGCCGCACTGGACATGGCTGGCACCACGGTGGCCGACGAGGGGGCTGTCGAGGAGGCCTTCCAGGCCGCACTCGACACCGTCGGCCTGGTGGCCGGCGACCTGATGGACGACCCCGCCGCCTACATCCGGCGCACCATGGGCCAGTCCAAGATCACCGTGTTCACCGAACTCCTCGGGGGCGACCGCCACCGGGCCGAGCAGGCCAACGTCGCGTTCGAGGCCGCCTTCGACCAGGCCGTCGACCGGGGCGAGGTGGCCGCCCTGCCCGGGTCGGAGGACGCCTTCGTCGCACTGCGCGACGGTGGCGTCCGGCTGTGCCTGACCACCGGGTTCTCACCGGCCACCCGGGACCGGATCCTCGACACCCTGGGCTGGCGGGGCCTGGTCGACCTCGCCCTCTCGCCGGCCGACGCCGGTCGGGGCCGGCCATGGCCCGACATGATCCTGACCGCAGTCCTGCGCCTGCGGATCGACGACGTGGCCGAGGTGGCGGTGGCCGGCGACACCACCTCCGACCTGCTGGCCGGGACCCGCTCGGGGGCCTCCGTCGTGGCCGGCGTGCTGACCGGTGCCCACACCCGGGACGAGCTGGCCGAGGTGCCCCACACCCACCTGCTCGACTCGATCGCCGACCTGCCCGCCCTCCTCCTGGGCTAGCTCGCCGCCCTTCCCGTCGGGCCTAGCCGAACGAGTGGATCGAGTTGAGGTGGTCGAACCCGATGATCCGTCCCAGCGCCACACCCGCCGTCTCTTTGGCGTAGTAGGGCAGGGCCGAAATCCCGCTGATAGGTGACGACTGGGTGGGCGTGGGATACGGGGTCAGGCCGACCGAGGAGGCGATCGCCATGGCGCGGGCCACGTGGAACTTGTCGGTCACCATGAGCACCGTGGTGTCACCCCGGGCGATCAGCATCGGGGCGGCCTCCGACAGGTTCTGCCAGGAGTCGCGCCCCCCGGCCTCCAGGATGTCGGCGGCCGGCACGCCCACCGACTCGAGGTAGCGGGCCGAGGCCTGGGCCTCGGTGTAGGCGTCGCCCGGCTCCTTCGACCCGGTCACCATGACCGAGGTGGCGTAGTGCTGGTGCCACAGCAGCGCCGCCTGCGTCAGCCGCGCCCGCAGGTCCGGAGAGGGCACCCCGTTGTACTGGGCCGCCCCCATCACCACGATGGCCCCGGCCGCACGGGGCGCGTACTGCTGGCCCGTGCGCCACACCTGGAAGGCCGTCACCGCCAGGTAGATCACGACGGCGACAGCAAGGTACTTGGCCAGCCGGAGGACGAACCGGAGGATGCGGACGGCGAGCAGGGTGGTCCCTACGTCGACCGGAATCAGCGGACCGGACCGGCCACGGCCGTCCGGAACGTCATGTGGGGGGCGTATCGCCGGCGGCCAGGAGGTCGGCGGCCGACTGCAGGCGGGCCAGGGTCCGGTCCGGTCCGAGCACCTCGAGTGCCTCGAACAAGGGCGGGCCGACCCGGCGGCCGGTCACGGCGATGCGTATCGGTGCCTGGGCCTTGCCCAGCTTGCGCCCGACCGACTCGGCCACCTCCAAGGTGGCGGCGTGGAGGGCGGCACTGGTCCAGTCGCCGCGGAGCGCCTCATAGGCGCGCGTCGCCGACTCCAGGATGGCCGGTGCGCCGTCGTCACCGGCCATGGCCTTGGCCCACGAGTCGGGGTCGAACTCCGGGACGTCGAAGAACAGGAAGTCGACCATGGCCGGCACCTCGCCGAGCACGGCCACGCGCTCCTGGACGACCGGGGCCATGGCGGCAAAGGTGTCCGGGTCGAAGGCGTCGGCGGGCCATGGGGCGGACTCCCCTTCGAGCCACGGCCGGCAGGCCTCGACGAACGTGTCGGGCGCCATGGCCCGGATGTACTCGCCGTTCAGGTGGGTGAGCTTGGCCACGTCGAAGAAGGCCGGCGAGTGGTTCACGTCCGACAGGGCGAACCACTGGACCATCTGATCCCGGGTGAAGATCTCGGACTCGTCGTTGGGCGGGCTCCAGCCGAGCAGGCCGAGGTAGTTCACGAACGCCTCGGGCAGGTACCCCTGGTCGCGGTAGGACTCGACAGCCACCGGGTCCTTGCGTTTCGACAGCTTCTTGCGGGCCTCGTTGACCAGCATCGGGAGGTGGGCGAAGACGGGCAGCGGCGGGGTCGGGGCACCGGCCTCGCCGAATGATCCGTCGGTGGTCCAGCCGATGGCGGCCAGGGCGTCCCACATGAGGATGCACCTCGGCGTGGTCGGCAGCAGGTCCTCGCCCCGGATGACGTGGGTGATGGCCATGTCGATGTCGTCGACCACGTTGGCCAGCACGAACAACGGGGCACCGTTGCCCTTGACGGCCACGAAGTCGTCCATGGCCGTGCAGGGGAATTCGACGTCACCCCGGATGACGTCGGGGACGGTGACGACGCCGTCGTCCGGGGTGCGGTAGCGCAGGGCGCGCCCTTCGCCCCGGGGCAGCTCGAGATGACGGCAGTGCCCGTCGTAGCCAGGGGTGAGGATTCCGGCGGCCTTGTTCCGGGCCGTCACCTCGTCGTGGGTGCATCCGCAGGCGAACAGCCGCCCGCCGTCCCACAGTGCGTCGATGGCCTGGTGGTAGCGCTCCGCCCGCCACGACTGGCGGTAGGGACCCTCGTCGGCGTCCATGCCCAGCCAGTGCAGGGCCGACAGGATCCCGTCGACCCACTCCTCGCGGTTGCGCTCGGTGTCGGTGTCCTCGATCCGGAGCACGTAGGTGCCGCCGGACTGGCGGGCCACCAGCCAATTGAACAGTGCGGTGCGTGCACTCCCCACATGGAAGTAGCCGGTCGGCGACGGTGCGAACCGCACCCTCGGGGAGTCTGGTGCCACTACGGGCTTACTCGTCCTCGACGATGGTGATGGCGCCGGTCGGGCACCCGTTGGCGGCCTGGCGGACCTTCTCGCGGAGCTCCTCGCCCGGGTGCTCGTTCAGCACGTAGAGGAACCCGTCGTCACGGACCTCGAAGACTTCGGGGGCGATGCCCATGCAGACGGCGTTGCTGGCGCACTCGTCGTAGTCCACAACAATTTTCACGGCGTTCCTCCGGGGGTTCGGCGAGGACGCCCACTGTACCGGGCCTCGGGGCCGGTGCCGGGACAGCAGCCGGCTGCTAGAACACCGTCATGACCACCACGTCAGCCTCGCCTGCCCGCGCCGACCACCGGCCCCGCCGGCGCCTCGGCAGAGGTCCGGCCATGGCCCTGGTGGCCGGCGTGGCCGCCCTGGCCGCCGCCTGCTCGTCTGGGCCGTCGTCCACCGCCACCACCGACACCACGCTCTCCACCGGGACCGCGAAGCCCCCCGCCGTCAGCCCGGCCACCGGCCTGCCCCGGATCCGCCACGTCTTCGTGATCGTGTTGGAGAACGAGGGCTACGCCTCGACCTTCGGCACGCCGACGGCCGACCCTTACCTGGCCACCAACCTGTCGGCCTCGGGCGCCCAGCTCGCCCAGTACTACGGGATCGGCCACTTCTCGAACCCGAACTACATCGCCCTCATCTCCGGACAGGCCCCGAACCCGTCCAACCAGTCCGACTGCCAGGTGTTCGCCGACTTCCCGCCGGGTACGGCGATCGGGGCGGGCGGCCAGATCGCCGGATCGGGCTGCGTGTTCCCCACCCCGGTCCCCACGGTCGCCGACCAGCTCGAACGCGCCCACCTCACCTGGAAGGCGTACCAGCAGGACATGGGCAACGTCCCGACCCGTGAAGCGGCGGTGTGCGGGCACCCCGCCGTGGGGACCGTCGACCACACCCAATTGGCCGTCCCTGGCGACGGCTACACCACCCGCCACGACCCGTTCGTCTACTTCCACTCGATCATCGACGACACCAAGCGGTGCGACGCCCGGGTGGTGCCGCTCGGCACGGCCGGCGGCACCCTGCCGGCCTCGGCACCCAAGGGGACGACCGGGCTGGCCAAGGACCTGGCGAAGGCCACGACCACCCCCAACCTGAGCTTCATCACGCCGAACCTGTGCAGTGACGGGCACGACGCCCCGTGCACCGACCAGCCCGGCGCCCCGACGGCCGGCGCCAACATCGACGCCTTCCTGTCGATCTGGGTGCCGAAGATCACCCACTCGCCGGCGTTCCGGAAGGACGGCCTGTTGATCGTGACCTTCGACGAGGCCGACGTCACGGGCCCGGGGGCCGACGCCACGGCCTGCTGCAACGAGCAGCCTGGGCCGGCTGCGGCCCTGCCGGGCGGGTCGGGGCCGGGCGGGGGCCGCACGGGCACCGTGCTCGTCTCCCCCTTCATCCGGCCAGGGACCATCAGCAACGTGCCCTACAACCACTTCTCCACACTCGGGACCATCGAGAACCTGTTCGGCCTCGGCCGGTTGGGCCAGGCGGCCACGGTCAGCGCCACGTTCGGCCGCGACGTGTTCTCCGGCTACCGGGCACCCGGATCGGGCGGCTGACGCCACTGATCGCTCGTTGCCCGCTGATCGCTTCCACCGGCCGGCAGCCGACGGAGCGGCCGGTCGGACAGGTCAGAACGAGGCCTTGGTGCCCGCCACCAGCTTGACCACGCCGAGGGACTTGCCGGTCGCCGTGGTCTGGCAGACGTCGTAGGAGACGGTGTCGCCCACGGTCACGAAGGTCGACGTGTCGGCGGTGACCGACCCGGTGACGTCCTCCTCGACGTGCCCGGCGGTGCAGACGCCCTGGCCGGGCGACGTGGCCGTGGCGCTGAAGGTGGTCGTCCCCTTGGACCCGTTCCAGGTCAGGACGCCGCCGGTCAGGAGGTTCGACCCGAGCAGATGGGCCCCCTTCTGTGAGTGCTGACAGAAGGAGAAGGTGATCTTCTTCGTCACGAAGCCCGAGACCTTGCTGCAGGTGGACGTCGGGCCGGGGGTGACGACCGTGAGGTCCACCGAGTTGGTCGAGGTCGAACCGGCGAAGGTCGCATCGCCCGAGTAGGTGGCGGTGATGCCCGGGTAGGAGCCGATGGCCAGGGCCGACGTCTGGCAGGTCTTGGCCGGCAGGGTGGCCGTGCACATCGGCGACCCGCCCTGGCTGAACTCCACTGTGCCCGTGGCCGACGGTGGGAGTTGCTGGTAGAGCAAGGTGGAGACCGGCGAAGTGGTGGTGCTGGCCACCTTCGAGCCGTTGGCCTCGATGAGCAGCGAGGTGGCCACCGTCCCGGTGGCCCCGGCTGTCCCTGCGCCCACCACGGAGGCGATGCCGGCCGTGCCGAGTGCGAGCGCCACCGTCACCGCGATCCGCGGAATCCTGTTGTCGAGCATGCCCCACCCTCTCTATCGGTCGCCGGCCGCCCCTCGGTCGGCGCGGCGCCGGACCACATTGTCGGCACGGCAGGCGCCCCACCGCAACCCCTCGTCCGGTGGTCACCACGCAGAAAGCTCTCGATGTCACCCTCCGTGGGCGGATGCCACGGACAGTCGGCTACCGCTCTCCTACCAAACGAACGGGGGACGGTTTCCGTTACCCAGCCACCCTGACGGCCATGCGGCCGGGCCGAGGTCCGCTGATGCCGCGGGGCGTAGCCTCGGAACATGTGCCGCAACATCACCATCCTGCGGGGGCTCGAGCCCCCGGCCACTCCCGTCGAGGTCGAGGCGGCTGCCCGCCAGTACGTCCGCAAGGTCGGGGGCGTCCAGGCCCCGTCGCCGGCCACGGCCGACGCGTTCGAGAAGGCCGTCCTGGCCGTCTCCGAGGCCACGGCCGTGCTGCTCGCCGAGCTGCCGCCCAGGCGGAGCCCACCGCCGACGGTGCCGCCGCTGCGACGGGCCGATGCCGTCGGCTGAGCCGATCCCCGACCCAGGGCCGGCTGTGCGCGAGCGTGCCGACAGACAACGCGGACAGTGCGAGCCGCACCGGGCGGCGGTGGTGCGGCTGCAGCGGGCAGCGGGCAGCGGGCAGCGGGCAGCGGTGCGATACGGTGTCCTGTTCGTGCATGAGAAGTCCGTCCGAGGGAGCACCCCATTGGCCACGCGACAGGTGAGCGAGCCGGACAGGATCGCGACGCGCCGGGGTCAGGGGAGCGGTGGGTCGCACCCGTGTCATCGCGACCGTCCGGCGGCACCGCGATGATCAGCGTCATCGTCCCGGTGCTCAACGGCGGCGAGTACTTCCTCGAGCAGCTCGAAGCGTTGGCGGCCCAGCGCTCGAGTGAGCCGTGGGAGGTGATCGTCGCCGACAACGGCTCTACCGACGGCACGCTGGAGATGGCGCAGGAGTGGAGCCTCGCCCGGGAGCACTTCCGCGCCGTCGACGCCTCCGAGGTGGCCGGAGCGGCGGCGGCGCGCAATGCCGGCGTGCGGGCGGCCACCGGCGAGTACCTGGCCTTCTGCGACGCCGACGACGTGGTCATGGACGGCTGGATCGACGCGTGCGTCCGGGCCCTCCAGGAGGCGGACGTCGCCGCCGGCCGGTTCGACTTCCGACGGCTCAACGATCTCCGCGTGCCACAGCCGGTCTCGACCGGCATCCGGGCCCTCGGCTTCCTGCCGTCCGGACTCGGGGCCAATCTGGCCGTCCGCCGTGCCGCTTTCGACGAGGTCGGTGGCTTCGACGAGCAGTTGGTCCCCATCGGTGACGACACCGACCTGTGCTGGCGACTGCAGCTCCGTGGGTTCCGCTTCGTCGAGATGCCCGACGCCATGGTGGCCAAGCGCGCCCGGTCCAGTTTCGGTGGAGTCTTCCGCCAGTGCTTCGCCTTCGGCCAGGCCGGACCGATCCTCTACAAGCGCTACCGGGCGGAAGGCCTCCGACGCGACGTTCCGGGGGCGCTCAAGGTGTGGGCCTGGCTGGTGCTCTCCGCTCCGCTCCTCTTCCAGCCCGCGCGGCGGTTCGAGTGGGCCCGTGGCACCGGGATCCGGCTCGGTCGCCTCAAGGCCTCCTGGCAGCTCCGCGTCTTCTTCCCCTGAGACGGGCGGCGTGGCCGGAGTGGTGCCATCCGGCCGGCGCCCGACAGTGCTCCACTCAGCCCGCGCAGCAGACGTGGGTGGTGAGCGGGCCGCCGTTCCACGTCATGGCGTCGCTGATGGCGGCCACGGGGTTCATCGCCCTCCCCTCGGCGTCGGCGTACGCCCGGTGGAGGTTCAGCACGAGCCGTTCGGCGTCGGGCCAGTCGGCGAATTCGGCCAGGTCGGCAACCCGGGCCACCTGGAGCGGTCCGCGGCCGTCCCGGACACCCTCGACGGCCAGTTCGAGCACGAACCGGTAGTAACGCTCATGGTCGGCGAGCACCGTGGGTAGGTCGCCCCCTTCCGTGACGGGTCCGTGGCCCGGCACCACGACGTCCGGCCCGAAGCCGGCGATCCACTCCAGCGCCCGGAGCGCACCGTCGACGGACCCGGCGAACACCAGGGGCGTCAGCCCGACGAAGAGCAGGTCTCCGGCAAACAGGACCCGCTCCTCGGGCAGCCACGCCACCAGGTCGCCCATCGTGTGGGCGGCGTGGCCGGGGTGGACGAGGTCGATGCGCCGGGTGCCCGAGTGAACGGTCAGGTCGCTGCGGGTGACGATCGTCGGTACCCGCCGGGTGACACCACCCCAGTCGGGCACCGGGGACCAGTGGGGTGGGCAGCAGTCTATGAAGCGGTCGGCCAGGAGGTTGCACCGCATCCGCTCGTGGCCGATGAGGGCCGTCTCGGCCGGCAGGAGCGAGTTGCCGTAGGTGTGGTCGCCATGCTCGTGGGTGTTGGCCGCGAACCGGATCGGCGCGCCGTCGGTCGCCCTGGCCACCGCGTCGAGGAACCGGCGCGTCCGGGCCTCGGTGGCGCAGGTGTCGATGATCATCGTGCCGTCGCCCCCGGTCACCGCACCGGCGTTGTTGAGCCACCAGGTGCCGTCGGGCTGGATCCAGGCGAAGACGCCGTCCACCACCTGCAGCAGATGGCCCGCCGCGACCGTCGGGTCGGTGGTGTGTGCGTGGGCGTCCACGGACCCCCTCTCTAGCCGATCGGGGACCGCGGCGCCGGATCCGCGTGTCGCTAGGGCTTCTCGCTCCCCACGACCCACATGGCGAAGAACTGCGAGCCGCCACCGTAGGCCTGGCCGAGGGCCAGCTTGGCCCCGTCGACCTGGTGCTCGCCGGCCTGGCCTCGCACCTGCATGGCCACCTCGAGGAAGCGGAGCATGCCCGATGCACCGATCGGGTTCGACGACAGCACGCCGCCCGAGGCGTTCCAGGGGATGTCGCCGTCGAAGGCGGTGGCCCCCGACTCGGTCAGCTTCCAGCCGTCACCCAGGTCGCAGAACCCGAGGTTCTCCAGCCACATCGGCTCGTACCAGCTGAACGGCACATAGACCTCGGCGCAGTCGAACTGCTCGCGGGGGTTCGTGACCCCGGCCTGGGCGTAGACGTCGGCCGAGCAGTCACGACCCGCCTGCGGGTTGATCTGGTCGCGCCCGGCAAACATGGTCGGCTCGGACCGCATGGCCATGCCGTGGACCCAGGCCGGCGGGTAGTGGCCGGACACCGCGTCCTCCGCCGCCAGCACCATGGCCGCCGCGCCGTCCGACGACGGGCAGGCCTCGAGGTAGCGCAGGGGGTCCCACAGCATCATCGAGTCCTCGACCATCTTCATGTCGATGTCGGCCAGGTGGAGGTGGGCGTACGGGTTCCGCATGGCGTTCTGGCGGTCTTTGACCGCCACCATCCGACCGATGTAGTCCGGCGCCCCCGACCGCCGCATGTAGGCCCGGATGTGCGGGGCGAAGTAGCCGCCGGCACCGGCCAGCAGCGGCGCGGCAAAGGGTTGCGGGACCGACAACGCCCACATGGCGTCGGAGTCGGACTGCTTCTCGTAGGCCACGGTCAGCACCCGCTTGTGGATGCCCGAGGAGATGAGGTGGGCGGCCACCAGGGCCGTCGACCCGCCCACCGAGCCGGCGGTGTGGACCCGGAACATGGGCTTGCCCACCGCGCCGAGGGCCGGAGCCAGGTAGATCTCCGGCATCATGTTGCCCTCGAACATGTCGGGGGCCTTGCCGATGACCACGGCGTCGATGTCCGACCAGGTGAGGTCGGCGTCGGCCAGGGCCATCTTGGCCGCCTCGCGGACCAGACCGGCGATGGACACGTCCTCCCGCTTGGACTTGTGGTGGGTCTGACCCACCCCGATGACTGCACAACGCTCTGCCATCACGCACCCTCCAGGACGCATACGAGATTCTGTTGGAGACAGGGGCCCGACGTGGCGTGGGCCACCGCCCGGTCGGCCTGACCGGACCGGATCCGGCTGGCCGCCTCGCCGATGCGGATGAGGCCGGCCGACATCATCGGGTTGGCCGCCAGGGGGCCGCCCGACGGGTTGATGATCACCGAGTCGTCGAGGCCGAGGGCCTCGGCGACGATCAGCTCCTGGTGAGCGAAGGGGGCGTGGATCTCGGCGATGTCCACCTTGCCGTTCGCCACGCCCGCCACCTCGGCGGCCTTGACCACCGACGGCGACACCGTCAGGTCCCGGGCGCCGAGCGAGTGGGTCTCCATCCGGTGGTCGAACCCGGTGATCCACACCGGGCGCTCCGACCACTGCCGGGCCTTGTCGCCGGCGGCCAGCACGATGGCGGCCGCCCCGTCGGTGATCGGCGGAAGTGCGTGGCGCCTCAGCGGGGCGACCACGTAGTCGTCCTGCAGCAGCACCTCGGGCGACGTGTCGTTCCTCACCTGGGCCTTGGGGTTGGACAACGCGTCCCGGCGGCTGCGCGCCGCGACGGCGGCGAAGTCGGCTTCGGTGGCCTTGCCCGAGTCGATGAGGGCCCGGGCCTGCAGGGCACTGATGCTGACGATGTCCGGCCACAGCGGGGCCTCGTAGTACGGGTCGAGCTGGAGGGTCAGGATCTCGTTCAGGTCACCCAGCGACGAGCGACCGAAGGAGTACACAAGGGCAGCGTCGATCTCGCCCTCCTGCAGCAGGACCCACGCCTCGTACAGCGCCCAGGCGCCGTCCATCTCCACGTGGGACTCCGACCGCGGGGGCCACACCCCCACCGCGTCGAGGGCCATGACGAAGCTGAAGGGGCCGCCGATCAGGTAGTCGGTCGAGCCCGAGCAGATGAAGTCGACGTCGTCCTTGGTGATCCCGATGTTGCCGAACACCTCGGCGATGACCGGCATCAGGCCCTCGACCTCGTTGCGCTCGTCGTCCTTGCGCACGTTCTGCGACTGGGCGAACGAGGCGACAGAGACGGGGCGGACGGTCCTTCCGGCGGCGCTCACAGGTACTCCTTGTAGGTGTCGTAGTCGGCGTCCGGCTCGCCGTTCGGCCGGAAGTACTTGACCGAGGCGAGGGACGGGGTCAGCTCGGACTCGTCCACCCACACCGCCTCGACCCGCATGCCCATGCGGATCTGGTCGGTGGGGATCTCCTGGAGGAGGCCCATGAACGAGAGGTTCGCCCCGTCGAGGAGGATCTGGGCGCAGATGTAGGGGATCTCGACGGACTGGCCGGCGAACGGCACGTTGACGATGCAGTACGTGGTCACGGTGCCGGAGTTGCCGAGCACGACGTCCTCGGTCGTGGGCACGCCGTCGGTCGGGCACGAGCCCCGGCTCGGCACGTAGACCTTGCCGCACGTCCCGCACTTCTGGCCGAGGAATTCGCCGCGCTCGAGGCCCCGGAGGAACTTCGACTGGGCGACCCCGGGGGTGAAGTCGAAGTCGAGCCGGATCGGGGTGGCCAGCATGGTCACCGGTCCCCGGTCCGCTCCCTCGACTGCCTGCGTCTCGTCGGCCATCAGGAGGCACCTCCCTCGAGGACGAAGGCCTCGATGTCGGCCATCGAGCCGATGCGCTCGGAAGGGCTGCGGAACTTGGCGGTCACCCGGGCGCCGGTGGCCAGGGCGTCGGGCCCCGAGGCCTCGACGGCGTGGAGCATCCCGGTGTCGGCGCCGTCGAGTCGGATCAGGGCCCAGGCGAAGGGGGTCTGCAGCGGGTGCTTGCGCAGCGGGTGGGACACCCAGGCCCACGAGTCGATGACGCCGCCCGGGCCCACCTCGATCAGCTCGCCGACGTCGTCCCCGGTGATCGGGTCGTACTCGGTGGGGGGCACGATGACTCTGCCGTCGGTGCCGGTGGCCCCGACGAACCGGCCCTCGCGCAGGGCGGTCAGGAAGGCGCCGATGATCGGCCCCGTCGATCGTGCGTACGGATACTCGAGCCGGTGCTGCGCGTGCAGGACTTCGCTCTCGGCCATGCCGGACCTCCCCCTGGGTTCCTCTGCGGACGAACCTCCGAAATGTAGAACAGATTCCAGTTCTGTGCCTACCCCCTCCGCGTTCCCGTCCGGGGCACGCCGGCGACGCCCGGTCCCCGACGGCTGTGTGGCGCTACCGTTCCCCCTATGGCCGACATCTCCACGAACGGGGCAGCCGCCCCGAAACGCCCCAACATCCTGCTCGTCGTCTCGGACCAGGAGCGCCAGCGCTCCTGGCTGCCGGCCGGCACGTCGCTGCCCTGGCGGGACCGCCTGCGGGCCGAGGGCCTCGAGTTCACCGACTACTTCACGCACTCGTCGCCGTGCTCGCCCAGCCGGGCCAGCCTGTTCACCGGCCGGTACCTCCAGGGCCACGGGGTCCTCGACAACGTGATCATGCCGGAGCACGACGAACTCCCGACGAGCACCCCCACGGTCGGCTCGCTCCTGCAGGGCGCCGGCTACCGCTCGTCGTACATCGGCAAGTGGCACCTGTCGCATGCCGCTCAGCCCGACATGGAGGCCTACGGCTTCGCCGACTGGGACGGGAACGACCGCCACTTCATGGGGTGGGCCGGTACCGGCGTCCACTTCGACCCGGTCATCGCCTCCAACGCCGCCCACTGGCTGTCCGAGAACGCCGGGCCGGCCAACCAGGGCGACGAGCCCTGGTTCCTGACCGTCGCCCTGGTCAACCCCCACGACGTGATGTGGTTCCCCGTCGACCAGCCCGGCTACGAGGAGCACCACCCCACCGACGTGGCCAACATCAAGAAGATCCTCGAGTCGGCGGCCTGGAAGGACGACGAGACCCTGCCGATCTACCGAGAGCCCTACCCCGAGGTCTGCGACACGCTGCCGGCCAACTTCGCCGACCCGCTCCACGCCAAGCCCGAGGCCCACCGTCAGTGGCGCTGGGACCAGCAGCATGGCCTGTGGGGCTACATCGACCCGTCCGACAAGGCATCGTGGCTGCGCCACCTCGACTACTACGTCCACCTCCACCACCTGGCCGACGAGAGCCTGGGCACCGTGCTCGGCGCCCTCGAGGCGACGGGCGCGTGGGACGACACCGTGATCATCTTCACCTCCGACCACGGCGACATGTGCGGCTCCCACGGCCTGCGGTCGAAGGGCCCGTTCGTCTACGACGAGATCATGCGGGTGCCGCTCTACGTGAAGGTCCCCGGCACGACCACGCCGGGCACCGTCACCTCGGCGCTGGGCTCCCACGTCGACCTGGCGGCCACCATCTGCTCGCTGGCCGGCGTCGACCCGGCGACCTCGGCCGCCACGATGCAGGGCGAGAACCTGGCGCCGGTGCTGGCCGACCCGGCGGCGTCGGTCCGGGACCACATCCTGTTCGCCCAGGACTCGGCCCAGACCACCAATCTCAACCAGATCCGCTACGCGCTGCGCGGCTTCTACGACGGGACGACCAAGTACGCCCGCTACTACGGGGTGGGCGGGGGTAAGCCGAGCACCGGGCTGTGGGGCCGGTCGCCGGGCCACAAGCTCTACGACGTCGACTGCGCCTTCGACGACAACGACCACGAGTGGTACGACCACGACACCGACCCCCATGAGCTGGTGAACCTGGCCAACGACCCGGCCCGGGCCGAAGGCCTGCGCGACAACTACGAACGGCTGCTGGCCTACGAGCAGGAGTCGTTCGTCACCCTGCCGTGAGTGTGGGGGCCCGCCGGGCGTCCGGCCTCGTCAGAGGAGGTCGCGGGGTCAGAGGAAGTCGCGGGCCGGGTCGCTGAGGTCGAGCAGCTCCTCGCGGATCGGGCCGGCGTCCTTGCCGGCCACCGCGAATCCGACGAGGGGGAACAACAGGACCGACACCATGCCCGCGCCCACCAGCGCGGTGGCGTTCACCGGGAGCATGTGGTGGGTGGCCAGGCCGATCTGGGTGATCACCACCAGCAGGGGCAGCGCCGTCGACTGCAGGATCCCGAGCGCGGCCCGTTGGCGGAGGCCCAGGATGCGGACGTAGACGACGAAGGCGGGCAGACCCCGGACCACCAGGAACAGCCCGAGGAAGATGGGCACCCGCTCCAGCGTCGACACGTTGCCGAACAGCTCGCGGGCGTGGAACTCCATGCCGCTGACCACGAAGAAGACCGGGATGAGGAAGCCGAACCCGATCGACTCGAGCCGGGGCTGCATGGCCTCGGCCTGCTCGCGGGAGAAGGCGATGCGGACGATCAGGCCGGCGGCGAACGCGCCGAGCAGCACCTCGAGGCTGAGCGACGACGCCACCAGCACCAGGCCGGTGACGAGCAGGAGCACGATCCGCACCGGCAGCTGGGTGGACGTGCCGAGGTGGCGCTGCATCGTCTCGACCATCCGCGGAGGCTGCGGGCGCGAGGCCACCAAGGCGATGCCGACGGCCAGGACCACGAACACCACGAGAAGGATCAGCTCTGTTCCGGGGCTGGCCGCGCCCAGCAGCACGGTGACGGCCACCACCGGGCCGAACTCGCCGGCGGTGCCGGCGGCGATCAGGAACTTGCCGAACGGCGACTCGAGCATGTCCCGGTCGCGGAGCATGGGGAGCAACGTGCCCACCGCGGTGGTCGTGAGCGACAGCCCGATGAGCAGGCTGGAGACCACGAAGCCCGAGATGAGCAGGATCACGCCCACGCCCAGGCCGAGCGCCAATGACACCAGCCACCCGGTGACGCCCCGGTTGAGCGGGTGGCCGGACAGCTTGGCGAAGTCGATCTCGTACCCGGCCATGAAGAAGAGGAAGCACAGACCGAGTGCCGAGAGCCCGGTGACGAACTGACCCAGGCTCGCCCAGTGGAGCACTGCGGGGCCGACGAGGATGCCGAGCAGGAGCTCGAACAGGACGCTCGGGATCCGCCACCGCCGCAGCACCTCCGAGCACAGCGGCGCGATGGCCACCGCCAAGGCGATGACGAACACCGACGTGGCGGTCTCGTACGACATGGCGCAAGCGTACGAGAGGGGGTACGGCGACCGTACGACCCGGTGGGGCCGCGTCAGGCGGTCGGCACGAGGTGCCGGCTGAGGAACACGAGGGACGGCGGCTCCTGGGAGGCGAAGAACGGGTCGGTGTGGCATCCCGCCGACACGACGACCGTGGTCGTCGTCGGCACGACCCGGGCCAGCGCCACGACCCCGGGGTGGAACGGGTCGTCGACGCCGGAGGCGATCCGGACCGGCCGTCCGTCGAGGTGCGGCGCCTGGTCGATCACGTCGTTGGCCCGGAACGACGCCGCGGACGCGAACGCCCCCGGGTTGGCCCCCTCGGCCTGGCTGTAGCTCGTCCACACGGCGGGGCTGATGGCGGCCACTGCGGCGAACCGGTCCGGATACCGCTCGGCCAGGCGCAGGGCGCCGTAGCCGCCCATCGAGATGCCCATGGTGCCGATCCGCTGTGGTCCGGCACCGAGTCCGAGGCGTTGGCACATCGGGACCAGTTCGTCCACGACCATGGCCATCGGGTCGTCTCCGGGGTGGGGGTTCCAGTACCCGCCTCCGCCGTCCACGGTGACCATCGCCATCGGGGCGATCGGGCGTCCGTCGACGCGCAGGGCCATGGCCTGGGCCGGGGACATGTCCGCCAGGGCGTTGGCGTGGTTGCCCCCGAACCCGTGCAGCATCACGATCAGGGGCAGCGCGCTGCCCGGTCCGTGGCCCGGCGGGTAGGCGACCGTGTACCCGACCCGGCGGTTGCGCGCCGCGGAGTGGAACGCGCCGGACAGCGACGGACCGAGCGACGAAAAGGACGGTGCCGGGTACGTCACCGAGCAGGCGCCGTCGAGCCGGTCCAGGGTCTGCTTGCCCGGAAGGGCGCCGTGGGCGACCATCTCGATGCCCGCTACCGCACCCGCCCCGGCCACCGCGGCGGCTCCCAGACCGACGGCCAGCACCTTGCGCCGCGACCAGCGGCCGTGCTCCGTCGAAGCGTTCGGATCCATCGGGAGAGCATGTCAGGTGGTGGACCCCCGGCAAAGGGTCGACCGCTACCGCTCAGAGGTCGCCGCGGGCGAGCCGATCCGGACACGCGTCGACGGCCCGCCGGTCCGTCAGCACCATCACACGGGCGTGGGGGGCAGCAGCGCGGGCCTCGGTGGGGACCTCGTCGTGGTACGGGTGGTGGTTCCGCCACGACCACAGCACGACGTTCCGGCCCTCGTCGGTCGACAGCAGGTTGCGGAACGACTCGTGGTTCCCGTTCCACAGTTCGGTCCGGCGCGCCGAGCGGGTGACGGTCCGGCGGAGCAGCTGGGCCATGACCCTCCGGCGCGGCAGGTCGATGACGACGATCACCTCGGCCCGGGCCCAGACCAGGTCGCGGACCTGGCGGTAGTTGCCCTCGACGACCCACCCCGGACGCTCCACCACCCGTGCCACCTCGGCCCGGAACGTCGCCGTGGGCAGCTCGGTCCACCCGGGCTGGTGGAACAGCCCGTCGAGCTCGGTGCGTTCGACGCCGAGGCGGTCGGCAAGCGCCACGGCCAGGGTGGACTTCCCGCTTCCCGAGGCGCCGTGCACGGCGATCCGGGTCGGAGGGACCCGGGCGGTCGGGACCCCGGTCGGCGGGTCCACCGGTCCCCTCACCTCGAGGGTCGGGCGTCCAGCTCGTCGGCCAGGTGGACCACCAGTCCGCGGCACCCGGCCTCGACCAGGTCGAGGCAGCGCTCGAAGTCCGAGTCGTCGCCGTAGTACGGATCGGGCACGTCGGGGTCGCCCCCGGCCCGGGGATCGAAGCTGCGCATCATCACCAGCAGGTCGTCGTAGCGGTAGTCGCCAGCCTTGGCCCGGGCCATGCTGGCCAGCGTCTGGCGGTGGCCGCGGTCCATGCACACCACGAGGCCGGCCCCGGGCAGCCACGCCGTCTCGAAGGCCTGGGCCCGGTGGCCGTGGTCGACGTACCCCCGACGCTCCAGGGCGGCCCGGGCCCGGGGGTCCATGGGCTCGCCGGCGTGCCACCCGCCTGTCCCGGCGCTCGACACCTCGAGGGCTTCTGCCAGCACGGTGCCGTCGGCCAGGACCCGTTCGGCAGCCAGGTGCCGGAGCACCACGTCGCCCATGGGCGACCGGCAGATGTTGCCGGTGCACACGAAGACCACCCGATGGGGCCCCACGGCGCTCGGCTCGGGATCGGTCGTCGTCACCGGGTCATTCTGCCCGGTCCGCGCCCGACGCCGGGCCCGGATCGCCGACCCGGGGGCCGTCGCCCCGGTACGGTGGCGCCACCAGCGACGGGACGGTGCCCGCCGACGACCAGTGGAGGGACCGATGAGCGACACGACCGGGAGCCAGCCCGCCCAGCAGATGGGCCACGGGGTCAAGCAGCGGGACCTGATCCGCATGACTGACGAGGAGATCGACGCCTTCCTCCACGAGCGGCGGCCCATGACCATGTGCACGATCAACCACGACGGCTCCATCCACGCCGTGGCCATGTGGTACGGCTTCATCGACGGGACCATCGCCATCGAGACCAAGGCCAAGGCCCAGAAGTCGGTCAACCTCGGGCGGGACAGCCGGATCACCTGCATGATGGAGGACGGCGACTACTACGAGGACCTGCGCGGGGTCGAGCTGGTGGGCCGGGCCGAGATCGTGGAGGACCCCGACAAGATCTGGGAGCTGGGCGTCAACCTCTTCGAGCGCTACTACGGGACCTACACCGAAGAGCTGCGACCCTTCGTCGAGACCATGCTCAACAAGCGGATCGTGGCCAAGATCAACGTCGAGCGCACGGTCTCCTGGGACCACCGCAAACTCGGCCTGCCCTCGACCCGGCCGGCCTGAGGCCCGACGTGGCCCACGCCATGGACGACGGGGAGGTTGTGGCCTTCCTCGAGGCCCTGCCCGCCCGCACCGCCAAGCTGGCCAGCGTGCGGGCCGACGGCCGGCCCCACGTCGCCCCGGTCTGGATCGCCCTCGACCGCTCGACGGCCGGTCCCGACTCCCCCGTCGGGGACATCGTCTTCACCACCGCGCCCGACACCGTCAAGGGCCGGAACCTGGCCCGCGATCCGCGTCTGGCCCTGTGCGTCGACGACGACACGCCGCCGTTCTCCTTCGTCGTCGTCGAGGGTACGGCGACGGTGAGCGAGGACCCCGACGAGCTCCTGCACTGGGCCACGGTCATCGGGGGCCGCTACGTGGGAAGCGACCAGGCCGAGGTCTTCGGACGACGCAACGGGGTGGCCCCCGAGCTCCTGGTGCGGCTCCGTCCCACCCGGGTCACCGCGCAGGCCAGGTTGACCGATTGACGGATGCCCCCGGGTGGTACTGCTACCGACCGGTGGCGGCCCTGGCCGAGTGGGACGGGACGGCGTGGACGGGCAGCACGCACTACGCGTCGGCCGCACCGGTGCTCGCCGGACCACCCAAGCCGTTCTCCTTCCTCCGCCAGTCCTGGGTCTGGTGGATGGTGGTCGGCCAGATCCTGGTGATCCCCCCGGCGGTGGCCAGCGGCAATACCGGCAATGCCGGGTGGTCGTGGCTGTCGGCCGTCGGCTACGTCGCCTTCCTCATCGGGACCGTCAAGGTGATGGTGCGGTACCTGCCCGTCGGGCGCCTGGCTGGTCTGCGCAGCCTCACCCTGATCGGGATCGGTGGCGGCGTCCTCGGCTTCGGCATCGCCTTCGGGCTCGAGGTGGTGGTCGACCACAGCTTCGGCCTGACCACTGTCCTGTGGTCGACCGGCCCCATCGAGGAGGGTGCCAAGCTCCTGGTCCCGTTCGCGCTCCTGGCCTTCGGCTCCACGCGGTTCAAGGACCCGCTGGCCGGGCTCTACCTGGTGCTGGTCAGCGGCGCCACCACCGGTGCCATCGAGGGCGTGGAGTGGGAGTCGCGGGCCCACCACGTGTGGCTCCACCTGCAGCTGGCCCTGGTGCGGCCGGCCGCCGAGCTCCCCCACGTCTTCGTGACCGGGTTCGCCGGCGCCGTCATCTGGCTGGCCGCATGGCGCCGGGGAAAGGCCACGACACTGGCGGGTACGGCGGCCTTCGCCGTCGCCGTGGGCCTCCACTCGTTGCACGACGGGTTCATCACCCTCTTCGGGGTCAGCCCGCAGCCCACGCCCTCGTCGATCGCCCACACGGCCGGCGAGGCAGTCGGCAAGGGCATTGCCGGCGGGTTCTTCGCCCTCGGCATCGGCATCGCCGCATTCCTGCTCGGGCGCCACGGGGCGAGGGAGCTGTCACCCCCGGGCTCGGTGGCCGCCGCCCCGCCGCCGTGGCGGCCGCAGATCAAGACGTGGGGGGCCGTCGACCCGGTGCGGGAGCAGGCGCCCCTACCGGTCGGCGGGTGGGGTGCCTACGGATACGCCGGATACGCCGGGTACGCAGCGCCTCCTTCCTACGCGGACTACGCGGGCTATGCGGGCCATGCGGGCTCCGTACCTCCGACGGCCTCCGGGGGGTACGCCGTACCGGTGGCCCCTCCACCATCTGCCCCTACCGAACCGGTCGCTCAGGCTGCACCGGCGGACCTCCCGGCGCTCCCGGCGCTCCCGGCCGTGCCAGGCCGGGCGACCATGACACCGCCGCCGGCCCCGGCAGCCGTGCCGGACCTGTCCGCCCCTCCGTCGGCGCCGCCCGGCTGGTACCCCTACGGCAACGACCCCACCCGCACCGCGTGGTGGAGCGGGACGACCTGGTCAGCGCCCGTGCGGTGGGACGGCACCGCCTGGCGCCAGGAGTGAGAACGGACAGCCGAAGCACATCAGCGTGGCGCAAGTGCCGTCCGGGCTGATAGCACTACATCTGGCCACACCCGACGTGGCCTCGAAGGGGGAACTCCACATGATTCTCGACCGTTTTCGTCTGGACGACCAGGTGGCCGTGGTGACCGGTGCCGGCCGCGGCATCGGTGCCGCCGCGGCCATCGCCCTGGCCCAGGCCGGCGCCGACGTGGTCATCTCGGCCCGGACGGTCGAGCAGCTCGACTCGGTGGTCGCCCAGGTGGAGGCCGCCGGCCGCCGGGCCGTCTCCGTGCCGGCCAACCTCAACGACCTCGACGCCGTGGCCGCCCTCGTCGACCACGCCCGAGACGCCTTCGGCCGACTCGACATCGTGGTGAACAACGTGGGCGGCACCATGCCCCAGTCGTTCCTGGACACCTCGCCCAAGGTCCTGGAGGACGCCTTCCACTTCAACGTGGCCACCGCCCACACCCTGCTCCGTGCCGCTGTCCCCCTGATGGTCGAGCACGGCGGCGGCTCGGCCGTCAACATCTCGTCGGCGATGGGCCGGATGGCCGACCGGGGCTTCGTCGCCTACGGCACGGCCAAGGGCGCACTGGCCCACTACACCCGGCTGGCCGCCATGGACCTCGCCCCCCGCATCCGGGTGAACGCCATCGCCGTGGGATCGGTGGCCACCTCGGCGCTGGACATCGTCATGCAGGTAGACGAGATGCGCACGACCATGGAGGAGGCCACCCCTCTCGGTCGCATCGGCGACCCCGAGGACATCGCCGCCGCCATCGTCTACCTCACCTCGCAGGCCGGTGCCTACGTGACCGGCAAGATCCTCGAGGTCGACGGCGGGATCGGGGCCCCCACGCTGCCCCTCGGCATCCCGGACGTCTGAGCACTCCCGACACCGACTCCCTCTCCCTCGCCATCCACCCCGTAAGGAGCACCCCATGAGCAAGACCTACCGCGTCGTCGCCTGGAGCACCGGAAATGTCGGCCGCCACGTGATCGCCGGGATCGACGCCCGCCCCGATCTCGAGCTGGTGGGCCTGTGGGTGTCCAACCCGGACAAGGTGGGCAAGGACGCCGGCGAGCTGGCCGGTCTCGACCGCACCCTCGGCGTGGCGGCCACCAACGACGCCCAGGCCCTGTTCGACCTGAAGCCCGACGCCATCGTCCACACCGCCATGGCCGACGACCGCCTGTTCGAGGCGCTGGGCGACATGCAGGAGATGCTGAAGTCCGGCATCAACGTCCTATCTTCCGGACCGGTCTTCCTGCAGTACCCCTACGGTGTGGTCGACGAGGGGATGATCACCCCGATCGTTGATGCGGCCAACCAGGGCGGGGTCTCCATCTTCGTGAACGGGGTCGACCCCGGGTTCGCCAACGACGCCCTCCCCCTCGTGCTCTCCGGGGTGAGCGAGCAGATTGACGAGGTCCGGGTGGCCGAGGTCCTCAACTACTCCACCTACAACCAGGGCATGGTCCTCTTCGACATCATGGGCTTCGGCCGACCGATCGACGACGTCCCCATGATCCTGCAGCCCGGCGTCATGACCATGGCCTGGGGCAGTGTCGTCCGCCAGCTGGCCGCCGGCCTCGAGGTAGAGCTCGAAGGCGACCTGGTCGAGTGGTACGAGCGGGTGGCCGCCCCCGAGACATTCGAGGTCGATGCCGGCACCATCGAACAGGGCACCGCCGCGGCACTGCACTTCGAGCTGCGGGGCATGAAGGACGGCAAGGCCGTCATCGTGCTCGAGCACGTCACCCGCCTCCGCGACGACCTCGCCCCCGAGTGGCCTCAGCCCGCCGGCCAGGGTTGCTATCGGGTGATCATCACCGGCGAGCCCACCTACACCGTCGACATGCAGCTCGTGGGCCGCGACGGCGACCACAACACGGGCGGCCTGAAGGCCACCGCTATGCGGTTGGTCAACGCCGTGCCGGCCGTGGTCGAGGGCGAGCCGGGACTACTGACGGCCCTGGACCTTCCGCCGGTGTATGGCGTGGGCCTGGTCGGCTGACCGTCCGGGTCGTCGCCCGGGACGGTCAGCCGAGCGTGACGGTACGGTGTCCCATGGACGTGTCCCCGCCGTCGTCGACCATCGAGGGCTACGTGGTCCACAAGACGAACAACGCCCTCCGCATGTCCTTCCAGGACGGACCAGGTGACCCGTGCGCGGTGGGCGTCCAGGGTGCCGGTGACGGCAAGGGGAAGAAGCTGGCCATCCTCTTCGGCTTCGCCAACGGAGGCAGTGGGAACCACGTCCTCACCTGGTCCGACGACACCGTGCTGCGGATCGCCTCGAAGGAGCGGGAGCCCACCGTCCTCACGCTGGGTGACGGGTCGGCGCTGGCCACCATCGAGCGCGGGGACGAGTCCACGGCACGGATGCCCGACGGCAGCCCCCTGCTGCACTTCGGTCCGGATCCCGTCGAGGACCGTACGCCCGACCTGTTCCGGATGGTGGTGACCGGCGCCGAAGGTGGTGCCGTGGGCACGCTGGACGTGATCCGCAAGGTTCCGGGGTGGACCCTGTCCCGGGCCGTGGCCGGTGCCGCCGACCTCGCCATCTGGTGGGACCGCGCCGGACAGCCTCTGCCCGTGCCGATCCTGGGGACCCGGCTCGCCACGGTGCGCCCGCTCACCCCCGTCGAGCGCGACGTGCTGGTGTGCGCCTGCGTCGACCTGGCCATCGGGCTGAGGCCCTACATCGCCTCCATGAACTGACATTCCGCCACCCGGGCCAGGGTGGGCCGGACCACGGCGGCCCGCCTACTTGGGCGGCAGTGTCTGCACGAAGTCGACGCCGCGGTCGACCCACTCCTCGAGGTCACCGTCCTCGGCCAGGCCCTCGGCATCCACCACGACGAAGCCCCGCATCGGCCGTCCGGTCATGTCCATCTGGCGGGCGTGGGGCAGGGCGAGGGCGGCGTCGTAGTCGTCGCGGGCGACCCGGACCAGGAGATCGTCGCCGATGATCCCGCAGGCCATGTTGCCGGCAACCAGGAAAGCCACCCCGCCGAACATCTTCTTCTCCACGACGTCCGGGGCGCCGCCGAACAGGTCACGGACCCGCTCGGCGAGTCCTTCGTCGTAGGCCATGGAGGGAGCGTAGCCAGCGGTCGGGCGGGAGCACCGGGCCGCCGGGATTCGATTCGGCCACTTGTGGTATCGGATCCGATACCACTTCGACCGGATCTCCGGGGGCGGCGAACGAGGCCTTCCTGCTCCCCGAGCCAGATCGGTGCCGAGGGCCCAGTTGGTAGGGTCCGGCCCATGCACCACCCCTCCGGACCAGCCGGGACCACACCATGAGCATGGCCGGCCACGGCATGGGTGGCGGGCCCGGTGGTGGAGGCGGCCAGTTCGGCTCGGTCATGCGCTCGATGCGCCGCGACGAGTCGGTCAAGTCCCAGCACGTCTCCAAGGGCACCGGCAAGCGGATGTTCCACTTCGCCCGGCCCTACCGCAAGATCCTGATCGCCTTCCTCGTCCTGGTCACCGTCGAGGCCTTCATCGGGATCATCAACCCCCTCCTGTTCCGGTCGATCATCAACAGCCTGACCAGCGCCCACCCGGACAAGCAGCTGATCATCACGCTGTCGATCGTGGCGGCCGGGGTGGCGGTGGCCGACACCGTCCTGTCCATCGGGATCCGCTACGTGTCGGCGTCGGTGGGCGAAGGCCTCATCTACGACATGCGGTCGCAGGTGTTCTCCCACATCCAGAAGATGCCCATCGCCTTCTTCACCCGCACCCAGACCGGCGCCCTCATCAGCCGGCTCAACAACGACGTGATCGGGGCCCAGCAGGCCTTCACCGACACCTTGTCCTCGGTCGTCTCCAACCTGATCGGCGTCACCCTGGTGCTGGTGGTGATGTTCCTGCTGTCGTGGCAGATCACCCTGATCAGCCTGGTGATCCTGCCCATCTTCGTCATTCCGGCCAAGCGGGTGGGCCGCAGGCTGTCAGTCATCACCCGGGAGTCGTACGGCATCAACGCCGAGATGAACAACACCATGAACGAGCGATTCAACGTGTCGGGCGCGCTCCTGGTCAAGCTGTTCGGCCGACCGGACGAGGAGCGCCAGGCCTTCGAGTCCAAGGCCGGCCGGGTGCGCGACATCGGCGTGACCCAGGCGATGTACGCCCGGTTCTTCATCGCCGCACTCAGCCTGACCGCCGCACTGGCCACGGCCGTCGTCTACGGCTGGGGCGGCGTCCAGGCCATCGACGGGGCGCTGACGGTCGGGACGGTGGTGGCCCTGGCCGCTTATCTGACCCGGCTCTACGGGCCGCTCACGGCGCTGTCCAACGTGCAGATCGACGTCATGACCGCCCTGGTCTCCTTCGACCGCGTCTTCGAGGTGCTCGACCTTCCGCCCATGATCGTGGACGGCCCCGACGCCCGGCCGGTGCCGCCGGGCCCGGCCGCCATCGAGTTCGAGCACGTCGACTTCCGGTATCCGAGCGCCGAGGAGGTGTCGTTGGCATCGCTCGAGTCGGTCGCCGTGCTCGACACCACGGTATCCAGCCAGGTGCTCTTCGACGTGTCGTTCCGGGTCGAGCCCGGGCAGATGGTGGCGCTCGTCGGCCCGTCGGGCGCCGGCAAGACGACCGTCAGCCAGCTCCTCCCGCGCCTCTACGACGTGCAGTCCGGTGCCATCCGGATCAACGGACTCGACATCCGCCAGGCCACCCTGGAGTCGCTCACCGCCACCGTCGGCGTCGTCACCCAGGACGCCCACCTCTTCCACGACACCATCCGGGGCAACCTCCTCTACGCCCGTCCGGATGCCACCGAGGCCGAGTTGGCGTCGGCCCTGGCCGGCGCCCAGATCGCCACCATGGTCGACTCGCTGGCCGACGGGCTCGACACCGTGGTCGGTGACCGCGGCTACCGGTTGTCGGGCGGCGAGAAGCAGCGCCTGGCCATCGCCCGCCTCCTGCTGAAGGCACCGGAGATCGTCGTCCTCGACGAGGCCACCGCCCACCTCGACAGCGAGTCGGAGGCAGCCGTCCAACTGGCGTTGGCCACCGCCCTGCAGGGCCGGACCTCACTGGTGATCGCCCACCGTCTGTCGACGGTGCGGGAGGCCGACATGATCCTGGTGCTCGACAAGGGGCGCATCGTGGAACGGGGTCGCCACGAGGACCTCCTGGCGGCCGGCGGCCAGTACGCCGAGCTCTACAGGATCCAGTTCGAGGGGCAGGATCCCGACGCCGATGGGCCACTCGAGGAGGCCGGATGAACGAGACCGTCACCGTGCGACCGATCGGCCGGGTGGTCGGCGGCAGGACCGAAGCGGTCGACGACGCCTGGGGCCCGGTGACGGCCGTCATCGAGCTCGACCCGGCCGAGGTCGAGGCCGGCGCCACCGACGGGCTGGCCGACTTCTCCCACGTCGAGGTGGTCTTCTGTTTCGACCGGGTCGACGAGGCGGCCGTGTGCCGGGGGACCCGCCACCCGCGGGGCCGCACCGACTGGCCGTCCGTGGGGATCCTGGCCCAGCGGGCGAAGGACCGCCCCAATCGGATCGGCGTCACGGTGTGCCGGTTGGTGGGTGTCGGTCCGCTGGCCATCGAGGTCACCGGGCTCGACGCCGTCGACGGGACGCCGGTGCTCGACGTGAAGCCCTACCTGGCTGAGTTCGGCCCGCGGGGCGAGGTACGCCAGCCGCCATGGTCGACCGAGCTCATGGCCGGGTACTGGTAGGCGCGACGGGGGGCTGCCCAGGGTCGGTACGGGGGGCGGCCGGGAGCCGCGGGCTCACTCGGGGGCGAGGGACTTGCGGACGGCCTTGGCGCTCGACACCAGGGCGTCCTTGCTGCAGGCGGTCGACACACCGGCGATGGAGACCGCCATGGGGGATGCCGAGGAGTCCGCCGAGGAGCGCCGATCGGCACCCGCCGTCTCGACGATGGCCAACGTCCGCTCCTGCCTGCGGGTCCCTGCCGAGTCCCTGTCCCCTGCTGCCATATGCAAGCAGTGTACCCAGTGCCGCGAACAGAGTGGGGTCACTTGTGTAACGCCGGTGTGAACTCCTCCCGCCGGAGGTGACCGGCCGTCCCGGTACCGTTGACGGGTGGCCGCGCTCTTTGCCGACGTCTCCCCGCTGCGGCACTCGCGGGACTTCCGGCGCCTCTATATCGGCCAGACGGTCTCGGCAATCGGTAGCCAGCTCACCCTGGTGGCCGTCGCCTACCAGACCTTCCACCTGACCCACTCCACCTTCATGGTGGGCCTCCTCGGCTTCGTCGGCCTGGTGCCGCTGTTGGCCGGGGCCCTATGGGGCGGCACCCTGGCCGACGCGTGGGACCGCAAGCGGGTGCTCACCCTGACCCAGTGCGCCATGGCCACCGCGGTGGTCGGACTGGCCGTCAACGCCGCCCTCGACCACCCCGAGGTATGGGTGCTGTTCGTCTGCGCTGCGGCCAGCGCGGGGTTCCAGGGGATGGACTGGCCGGCCAGACGGGCCGCTCTCCCCATGCTGGTGTCCGACGACGACGTGACCGCCGCGGTCACCCTGCAGACCACCACGATGGGCCTGGCCATGGTGGTCGGCCCGGCGCTGTCCGGCGTGCTCATCGCCCGGCTGGGCCTGAGCACGGTGTACCTGATCGACGTCGGCACCTTCGCCGTGTCGCTGGGGACGGTCCTGCTGCTCCCGCGCCTGGTGCCCTCCGGCGGCGGCACCCCGATGGGGCTGCGGTCGATGACCGAGGGGTTCCGCCATCTGCGGGGCGAGCGCCTGCTGTCGGCCACCTACCTCATCGACCTCAACGCCATGATCTTCGGCATGCCCCGGGCCGTCTTTCCGGCCCTGGCCGTCCATCTGTACGGCGGGGGCGCCGGCGTCGTCGGCCTCCTCTACGCCGCGCCCGGGGCCGGTGCGCTCCTCGGCTCGCTGTTCACCGGGTGGACGGCCCGGATCCGTCACCAGGGTCGGGCCATCGCCGCCTGTGTGGCCGTCTGGGGCGGGACCATCGCCGTCTTCGGCGTGGTTCCCGTGCTGTGGGTCGGACTGTCACTCCTGGTAGTGGCCGGGGCGGCCGACATCATCTCGGCCGTCTTCCGCCAGAACGTCCAGCAGCGAGCCGTGCCCGACCATCTCCAGGGCCGACTGTCGGGCACATTCTTCGCCGTGGTGGCGGGCGGACCGCGACTGGGCGACCTCGAGACCGGCGTGGCCGCAGCCATCGGCGGGCCCGAGTTCGCGGTGTGGTCGGGCGGCCTGGCCTGCCTGGTCGGCGTCGGGGTCCTGCTGTGGCGGGTGCCCGAGCTGTGGGCCGACGACGGGGGCGGCCGGCCGCTCAGCGCGGCGGCCCGGTCCGAGATGGTGACCGAGGCGGTGG
>DATCCR010000247.1:0-8990 GCA_036511155.1 Acidimicrobiales bacterium
CGCACCGGTACCGATTCCGGGAGCACCGGGCGGTCATCTCCCACTCCCGCTCCCGGCCCACACCCCCGGCCGGCATCTCCTCCACCGCGGCCGGGCCGCCGGTAGCGTCGGGTCCATGATCCTCGAGCACGCCATCATCACCGTCCGTCCGGACTCCCACCGGGAGTTCGAAGCCGCGCTGGCCAAGGCCCGGGAGGTGATCTCCGCCGCCGAAGGCTTTGGGTCGCTCCGGCTCCTCCGGGGTGTCGAGGCGCCGGACCGCTACCTCCTACTGGTCGAGTGGGCGACCCTCGAGGACCACACCGTCGGGTTCCGTGGGTCGCCGGCCTTCGCCGAGTGGCGCTCCCACATCGGCCCGTTCTTCGAGTCGCAGCCGGAGGTCGACCACTACGACCCGGTTGCCGGCCTGGCCTGAACCGACGATCGGGTCCAGCGCCCACCGGGCGCCGGTCCCCTCAGTCGGGAGATGGCGACAGGGCCCAGGCGGCGGCCAAGTGGTCGGCCAGGTCGGACGGTGTGGAACGGGCGTTCAACCCGCTGGTGGACGGCATCACGTAGACCGGGCGGCCGGCGACCGTTGCGGGCTGCACGCCCGCCACCGCGTGCCGGTCGACCACTGTGCGCCAACCCGAAAGGCCCACGAAGCACACCGCCCCCGGCGCCAACCAGGCGACGAGTCGGGTGACCCGGGCGAATCCGGCCTCGTACTCGTCCTGGGTCACCTCGGCCGCTGTTCGGGTCGCCCGCTTGGCGAAGTCGGTCATGCCCGTCCGGGCGGTCAGGGCGGCCATCGGGTCGCGGTCGACCGGGACGACCCCGGCGGTCAGGGCGGCCGGCCAGAAGCGGTTGCCGGGGCGCCCGTAGCCGACGCCGACATCGGCCGAGTAGGGCGACGGGTTCACGCCGCAGACGAGGAGACGCATCCCGGGTCCGACAGTGTCGGCCAGCGTGTGTCGGCGCTCGACCCGGAACGCAAGACGCCCTCCTGGCACCGCCACGGGGCCGTCGAGCAGTGTCCAACCGGCGCCGACGACCAGGTCGGCCATCAGGTCGCGGTCGATGCCGTCCATGACGGACAGTTCGATCCGGGACCCGGCGTCCAGGTTTCGGTGGGCGCGGTGGAAGAGGAGCGGGAGCGCTTCGGGCGCCACCCCGGACACGTCCCACCTCCACAGCGCCCCCGGACGGTCAGGGGCGGTGAGCGCGTCGGGGATCGGCGGGAGCTCGGGCACGTCCGGAGCGTACCGGTGGCCGGCGGTCGGGAGCGATGGCCGGGTTCTCCTGGCCGGGCCCGGGGGCCGGTGGTTGACTGAGCCGATGTCCTCCTGTCCCACACTCACCACCGAACGGTTGGTCCTGCGCCCGTTTCGGGCCGATGACCTCGAGCCGTTCTTCAGCGCCATGTCCACCGTCGAGCTCCGGGCGTCACTCCACGTCCCGGACGACTACTCGAGGGGCGCGGCGTGGGGCTCGATGCTCCAGTTCGCCGGGATGTGGGAGCTGAAGGGACTCGGCCAGTGGGCCCTCGAAGAGCGCAGCTCCGGCCGGTTCGTCGGTCGGGCCGGCCTCTACTGGCGCCCGGACGATGACTGGCCCGGCGTCGAGGTGGGCTGGATGCTGGACCCGGCGGCCTGGGGCTCGGGCTACGCGACCGAAGCCGGGGATCGGGCCGTCCGCTACGGGTTCGAGGAGCTGGGCGAGGAGGCCCTCTACAGCGTCATCCTCCCGGAGAACACCCGATCGCAGTCGGTGGCCAGGCGCCTCGGCTACGAGCCGGGCGTCGAGCGGACGCTCTCCTTCTACCCGGACAGCCCTCACGTGCTGTGGCGGCTGGAGCGGGCCCGGTGGGAAGCCGAACTCAGCGCAGGTTGAGCCCGCCGTCGATGACGACGACCTCGCCGGTCACGAATGTGGAACGGGCGAGGGCCAGGATGATCTCGGCCACGTCCTCGGGCGTGGCGCTGCGCTGCATCGGGGCCTGGGCCCGGACGAACTCCCGCACCGCGGTCCAGTCCTCGGTCCACGGGGTGTCGACCAGACCCGGGGCGACGGCGTTGACCCGGACGTCCGGCCCGAGAGTGTTGGCCAGCAGGTGGGTCATGTGGCTGACGGCCGCCTTGGAGCAGGCGTAGGGGATCGAGCTGCCGACCGGACGGGTGCCGGCCAGTGACGACACGTTGACGATCTGGCCCCGGCCGGACGCCCGGAGGTGGGGGACGGCCGCCACCGTCAGCTGCCAGGTCCCGATGACGTTGACATCGAAGATCCGGCGCCAGACGTCGGGGGTGGCGGCCTCGAGGTCGCCGTGGGGGATGACCGCGGTGGTGCCGGCGTTGTTGACCAGCACGTCGAGCCGGCCGTGGGCGGCGATGACCTCGTCGATCATCCGGCCGCAGGCGGCTTCGTCGGACACGTCGGCCTGGACGTAGGTGGCGTGGGGCAGCTCGGCGGCCAGGGCCTGACCGGCGTCGACCGAGGTGGCGGAGTTCACGACCACGGTGGCGCCGGCCGCCGCGAACTGGTGGGCAGTGGCGGCGCCGATGCCGGAGGACGAGCCGGTCACGAGGACCACGTGGCCGCCGAAGCGGGCGTCGGGGGAGGGGGATCCGGATGCGGGGGTCATGGACGGAGTGTAGGACCGCGGGCACCTGGCACCGGTAGGTTCGGGTCGTGCATCCGGACCTCCATCATCCCAGCGGACCCGTCCGGACCACCGGCTGCCTGCCCCGCCGGGGGCCGGTGTGAGCCCGGCGGCCGCGGGCGGCAGGGGCACCGAGGGCGGAGCCGGACCGGAGGTCGTGCGGGTGACCTCGTCGCTGCGGATCCCGGTGTCGGAGCTCCAGTACCGGTTCAGTGCCAGTGGCGGGCCGGGGGGCCAGCACGCCAACAAGGTGGCGACGCGGGTGGAGCTGCGCTTCGACGTAGCCGGATCGCCCTCCCTCGGCCCCTACCAGCGGTCCCGGCTCCTCGACAAGCTGGGCCCGGAAGTGCGGGTGGTGGCCGACGACGAGCGGTCGCAGCTGCGGAACCGGCAGCTGGCCACCGATCGGTTCTGCGAGCGCCTGGCCGCCGCCCTGCGAGTGGAGAAGTCCCGACGCCCGACGCGGCCGACCAAGGGGGCGAAGGAGCGACGCCTGGCCGACAAGCGCAAGTTGTCGCAGAGGAAGCAGGCCCGGCGGCCCGACCTCGACGACTGAGGGTCAGCCGGCCTTCTTGGCCCCGCGGGCCGGGGCCGCCCACGCGGTGTCGAGCAGGCTGTTGATCTCCGCGGTCAGCCGTTCGGGGTGGACCCGCAGTTCGAGCACCGAGCTGGCCTGGATGAGCTGGCCCTGGGGCAGCCGACGGGCCAGTTGCTGAGCGTCGTGGAACGGGTGGATGTGATCGACCTTGTGGCCGATGACCAGGGCCGGGATGTCCATGGCCGCCCGCTGATCCACGGTCGGGGCGATCGGCCCGGCCAAGATCCCGTGCAGCACGGCGGCCGTCTCGCGGGGCTCGGCGGAGAACATGTTCATGACACTGTCGAGCGGCCCATTTCCGGTCCGGGGGAGTGCACGGAACACCTTGGACGCACGACTCACGACGGGGCGGGCGAAGTGGGCGGCGAGCAGCAGCGGCACGAAGGTGATGGCGGCGGCGGGCAGGGCCCATTCGAGCACCGGCATCTCGACCACCAGGCCGCGGACCCGGTCGGGGGCCTGGGCTGCCACCAGGAGGCTGACGTTCCCGCCGAGCGAGACCCCGCCGACCACGGCCTGGTCGATGCCCAGGTGGTCGAGCAGGGCGACGACGTGCCCGGCGTAGGTGTCCATCCGGTGGAACGAGGCCCGCTGGGGCCGGGCCGACAGTCCGTGGCCGGGCAGGTCGAGGAGGACGACCCGGTTGCCCTTGGTGGCGAGGTCGGCGGCCAGGCGGCGGTTCATGTTGGCGTCCATGAGGATCCCGTGCAGGAAGACGAGGACCCGGGGGCCGCTGCCGTGGACCTCGTAGTAGAGCTCGAGGTTGTCGTGGACGAACTGGCCCACCTCGTACGGGGCGACCGAGCCCGGGTTGTCGTCGGGCAGGTCCTTGGGTGCCCGCAGGACCCGGCGCGGAGCCGATCCGGAGCCGTTAGTTCGTGGTGCCCCTGTCGTAGCCATGCAGTCCAAGGTACGCCCCGGGCTGGCGGTTCGCCAGCACCGGCAGCCGGGCCCGCACGTCGGCCAGCTCGCCGGGGTCGAGATCGGCGAGGACCACGCCGGGGCTGGGGTCGACCCGTTCGGCCAGGACCGTGCCCCATGGGTCGACGACCATCGAGTGCCCGTGGCATCGAGGCATCCCGCGGGGGAGCTCGCCGACCTGCCCGGCGCCGATGACGAAGACCTGTTCCTCGACGGCTCGGGCCCGCAGTAGGAGCTCCCAGTGGGCTGGCCCGGTCACCGCCGTAAAGGCGGCCGGCACCGTCACGATCGCCACCCCCTGGAGGGCCAGCACCCGGTACAGCTCGGGGAAGCGGACGTCGTAGCAGAGAGTCAGCCCGAGCACGGCCCGGGACCCGTCGTCGCCCCACGTACCGAGTGGCGCCACCACGGCAGCCTCGCCCGGGGCGAAGGTGTCCGACTCGCGGAACTCGACGCCCCGCAGCGCCACGTCGAACAGGTGGATCTTGCGGTAGACGGCCAGGGTGGCGCCGTCGGGGCCGACCAGGCAGCTGGTGTTGGACAGGCGCCCGTCGACCCGTCCCGTCCGCTCCGGAACACTGCCGGCCACCAGGTAGATCCTGTGGCGGGCCGCGGTCGCCGACGCCCAGGACATGGTCGGACCGTCCAGCGGCTCGGCCCGCTCCCGTAGCACCTCGGGGGTCCCGGCCACCGAGAAGTACTCGGGCAGGACGACCAGCTCGGCGCCGGCGTCGGCCGCCTCGTCTACCAGGGCCCCGGCGGCGGCCAGGTTGGCGTCACGGTCGTCCCCGGCCGTCGTCTGGATGGCGGCAACGCGCATGTCACAGGGTAGGCCGGGGATCGGGCACAATGACCGAAGGCGGCGATCCCCGGACCGACCCGGCCGCCGCCCCTGAGGAAGAGAGCGCCGTGTCCTTCGAAGACTCCGATGTCGTCCGCAGTTCCGTCCGGGTGGAGGGCTTCCGGGACGACGAGTTCAACTACCAGCTGATCCGGGCCCTCGGCCTGGCCGACTACGGCGGTTCGACGGTGGGGGAGTGCCTCGCCGTGGTCGCCGGGATCACCGACGGAAGCCCCACCAGTTGGACCCGGGCCTTCGAGCAGCTGGCCCAGCGCGTCGAGGGGGAGGGCAGGGCTTGCCTGGCCGCTGGAAGGCGGGTCAGCGGCCGCGACCACCTGCTGCGGGCCTCGACCTACTACCGGACCGCCGAGTACTACGCGGGGGGCGCCTCGGGTGGTGCGGACGCATCCGGCGCCCGCAGCCAGGCCTGCTTCTCCGATGCGGCCGCCGTCCTCGACCCGCCGGTCGAGCGCCTCGACGTCCCCTTCGAAGGCGGCGCTCTGCCCGGCTACCTGGTCCGCCCGGCCGCCGCGGTAGCAGCCGTAGGTCCGCGGCCGACGGTCATCGCCGTCGGCGGCTTCGACTCCAGCGCCGAGGAGCTCTACTTCCAGCTGGGTGCACCGGGCGCAGAGCGCGGGTGGAACGTCATCGTGTTCGACGGCCCCGGGCAGCTGGGCTGCATGCGCACCAATCCGGGCATGACCTTCCGGCCCGACTACGAGGTGCCACTGGCCGCCGTCCTCGACACCGTGCTCGCCCTGCCCGACGTGGACGGCGACCGGGTGGCTCTGGCCGGTCAGAGCTTCGGGTCCTATTTCGCCGCCCGCTCGGCCGCCACCGACCTGCGGGTCGGGGCCCTGGTGGCCAACCCGCCGGTGGTGGACATGGGCCGGTACATGGAGGCCTGGGTGGGCAGCGACGTCTACCGGATGATCCGGGACATCCGACCCGAAGACGTGGCCGGGGTGCCCGAGGACCTGATGCCCCGCCAGATGCAGTGGGGGATCGAGGCCATCTGCACCCGGTTCGGGGTGCCTTCCTTCCACGCCTGGCGCGACGCCATGGCGTCGTACCGCCTGGGCGACCTGACCGGGACCATCTCCTGCCCGGTGTTGGCCTTGGTGGGCGAGCGCGAAGGCGCCGAGCCCCGGGCCCAGTTCGACGCCCTCGTTGCCGGCGTGACGGGACCGGTGACATCGCGGGTGTTCCGTCCCGCTGACGGCACCTCGGCCCACTGCCAGTCGGACAACCTGAGGCTCTCGGCCCAGGTCACCTTCGACTGGCTCGACGCCGAGCTGGGTGGTCATCCGGCCGCCTGACGGCGTCGACCGGTGAGGCTCGTCGGCCCGAGTCGTTCGTCAACCCGGCCGGGTCGTGAGTGCGGCGGCCAGAGCGGAAGCCCCGCCGTCGGCCAGGTTCTCGCGGACGCCGACCAGGGGGGTGACCGATGCCCACCCCGACTCGACCAGCGCGGCGTCGGAGTCCGGCTCGAGCTCGGCCCGCTCCTTCAACCGGTCGGCATCCTCGTCGCTCGCACCCCGGAGGGCCAGGACGATCGCTCCCCCGGTCCGGTCGATGGCCGGGCCCTCGACCGGCAGGGGGGTGTGCTCGGGGCGGACCGAGCGGATGAGCCCGACCCGGCCGAGGGTGCCGTGACGGAGCCCCTTCAGATCGGCGGGCTTCACCGCGGGGACGTTCAGGTTGAGCACGGTGGCCGCCTCGGCCTCGGCCAGCACGGGGACGATGCCGCATGCCAGGTCGACGGCGGTGTCCCAGAAGTCCGGCTCGGTGGCCCAGGCGATGGAGACGGCCAGACCCCTCACGCCGAACTGGGCACCGGTCAGCGCGGCCCCGACCGTTCCCGAATGGAGTGCCGACCGCCCGGCGTTGATGCCGTGGTTGATGCCCGACACGATCATGTCGGGCCGGGGTCCGAACCCCTCGATGCAGGCCAGGATGACCGAGAGAGCGGGCGAGCCGTCGATGCCGAAGGTGGGCACCTCGGCCAGCCCGGGGATGTCGACGTGCTCGTAAGGGATGGACTCGCGCTCGTACACCGGGCCGACGGCGGCGCCGGCACCGCTGTGGTCGGTCAGGGGCGCCACCACCACCAGTTCGTGTTCGTCGCCGAACGCTGCGTGCAGGCCACGGGCCAGTGCGGCGATCCCCGGTGCGAACACACCGTCGTCGTTGGTGATCAGGATGCGCATGGGGGAGAGGGGTCCGTTCGTCAGGCGCCGCGCCAGACCTCCGCCCCAGGTGGCGTCGGCTCGTCGCGACAGGGTCTCGGCGGGCCGATGCGGCCTCTTCGCCTACCATACCGGGCGACATCGGCAGCTGGACGGTGGGTACGGACCCGTGCCGGCCCGGCACCGCCGCTCCCGCAGGCCCGGTGCGAACGGAAACCGGCCACACCGAACCCGGGGTCGCCCCCGTGGCCCGACCCCCGAGGACCCCATGCACGCACCCTCCCCGCCCCCCGACATGCGACCGGCCGAGACCACCGCGGCGACCGGCGACCAGTGGGTCATCGGCCACGGCCACCAGCGGGCCATCATCACCGAGGTCGGGGCGACGCTGCGCGCCCTCACCGTGGGCGACCGGCCGGTGGTCGACGGCTTCGGCCCCGACGAGTGGAGCCACGGCGGCCGCGGCCAGGTACTCGCCCCGTGGCCCAACCGGCTGGGCGATGGCACCTACGCGTTCGGCGAGGTGGCGGCCCAGGCCCCCATCAACGAGATCGGCCGGAACAACGCGATCCACGGGCTCGTCCGGTGGCTGCCCTGGCGGATGACCGGGCGGGCCCAGAACCGGGTCGGACTGCAGTGCGAGCTGCGTCCGTCCCCGGCCTACCCCTTCGCGCTGCGCCTGGAGGTCGAGTACCGCCTGGGCCGCGAGGGACTCTCGGTGACCACCGACGCCCAGAACATCGGCGACGAGGATCTGCCATTCGGCCTCGGCTTCCACCCGTACCTGACGGTGGGAACCGCCACCGTCGACCAGACCCGCCTCCGGGTGCCGGCCCGACGCCGCCTGGTGACCGACGACCGCGGCCTGCCCACGGGCTCGGTGGCCGTGGCCGGCACCGAGTACGACTTCACCGGGGGGCGGCCCGTAGGGGTGACCCGGCTCGACACCGCCTACTGCGACCTGGCCCGGGACGGCGACGGAAGGGTCCGGATCGACCTCGACCACCCGGACGGTACGGCCGGTGTGACCTTGTGGGCCGACGACCGGTTCAACCACCTCATGATCTACACCGGGGACACCCTCGCCGACGGCGAGCGGCGCACCGCTCTGGCCCTCGAGCCCATGACCTGCCCGCCCGACGCGTTCCGGACGGGCAGCGACGTCACCGTCCTGAGGCCGGGCGCCCGATGGACCGGCGTGTGGGGGATCACCCCCCGCTGAGCCGCCCCATGGCATCTGCAGCCCGCTGACCAGGTACGATGCCGGGCGATGGCGCCGATCTTCCCCAGCGCAACGGGGGTGGTCCCGGCCCGTCGCCCGAGGTGATTGACACCCGCCCCGCCACTCGTCAGGATGAGGGTGCGTACGGGGCAGACAAATCCGCCGATTGATACCTCGAGGGGTGACTGTTGTGAAGAATCTTGTGCGGGTGGCCAGCCTCGCCATCGTGCTGTCGACGGCGATGGTCAGTGCACCGGCCTTCGCCTCGGGCACCAACGCCACGACCGTGGCGATCACCGCCAGCAGCGCTTCCGTGGCCAGCGGCAAGCCCGTCGTCTTCAAGGCCGGGGTCTCGCCGCACAAGGTCGGCTCCACCAAGATCACCGGGACGGTCGCCTGGACCATCACCGGCCACGACGGCAGCTCGGTGGCCTGTGCCACCATCACGCCGCTGAACGGCGGGGGCTTCTCCGACTGCAAGGTGGGCAAGGCCCAGCTCCTCGCTGTCGCCTCGCCCTACACCGTCTCCGCCTCGTACGCCGGCGACGCCAACTTCGACCCGTCCACCGGCTCGACGA
>DATCCR010000248.1:0-8010 GCA_036511155.1 Acidimicrobiales bacterium
GGGGGGGGTGGGGGGAGGGGGGTGGGGCCAGGTGTTGCACGGGCACCTCTCCGTGGTCACTCGGGCCGAATGTGCCCTTGGACCCTGGTGGTGGAACCGCCCATCGCCGACGCTGGACGGATGTCCGACGCTGTGACCCCAGTTCCGGACGCCCCGATCCTCGATGTGAACAAGTTGAGCCGGAGTTTCGGCGAGCGGGTCGCGGTGGAGCAGGTCTCGTTCGCCGTCGCCCCGGGGGAGATATACGGGCTGCTCGGCCCCAACGGGGCGGGCAAGACGACGACCATCAAGATGGTGTGCGGGCTCCTCCGCCCCGACAGCGGAACGGCCCGAGTCGCCGGTCACGAGGCCGGCACCCTGTCGGCAAAGGCCCTGGTCGGCTACGTCCCCCAGAACATCGCCCTCTATCCCGACCTGACCGCCCGGGAGAACTTGCGGTTCCTGGGTCGGCTCTTCGGGCTCGGCGGCCGGCTGCTCGACGAGCGGGTCGACGAGGCGCTCGAGCTGACCGACCTCGGCAATCGCGCCGGCGAGCGGCTCGACTCGTACTCGGGAGGCATGCAGCGGCGCCTCAACATTGCGGCCGGACTGCTCAACCACCCGTCGCTGCTGGTGCTCGACGAGCCGACGGTGGGGGTCGACCCCCAAAGCAGGCACGCCATCCTCGAGCACGTCCAGGACTTCGGGCGCCACGGGATGGCCGTCGTCTACACCACCCACTACATGGAGGAGGCCGAGCGGGTCTGCGACCGTGTCGGGATCATCGACCAGGGGAGCCTCGTCGCCGAGGGGACCCGACGCGAACTGGTGGACCAACTCGGTGAGCGGGACCGCATCCAGCTGGGTGCCTCCGGTGACCTGGAGCGGCTTGCCGAGGCCTGCCGTAGCCTCGGCGGCGTCGACGGCGCCGCCGTCAGCGACCATCAGGTCCAGCTCCTGGTGCACGACGGACGGAGCCTCCTGCCGGCAGTGCTCGAGGCGGCAGAGCGGAGCGGTATCCCGATCAGCAGCGTGGACGTGGTGGAGCCCGACCTCGAGGCGGTGTTCCTCCACCTGACCGGCACCGCCCTGCGCGAGTAGGCGACGGTCGACGTGGCACCACCTGCCCTGGTCATCGCCCAGAAGGACCTGCGTCAGCGCATCCGCGACCGGTCGGCCCTCGTCCTCGGAGTGGTGGCCCCGTTGGTCATCGCCGCACTGATGAGCCTGGCATTTCGCGGGGCGGAGACGATCCACCTCACCCTGGCCGTCGTCGACCTCGACCACGGGGCCGCGGCCACCGGTCTGGTGGGTGCCCTCCACGGCCCCGCCCTCCGCGACCTCGTCACCGTGGTCGACGAACCGTCGATCGGGACGGCGTCGACCGCCGTCCACGGTGGTCACGTCGGTGCCGCCCTGGTGATACCGGCGGGTTTCAGCCAGTCCCTCACTGGCGGCCGACCTCTGGCCCTGACGGAGCTGACCAACGTCAACAACGCCATTGCCGCACAGATCGCCGAGGCGATCGCCCAGTCCTTCGTTGCCCAGGTGAACGCCGACCGACTCACGGTGGCCACGGCGGTGGCCGGCGGGCAGCCGCCGACCGGGGCGGCAGCAGCCCTGGTCGACGCTCACCTCGCACTGCCGGTGGCGACGGTGCAGCGTGCGTTCGGGGCCCACCAGCTGAAGATCATCAGCTACTACGGGCCGGCGATGGCGCTCTTCTTCCTGCTGTTCACGATCAGCTTCACTTCGCGCAGCTTCTTTGTCGACCGCGACCAGGGGATGATCGAGCGGATACTGTCCGCCCCACTCCACCCGCGGAGCGTGCTGGCGGGGAAAGTGCTCTCGGCCTTCGTGTTCGGCATCGTCAGCATCACCGTGATCGCAGCGGTCACCTCCTTCGCCTTCGGCGCGGACTGGGGGAGTCCGATGGCGGCCGGCCTCCTGTCTCTGGTCATGGTCATGGCAGTGACCGCCACCACTGCGCTGGTCATCGGGGTGGCCCGCACTCAGCGCCAGGCCGAGGGCATCTCGTCCTTCGTCGTCTTCGGACTGGCCCTGCTCGGCGGCAACTTCGTCTTCTCCGCCGCCACTCCGCCGCTCATGCAGCGACTCACTCTGCTGACACCGAACGGCTGGGCCCTGCGCGGCTACACCGACCTGGCCACGACGGGCGGAGGACTGTCCGTGGTCGCCGGACCGGTGGCCGCCATCCTCGTCTACACCGTCGTCGTGGCCGCGGTGGCCGCCGTCCTGGCGCCGAGGGCCCTCACCCGATGACCGTGATCGCGCTCATGGGAGTGTCGATCCGACGGGTCGCGCGCGATCGTCTATCGCTGTTCTTCATTGTCGTGCTGCCGGTACTGGTGATCCTCATCGTCGGTGCGTCGGTCCGGGGGTTCTCGACAATCCGGGTCGGCGTGGTCGACACGGGCTCCGGGCCGGCGGGCGGGCAGCTCACGACGTTGCTGGCGACGACCCCGGGGATCGAACTGCACCGGTACGGGACGACCGCCGATCTCGAGCGGGCGGTCCGTCGCTCTTCGGTGCAGGCCGGACTGGTCCTTCCCGACGGGATGAGCGCCGCCGTGCGGGGGCGGTCCGCCGTGGAACTGGGGCTCGTCGCCGAGTCGGCGAACCCGACCCAGCAGGCCGCGGTCACCGCGGTCCAGTCCGTCGTGGCCCGGTACGCGGGCGAGGTCCAGGCGGCCCGGTTCACCGCGGGAGCGACCGGCGCCGGATTCGAGGCGTCCCTGGCCCTGGCGCGCCAGACGGCCCACGGCGTCGCCGTCGTCAGCGTCGTGTCCCGTCAGGCCGGCACGACGCTGACGACGCTCCCCCAGGGATTCAGCTACTCGGCCCCCACGATGCTCGTGCTGTTCGTCTTCCTGAACGCGCTGGCGGGCAGCGCCGTCGTCATCGGCAACCGCAAGCTGGGGATGTACGAGCGCATGCTGGCCGGGCCGGTCCGGAGCGGCACGATCATCGCCGGGGAGGCGCTCGGATTCGTAGCCGTGGCACTCGCGCAGGCGCTGCTGATCATCGGTGTCGGCTCCGTGCTGTTCGGCGTGTCGTGGGGCAATCCGCTGGCCGCCGCCGCCCTGGTCGGCGTCTGGGCCCTGGTGGGGGCCGGCGCCGGGATGCTCGCCGGCACGCTCTTCGCGTCGCCGGAGCAGGCCACGGCCGTAGGGCCGGCTCTCGGGATCGCTTTCGGGATGCTGGGTGGCTGCATGTGGCCGCTGGCGATCGTCGGGCCGACGATGCGGGCCGTGGGGCACGTGGCCCCGCAGGCCTGGGCGGTCGACGCCTGGACTCGACTCCTGTCCCAGCACGGGACGCTCGCCTCGATCGCCCCGCACTTGTTCGTCCTCGCCGGGTTCGCCTCGGTGTTCCTCGGCCTCGCCACCTGGCGGCTCCATCGACGCCTGTCCTGACCCACTGCCCGCCGGTGCCGACGCGGGCACCTGCCCACCGGCTGGGGTACACCTGCACCACCGGTGCGACAGGCCGATCTGTGCCTGGGCCCCGACGGTTGCGACAGATCCGACGTCGCGCGACCGACATGGGTCCGCATGGGGCCGGACACAAGCGTGACCCCTACCGCCTCCTTAGGGCGCGTTGTCGGCCGGAACCTCCCTTGAAGGGTGCCGACTCCCGCACCTCGGGGACGGACGGTGCCTCGTGATCCGGAGTCTCTCAGGCAACATTGCGCCGGGCGACGCTGCGGCTCCCCTGCATCGCCGTGCCGACCTCGTGGACATCCAACTGGGATCTGATCCAGAACCGTTCCGGGTCCGGGTTGATCTTGGACGCCCGGCCATCTTCATACCAACGGATCGTGAAGGGAGGCCCACCGTCCTCACCATGGACCGCTGTCACGACCCCGACGATCTCGCCGTGTACGACAGTTCGCCCGGGCCCGACCAACTGATCTCCGACTTCCGCTCTCATCATGCGTCGGCCCTCCCTTCGGTGCCCTCGATTCGATCGTCCTCCCGATCCGGCCCGGATGCAAGCGCGAAACGGTTACAAAGCGCCGGCATCGACGGGCCCCGGATCGCCGGCTCTGGGCGCGATCAGCGAACAGAATGATCCTTGATGACGTCCGAGTTCGGCAGCCGCAGTCCAGAGCACGACTGGCCGGATGGAGCGAGCGTCTCCCCGTGCACAGGAAACGAAACCGGGTTAGCCTGCCGATAGATCCAAACACTGGGAGGTCCCCCGATGCCCGAGTTTCCTGCGATCACGCATGTTGCTCTAACGGTGAGCGACCTCGGACGTAGCCGCCCGTGGTACCAGCGTTTGTTCGGCTCAGATCCGGTGATCGACGAGGACACCGGTCCTTTCCACCATGTCGTCTGGCTCATGGGGGGGACGCTCGTAGGCATTCACCAGTTCCCGGACCTGAAGAGCGCCGAACCGTTCGACGAGCGTCGCCCTGGCCTGGACCATCTGGCCTTTGCCTGTGCCAACCGCACGGAGCTCGAAGAGTGGGAGCGCCACCTGAACGAGCTCGACGTCACGAACGGCGGCATCGTCGACGCACCGTATGGTTCCGGCTTGTCATTTCGTGATCCAGACAACATCGCTCTGGAGTTCTTCGCTCCTCCTGGATGAACAGGTGGGGTATCCGCAGGGCACAAGTGCCGATTCAGGGCAAGCAACAACCCGCGTCCCACCTCTGCGAGGTCATCAGGCCTGATTCTGGCGCGATCTCGGCGTGATCCAATGGAAACTCGTCGGGGAAGACGCGGTCCCCCGGTCCCTCGGTCTTCACGAGTTTCAGACGCTGACCAGGACTTCTGCCACAATTTGCCGTCACGGGACCACCACTCAAGATCGCCAGATCCACGTTCGGGACGCAGAGGTCCTCGGTCCAAGTTCGGGCAGCCCGACCACGAAGGTCCATGTCAGCGGGGATTCCGGCCCCCGCTGCTGCGCGTCTGGTGGGCCCGCATGGCGCGAGCACCCGCGGCCGCTCACCGATCGCCTCCCGGACCCGCCCCCGCCGACCGATCGTGTCCGATCGACCGTAAGGGCGCAGAGTTCAGGGGCGGGCCGAGGCCGCCCCGGTCACGGACTCCCGCTGCTCCCCCGAGTCATCGAGATCGTCGGCCCGGAGCCACAGATCTATGGCCAGGGCCATGGATTGGAACATCGTGTGCCGCGGCCGCCGCCTCGAGTCAGTCTCGTTCGTCGTCATCATTCCCCCGATACCTGCGACTGGTCTGGCGACCGGCCGCAACGAAACGGTACGCCTGTCCGTGCGGGACCCCGCGGATCCTCGGCCGGCGGATACGACGGGCCGGCCGGCATGGACGGACCGAAGGGCGTGCCGAGGAGCCGCCTGGCGCCGATCCGGGACCAACGTCCGTTGCTCCCGGATTCGCTCACATCCGTCGAAGGCAGCCCCCGGGGACGTAGGTGCGTGATCGCCCGGATCGGTACCACCTTCGAAGGCCGATCCGGACACTCCCGACCCAAGTTCCGCCCCGAGGCAAAGGCCCTGGGATCGAGAGGCCCCCGGACCGCCCTCCGGGGCTCCTCCGCGTCTTCATCAAATGTTCAGGTTCGCTGGATACATTCCGTCTGCTGGGTCCGTCGAGCGCGAGGTTCCGCCAACCGGCGCTCCGGACCCGTCCCTGATCTCCAATGGCGAGCCGACCGGCGGAATCGTCAAGCCCGCAAGGATGGGGAGCGGATGCACCGGGCGCCACAGGCGCCCGTGCCGTGCAGCCGCTCCGTACCCCGCACCGGCCCGGGCGGGCCGACGGTCGGGTCAGAACCCGAACGCGACCCGCAGGTTGCCGGCGGTGGCGGCTCCGGGCAGCTCGGCCACGCCGGCGACGTCCTCGGCCGCCCGCAGCAGACTCCGGTGGGTGAACGGGGTGGTCGAGGAGGTGCCGGGAGTCACGAAGGGTGAGAGCACGAGCATCGGGACCGTACTGGGCACGGTCCCGGTTCCCGAACCCTCGTCCCAGACGATGACGACGGTCAGGTCCCCCGACCGGTAGTCCGGGCCGGCGGTGATCACCGGGAGCCAACCGGCCAGCCAGGCGTCGGCCTGTCCGACGGTGCCGTCGTGCATGTCATTGTTCAGATTCGGCGTGACCGTGCCGAACGTCGGCAGCGTCCCGGCGGTGACGTCGTCGAAGAGGGCACCCGATGTCGTCGTCCCCATCGGGACGTCGTTGGCGGCGCACTGCGTTCCGAGGTCGGTGTAGTACTCAGCCGGGTTGTGCCTGGCGGCGTAGGCGACTCCGGTCGTCGAGCAGTTGGCCGACATGGACTCGGCATAGCTCTTCCAACCCGAAGCTCCCACCTGGTCGAAGATGTTCTCGTTCGCCGTCAAGCACGAGCCCCCCGGGCTGCAGTCGCTCGTCCACGGCACGTGCGCGTAGCTCACCCCTGACGTGGACTCCAGGTAGTTCGGCAGGCTGGGGTGCGTCGCCGCCTGATACGCCAGCGCACGCCCGCAACCTGCGGCATAGGTGTTGATCGTCGGCGCGGCCGCCGACCCGTAGATGGCGGACGCTCCGTGGTTCTCCTCGTAGACCACCAGGAGTTTGGTGGTCACCGGCGGTCCCGACGCCGTCCCACAGACCGGGTAGCCGTCCGGCTGCACGGTGAACCGGTCGGCGGCCACGACCGGGCTCGTCCCCCCGAGGGTCGTGACACGGACGTTCTTCGGCCCCACGGGCCCCGCCGGCGAGATGGCCGTCATCAGGGTGTCGGACACCACGGCAACGGACGTGGCCGGGACCGTGCCGAACAGCACCTTGGTGGCTCCGGACAGGTTGGTGCCGGCGATGGTCACCGACGTCCCCCCTGCCGTGGGGCCCCAGGTGGGCGTGAGCCCGGTGACGGCCGGCGGCGGCGGTTTGGCGATGAACCGGTCGGCCGCCACCATTGGGCTCGTACCGCCCGGGGTCGTGACGCGGACGTTCTTGGGCCCGGCCGACTCGACCGGAGAGACCACCGTGATCTGGCTGTCGGAGTCGACGGTGTACGACGTGGCCGGGACCGTGCCGAACAGCACCTTGGTGGCTCCGGACAGGTTGGTGCCGGCGATGGTCACCGACGTCCCCCCTGCCGTGGGGCCCCAGGTGGGCGTGAGCCCCGTGACGGCCGGGATCGGAGCTGCAGACGCGGCAGCGAAGGACGCTCGACCGGAAGCCGGTGCAGCGACGAACGAGCCGACGCCGGCGACGAGTACGACACTCAGTACCCGGGCCGGCCGGCCGATCGTCCGTCCCGTGCTGTGCCTGCGTAGCCCGTTGGACACCACCTGTCCCCCCGATCATCCGATGCACGACACATTGGGTATCGCCGTTCGAGCCCCTCGACAGCGCCTGAGGCGGCTACGGTCCACTATCCCACTTCACGACGTTGCGGTGACGAGGTGTCACGGTGCGTTCGGTTCGCCCAGGTCAGGTCAGGTACACCTTCTGCAGCCGCCCGGTCACCACTGATCCGGTGGCCGGGCCGGGCCGTTCCACTCACTTCCCGACGACGGTGCCGTACATGTCGTGCAGCGGGTAGCTCAGCAGCTCGATGCGCTCGCCGTCCGGTCCCGGGAAGTAGGCCGAGTCCCCGTTGACCACGTGGACCTCGATGCCGGCGCTGCGGACCTTGGCCACCAGTCGCTCGAACTGCTCGGGAGTCACGCTGATGGCGATGTGATGGAGTCCCCCCAGGACCTCGCGGTACTCGCCCAGGTCGAGGCCGGGGAAGTCGAAGTAGGCCAGGTAGTTGCCGTGGCCGATGTCGAAGAAGAAGTGGGTGGACCCGCGGTAGTCGCGGTTCTCGAACAGCTCGGCCAGCGGGAACTCGAGCAGGTCCTGGAAGAAGGTGATGGTCCGCTCGACGTCGCTCGACACGACGGCGAAGTGGTGGAGGCCGCGGGCGGATGACGCAGGCCGCTCGCTCATCGGGCGCAGGTGGCGGGCCCGCAGGGCGTCCCACTCGGCGGTGCGGTCGGTGGCGCTCCCGTGGGTGGTCATGTGGTCGGCCCTTTCCTGCAGTCGG
>DATCCR010000249.1:0-11938 GCA_036511155.1 Acidimicrobiales bacterium
CGGGTCGTCCTCGGCGGCGCCGCCGCACTGGCCGTCGTCGTCCCCGCGGTATCCCTCACCCCGTCGGCTTCCGCCGGTGGCACGAAGCTCCCCGACAATCCGGTCGCCGGATACACGGTGGCCGGCAGCGGGAGCGGTGCGACCACCGTGACCGTCCCGAGTTCGGTCACCTGCACCTCGCCCTCCTCCCAGGCCGTCTCGTCCGGAGTGGTCGTGAGCGGCTCGAACTCGGGCGCCACGGCCACCGTGGTCATCCAGTGCAGCAAGGGATCGCTGCTCGAGTACGTGTTCGGGACGGCCGGACTCGCCCAGTTCCGCTTCCCGGTGGCGGCCGGCGACGTGGTGACGGTGGCAGCGGGCCACGGCTCGGGCGCTACCACCGCGTCGGCGTCCGATGCCACCTCCGGCGTGTCGGAGTCGGCCACGGCACCCGGCGGCACGGCCACCGGGACGCTGATCGGCGCGGCCTCCGCCTCCAAGGTGGCACCGACCTTCGCCAGCCTGTCGTTCACGGGCTCGACCATCGGTCTCGGCTCACTCGGGTCGGTCTCGCCCGTGGGGTCGGACATGGTGAAGGGCCACGCCACAGTGGTCCAGACGGGCGCCCTGTCGCTCGACGGAACGGCCTTCACCCTCACGCAGCTCCCCTGACTCCCTCGACACGTACACCGGCCGGGTCCCCCCGACCCGCCGGTGGACGTGTCGTCGCGCCTGGACCGGCCGTGCCTTCTCCTCCGAGTCGCTCCGGCCTCCGGATCACCGGATCGGGACGATCTTGGCGTTCGAGCTGGGACCTCCGCCCCTGGAGGAGGGACCACCGATCAGTGATGCTGGGACGTGCGACCTCGGCGGAAGCACGTGGACACCCAGAGCGGGAGGAGCTGGCGATGAGGACACGGGTCTATTGGGCCGGCTTGTGCAGCATCCTCCTGGTGCTCGTGCTCTGGACTCCAGTGGGCGGTGGTTCGGCCGTCGCTGGCCCCACCGGCCCCGGTTACTGGTTGGCGGCTGGAGACGGTGGCGTGTTCGCATTCGGACATGCCCCCTTTCTCGGCTCGGCCACCCATCAGTGCGGATTCCAGTGCTGGGGCATCGGCGCGACGGCCGACGGCCAGGGGTACTGGATCGTGGACAACTACCCAGCAGCGGATCCGAACCAGATCAGGCTCTACGGCTTCGGCAGTGCCTCCGACGTGCAGGTGCCCAATCCTGACGGGGGTCCCCGGGCCGTGGCCTCGACTCCGTCGAGCCTCGGAGGCTGGACCCTCCTGAGCGATGGCACGGTGGTGCCGTTCGGGGACGCTGCTTGGTTCGGCGACGCATCCGGGCTGGGCCTCTTCGGCCTGAGTTGGCCGCCGTTCGGCAGCTTCCTCGACTACTTCGTCGGCATCGCCTCGACTCCGGACGGCAAGGGCTACTGGTTGGCCGGGGTGGACGGCGGGGTCTTCGCCTATGGAGACGCCTCGTTCTACGGATCGATGGGCGATCAGCGGCTGAGCGCACCGGTCGCCGGGATCGCCCGGACCACCGACGGGCACGGCTACTGGTTGGTGTCCTACGACGGCGGGGTGTTCTCATTCGGTGACGCATCGTTCAACGGGTCCATGGGAGGCAAACAGTTGAACGAATTGATGATCGGGATCGCCGGCGATCCGCAAGGCACCGGGTATTGGACGGTCGCACTGGACGGGGGCGTGTTCGCCTTCGGGGATGCGCCGTACCTCGGGTCGATGGCTGGTCAATTCCTCAGTCGGCCTGTCTACGGGATCGCCGCCAGTGGATGAATCGGTCCACACGGTTCGCCGGAACAGTGCCGATGGGAGTTCCGAGGTCTCCGAGGGCACGGACGACGTGGACTCGCGGCAACGTGCCGAGGTCGGCTGGCGCTACCTGGAGTGACCGAGTGACGCAGTGACCGTGGAGGCCCGCCGCACCCGGGTCGTCGTCGTCCATGGGCGGAACGTCGAGGCGTCCGGGCGTCCGCGGGCCTTGCTGCAGGGACGAGTGGCGATCGGCGAGGCGATGCCCCGAGCCGGCGGGGTCGGACGGGTCGGACTCTCCCGTCGGTACGGACCTGGTGAAGCACCATGCCACGGACGTACGGACCGGGCCCCATCACCCGATGGGAGTTCGTTCGCCCACGCGCAGCTCCCCCGACCCGGTCGATGCGTCCGTCGTCGGGCCTCGGTGTGACACCTGGGCCGTAGGGTCCCGACGGTGCCTCGAGGGTTGACGGCACCGGTCGTTGACCGACTCCCGCCCTCCCGAGTCCCCAACTGCTTCGGGAGCCTCCCGTGATCGCCAACATCCCCTCCGCCGTCCTCCTCGGGGTCGACGGCCGCCCCGTCCGCGTCGAGGTCCACGTGGCCAATGGCCTGCCCACCTTCACCGTGGTCGGCCTGCCCGACGCTGCCGTACGGGAGTCCCGGGACCGGGTCCGGGCCGCCCTCGCCTCGAGTGGCCTGCCCTGGCCCCGGCGGCGGATCACCGTCAACCTGGCCCCATCGGGCATGCGCAAGGGAGGCGCCGGCCTCGACCTGCCGATCGCCGTCGGGGTGCTGGTCGCCTCAGGCGTGTTGGACCCCGGTGCGGTGGCCGGGCACGCCTTCGTGGGGGAGCTCGGCCTCGACGGCTCGCTGCGGGGCGTCCCGGGGGTGCTGGTTCTGGCCGACACTCTGCACGGCCTGCGGCTCGTGGTGGCCGAGGCCAACGGCGTGGAGGCCTCGTTGGCCGGCGGCACCTGCCTGACGGCCCCGACGCTGGCCGACGTGGTGGCGCGTTGCTCGGGGCGCCGCCCGTGGCCGGCGGCCCCGGAGGCGAGGCCCGCGGCCGACCCACCCTCGGTCGGAACGGAACGTGCCGGAGACCTGGCCGACGTCCGTGGCCATCGGGTGGGCCGCCGGGCCCTCGAAGTGGCGGCGACCGGCGGGCACCACCTGCTGATGGTGGGTCCGCCCGGCGCCGGCAAGACCCTGCTCGCCAACCGGCTGCCCGGCATCCTGCCCGACCTCGACCCCGACACGTCGCGGACAGCCACCCGGATCCACTCGGCCGCCGGGTCCGCCGGGGCCACCACGACGCTGCTGCGGCGCCCGCCGTTCCGGGCGCCCCACCACGGACTGTCCGCGGTGGCCATGGTCGGCGGAGGGAGCGCCGGGCTCCGGCCCGGCGAAATCGGTCTGGCCCACGGGGGCACGCTGTTCCTCGACGAACTCGGCGAGTTCCCGACCGCCGTCCTCGACGCCCTGCGCCAGCCCCTCGAGGACGGCGTGGTCCGGGTCAGCCGGTCGCAGGGGTCGTCCGTCTGTCCGGCCCGGTTCCTGCTGGTGGCGGCCATGAACCCGTGCCCGTGCGGCGAAGGGGGAGTGCCCGGTGCCTGCCGGTGCTCGCCGGCCGCCCGGGCCCGGTACGCGCGGCGCCTGTCCGGCCCTCTGCTCGACCGGTTCGACATCACTCTGCGGATCGACCGGCCGGACACCATGGAGCTGGTCGGCCACGATGCGGGGGAGTCGACGGCGGTCGTCGCGGCGCGGGTGGCGGCCGCCCGGGTCCGGTCCCGCGGGCGGGGGGTGCGGACGAACGCCGAGCTGGATGCCCGTTCCCTCGACCGGTTCGCCCCGCTCGACGCCCGGGCCTCGGCGCTGGTCGAACGGCACCTGCGGTCCGGCGGCCTGAGTGCGCGAGGGCTCCTCCGGGTCCGCCGCCTGGCCCGTACCGTGGCCGACCTCGACGGAGCGGGCGACACCATCGGGGCACCACACGTGGCCGAGGCGCTGTACCTGAGGGGGAGCCGCGCCCTGCTGCTGGGCGAGGAGATCCGGTGAGCACGGCCGACGACGTGGCCTGTGCCTCAGCCCTGGTGCAGCTCCAGGGCATGACTCCGGTGCGGCTGGCCCGCCTCCTCGACGGCTTCCGACCCGGCATGGCCTGGCGGGCCGTGGCCGCCGGCGCCCATCCGGCCGACCGGAGGCACCGGTTCACGGCGGAGGCCCGGGGGGTCGACCCGTCGGAGGTGGCCCGCCGCTACGTGGCGGCCGGCATCGACGTCCTCCTGCCCGACCGCCCGGGGTACCCGGCCGCCCTGGTCGGCGACCCGGGAGCGCCGGCCGTGCTGTGCGCCTCCGGTGACCCGTCGGTCCTCGAAGCCCGACCGGCCGTGGCCGTGGTCGGGACCCGCTCGGCCACCCGCTACGGCGTCCGGGTCGCCTCCGACCTGGGTCGCGGCCTGGCCGAGGCGGGCGTGGTCGTGGTGTCCGGACTGGCCCTCGGCATCGACGCCGCCGCCCACGCCGGCGCCTTGGCCGCCGGCCCGGACGCCGCCCCGCCGGTGGCCGTGGTGGGGACGGGCCTCGACGTGGTCTACCCCGAGCAGCACCGGCTGCTGTGGGAGCGGGTCGTCTCCGTGGGGGCGGTGCTCTCCGAGGCGGCACTCGGCACGCCGCCCCACCCGCGCGTGTTCCCGGCCCGCAACCGGATCATCGCCGCCCTGTCCGACGTGGTCGTGGTCGTGGAGTGCCACGGACGGGGCGGATCGCTGCACACCGTGGAGGCAGCCGCCCGTCGGTCGATCCCGGTGTGCGCCGTGCCCGGCGCGGTCCACAGCCCGGCATCCCGGGGGACGAACGGACTCCTGGTCGACGGTTGTACACCGGTCCGCGACGTCGACGACGTGCTGACCGCGCTGTCCCTGGCCCGCGGCGGCCCTCCGGTCCGGTCCAGGGATGGGGCCGGCGTCCCGACGGAAGGCCACGGTCCGGAGGACGCCCTGGGCCGGGTGGAGCGGGCAATGTGGGATGCGGTCGAGGACACCCCGACTCCGGTCGAGACGGTCCTGCTCCGCACCAACCTGTCCTTGGCCGCGTTGACCGAGGCGGGCCTCAGGCTGACCTCCCTCGGGCTCCTGGTCGGCGGAGCGGGCTGGTGGACGCGGGCCTGAGCCTGCCGGAGCGCGCGTCGGGTCCACATGTCGGTTCCGCATGCCGGGCCTGGGTGGGATCGGCGCTGCGGTCAGCCGCCGCTACTCTGCGGTGATGGCACCGATCGCCCCCGCGGCCCAGCGCCTGGCCGGCCTGGGCATCTGCCTCGGCCGCCCGGATGCGCAACACGCGCACGACGATGTGCTCGACCGGGCATCTGCTGTCGCCGTGGCCGCAGAGCGGGTCGGCTTCACGTCGGTGTGGGTCACCGAAACGTTCGCCGAGCCGCCAGATGCCGTGCCCTATGAAGCATTCTCGCTGGTCAGCGCCTTGGCGGTCCGGACCGGTACGGTCCACCTGGGTGTCGCGGCCGACGGTGACCAGAGGCGGGCGCCGTCGATCCTGGCCAAGATCGTCACCAGTCTGGACGTGATCTCCCACGGACGGGCCGTCCTGTCGCTGGATGCCGACCGGTCGGATCCCGCTGACGCCGATCGACTCGACGAGGCCCTGGCGGTCGCCCGGGCGGTGCTGGAGGACGAGCACCCGACCGTCGAGGGGCGGATCTACTCGGTGGCGGACGCCGTCAATCGGCCCGCCCCCGTGCAGCCCGACGGAATACCCCTCGTCGTGTTCCTCCATGGGACGGGTCCTGGTGTCGCCGCCCTCGAGGTGTGTGCCCGCTCGGCTGACGCAGTGGTCGTCACCGGTGGCGTCGAGGCCGTGCGGGAGGCAGCATCGTTCGTGGAGGGCTGGCCGGGTGAACGGGCCCGGCCCGGCGACCGGGTGGCCGTCCTCGGCCGTGTGGCCGCTGCCGCCGACGTGGCAGCCGTGCGCGCCGCCGGGGCCGACGGATGCCTGGTCGGCGTGGCGGCACCGTGGTCGGCATCGGAGGTCGAAGGGCTGGGCTTGATCTGGTGACCCGGGTGGGGCGCCCGGCAGGTGTACTGCGGGCTCAGGTCTCCGGCGGTGTGTGCTCCCCGAACTCGTAGACGTCGCCGGCCCTGCCTACGAGGAGCGGGTCGAGCGGCCCGATCCGGTCCACGTCCTTGCCGGTGTACGGCATCAGGTGCAGGACGTAGCGGATGGCGTTCAGCCGGGCCCGCTTCTTGCAGTCCGACTTGACCACCGTCCACGGGGCGAAGTCCGAGTCCGTGGAGGCGAACATGGCGTTCTTGGCATCGGTGTAGTCGTCCCAGCGATCGAGCGAGGCGAGGTCGATCGGTGACAGTTTCCACTGCTTCAGCGGGTGGCGCTCACGCTCGAGGAAGCGTCGGCGCTGCTCGTCCCTGCTCACCGAGAACCAGAACTTGACCAGGTGTACGCCGCTCCTCGCCAGGTTCCGCTCGAATTCCGGGGCCTCCCGCAGGAATTCACCGACCTCGTCCGTGTCGCAGAACCCCATCACCCGCTCGACCCCGGCCCGGTTGTACCAGGATCGGTCGAAGAGCACGATCTCCCCCCGGGTGGGCAGGTGCTGGACGTAGCGCTGGAAGTACCACTGGCCTGCCTCGATCTCGGTCGGCTTCTCCAGGGCGACGACGCGGGCCCCACGGGGGTTCAGGTGCTCCATGAACCGCTTGATCGTGCCGCCCTTGCCGGCAGCGTCCCGGCCCTCGAACAGGATGACCAGGCGCTGCCCGCTCTCCTTGATCCAGGCCTGGAGCTTCAGGAGTTCCACCTGGAGGTGGTACTTCTGCGCCTCGTAGGTCTTGCGTCCCATCAGGTTGGCGTACGGGTAACCCCCGTTCTGCCAGGCGAACACCAACTCGTCGTCGGAGTCCAACGGCGGCGTTCCGTAGATCGGCTCGTCCTGTTCGAGGATGACGCGACGCAGCCCGCCCACCTCGTCCGGCGAGACTCCGTCGATCACCGCCGCAAGCCAGCGGGCCACCGTGACCCGGTCCTCGGGGGACGTGTTGGCGAGCACGTCGCGGACGGCGGCGAACTGCGTCTCGAGCGCCCCGGCCACGGCGTCGCCGACCACGTGGTCCTCGATGCCGGCAGGGGAGAGGTCGGGGGAGATGTCCCCGTCGGCAGCCGGGCGGGGTGGTGGAGTTCGCTCCGGTGTCATCGCTCAGAGTCTCACTTTCCAGGCCCCGGAGTGTGCGGGTCCGACCGATCATCCACTGGGATCCGGTACGGCCGCAAGGAGGTGATGCCTGATGGGAAATCAAACCTCGTCGACCGGATGCATGCCGAACTCGTCGGCGTCGACCACACGGGTGACCCGCACCTCCCCTGACTGGCTGAATGACCAAGGCGCCCTCATCTTGGTGGTCCGTGCGGACGGGGCAGGAGGACGGGGCCGCCGAATTCCACGACGAGGCTCAAGTGGTATCAGATGTAATACCAGCAAGGACCCTCCACGAAATTCCGACTGAGGACGCTGCCCACGTCTTCACCCCTGGGACGGGCGGTACCGCGCTGCTACGGTGCGCCCATGCTGATCGGTGCACACGTACGAGCGGGAAAGGGCCTGGTCCCCGCCTTGCAGCACGGGGCGGACATCGGGGCGGACGCGGTCCAGATCTTCACTCAGAGTCCCCGGATGTGGAAGCCGTCGCAGTACAGCGACGAGGTCCTGGCCGACTACCGCGCCGCCCAGGCCGAACATCCGTCGGTGGTGTCCACCTTCTGTCACGCCACCTACCTGATCAACCTGGCCTCGCCCGACCCCGAGCTGGCGGCCAAGTCGCGCGCCTGCCTGACGGCCAACCTGTCGACGGCCGACGGTATGGGCGCCGATGGCCTGGTGCTGCACATCGGGAGCCACCGGGGGAGCGGGTTCGAGACCGCTCTGCCCGCAGTGGCCGAGGCCCTGGTCGGATCCCTCGACGAGGTGGACGCCGGCGTCGAGGGCTGCCCGATACTGCTGGAGAACGCCGCTGGGGCGGGCGACACGGTGGGCCGGTCCTTCGAGGAGCTGGCCCAGGTGATCGAGGCGGCCGGCGGCGACGACCGCCTCGGTGTCTGCCTCGACACCCAGCACCTTTGGGCGTCCGGCATCCCGTTCGGGAACGTCGACGAGGCCGACGCCCTCATCGCGCTCATCGAGGACACTGTCGGGATGGACCGGCTGCGGTGCATGCACCTCAACGACTCGAAAGTCGACTTCGGGGCCAACAAGGACCGGCACGAGAACATCGGGGACGGCACGATCGGCGCCGACGGTCTGGCCGCCCTCCTCGGTCACCCGGCGCTGCAGGGCGTCCCGGCCATCCTCGAAGTCCCCGGCGAGGGTGACGGTCCCCGGACCGAGGACGTGACCACCGCCCGGGCCGTGCTCCAGGCCGGACTGGCGCTGCGGACCTGACCCGACCCGAACGAGACGGGTCCCGCCGCCGTCGCCGCCATCGCCGGTGCCGGTGCCGGGATCCCCTTGTTGTAATGAGAATCATTCCCATATAAGGTGGGAGCGTGCCCGGCCTCCCGTCGTCCCCCCCCGCCAGGCCGCTGCCCGTCGTGGCCGCACTGGTGGCGGCCGCCCTCGCCCTGGCCGGCTGCGCCACCAACCTCCCGCCGACGGGAGAGGGGTCGTCGGCCTTCTCGGGCCGGATCGTCCGGGTGGTGGCCGCCGAGAACTTCTGGGGCAGCATCGTGGCCCAGCTCGGCGGTACCCACGCCCACGTGGTCAGCATCATCGACAGCCCGAACACCGACCCCCACGCCTATGAGCCCACCGCGGCCGACGCCCGGGTGCTGGCCGACGCCCAGGTGGCCGTCGAGAACGGCGCCGGCTACGACCCGTGGATGCCCCGACTGCTGGCCGCCGACGGGGGGAGCCGGACGGTGCTCGACGTGGGGAGGCTGGTGGGTGTGGCCCCGGGCGGAAACCCCCACCTCTGGTACGACCCGTCCTACGTCGAGCGGTTCATCACGGCCACCACTGCCGATCTCGTCCGGGCCGACCCCGCCGACCGCGACTACTTCGCCGCACGCCGCACGGCCTACGAGCAGGTGGGTCTGGCCGGCTACCACGTCGCCATCGACCGGATCCGGGCCCGGTTCGCCGGTACGCCGGTCGGTGCATCGGAGTCGATCGTGGCCTACCTCTGTCGGGCCCTCGAGCTCGACCTCGTCACCCCGCCCAGCTTCCTGCGTGCGGTGAGCGAGGGGACCGACGTGTCGGCGGCCGCCACGGCCACCATCGACCGTCAGATCCGGACCCGGTCGATCGCCGTGTACCTGGAGAACACCCAGAACCTCACCCCCGACGTGCAGACCCAGGTGTCGGCGGCCCGCGCCGCCGGTATCCCGCTCACGTCCGTCACCGAAACGCTCGAGCCGGCCACCACGACCTTCCAGGCCTGGCAGACGGCCCAGCTCAACTCCCTCGACGCCGCACTGGAGCGCTCCCATGGCTGACGACCCGACCTCGCAGGAGCCGACAGGGCGCTCGGAGCCCGCCGTGCGCTTCGAGAACGCCACCGCCCGACTCGGCGGCCGCGACATCTGGTCCCACGTGGACCTGGCCATCGAATCGGGCACCTTCGTCGCCGTGCTCGGGCCGAACGGATCGGGCAAGTCGACGTTGATCAAGGCCGTCCTAGGCGTCCTGCCCCTCGCCTCGGGCCGGGTCGAGGTCCTCGGGCGCCCCCCGGGCGAGGCCGGTGGCGACATCGGGTACCTGCCCCAGCGGCGGAGCTTCGACCCGAGTATCCGGGTGCGGGGCGTCGATGTCGTACGGCTCGGGGCCGACGGCGACAAGTGGGGCATCCCCCTGCCGTGGGGAGCGGCCCGACGGGCCCGGGACGCCCGGGTGGACGAGGTCATCGACCTGGTCGGAGCCGGTGCCTATGCCGGCCGGCCGATCGGCGAGGTGTCGGGGGGCGAGCAGCAGCGCCTGCTCATCGCCCAGGCGCTGGTGCGCAATCCCCGCCTCCTGCTCCTCGACGAGCCGCTCGACAGTCTCGACCTGCCCAACCAGGGCGCGGTGGCCGCGTTGATCGCCGACATCAGCCGGGAGTTCGGGATCACCGTGCTGATCGTGGCCCACGACGTGAACCCCATCGCCTCCGCCCTCGACGGCGTGGTCTACGTGGCCCGGGGCCGGGCTGTGAGCGGGAGCCCGGAGGAGGTCATCACCTCGGAGACCCTGAGCGACCTGTACGGCACGCCCATCGAGGTGCTCACCACCAGCGACGGACGACGGGTGGTGGTCGGCCAGCCCGACGCCTCCTCGCACCACGCCGGGCCACACGGCCCCCACAGTGCTCACGACCACGGACCCCGCGGGCTCGGATGACGCCGTCCCTCCTCCACACCGTGTCCCTGGCCGGCCCGACCCTCGACCCGGTCGACGACGTGCGCCGGATGCTGGCCCTGCACTTCATGGTGAACGCCTTCCGGGCCGGCGCGGTGGCCGCCGTGCTCGGCGCGGTGATCGGCTGGTTCATGGTGCTGCGGCGCCAGAGCTTCGTCGGCCACACGCTGGCCGTCGTCTCCTTTCCCGGAGCGGCGGCCGCCATCTGGCTCGGGGTGAGCGCCACCGCCGGCTACTTCGCCGGGAGCATCGCCGCCGCCCTGGTCATCGCCCTGGTGCCCCGGACGCCGGCCGGACGGGCCGGGAGCCAGGAGTCGGCGGTCATCGGTACCGTCCAGGCCTTCGCCCTGGCCTCAGGGGCCCTGTTCGTCAGTCTCTACGGCGGATTCCTCGACAGCGTGACCGGACTGCTGTTCGGCTCGTTCCTCGGAGTCTCCGACGACCAGGTGGTCGCCCTGGTGGCGGTGGCCGGCGTGGTGCTGGTGGTCATGGCCGCCCTCGCCAGGCCCCTCTTCTTCGCCACCGTCGACCGCGACGTGGCCACCGCCCGGGGGGTGCCGGAGCGTGCGCTGTCGGTGGTCTTCCTGCTCGTGCTCGGTTGTACGGCAGCCGAGGTGAGCCAGATCACCGGCGCCCTGCTGGTGTTCGCCCTGCTGGTGATGCCGGCCGCGGCGGCCCAGCAATTGACCGCCCGCCCGGTGCTCGGGCTGTGCCTGTCGGTGGGTCTGGGCCTGGCCGTCGTGTGGTCGGCCCTCGGCGTGGCCTTCTACTCGACGTGGCCGGTGGGGTTCTTCGTGTCGACGTTCGGCTTCGCCGTCTACCTGGCCGCGGCCGGAGTCCGCCTGGCCGTCGGCCGCGGGGTCCGACCGACCCGCCGGGGTGCAACGGCGCCGATCCCGGGAGTGGCGACCGCATGACCGGCACGTACTTCTTCCTGGCCCACCCCTTCCTCGCCTCGGCGTTCGGTGCCGGCACGGCCATCGCCGTGGTGTCGGGCCTGGTGGGCTACCTGGTCGTGCTCCGGGGCCAGGTGTTCGCGGGCGACGCCCTGTCCCACGTGGCCTTCACCGGAGCCCTGGCAGCCCTGGCCTTCGGCGTCGACCTGCGGCTCGGCCTCTACGGCGGGTGCGTCGCCTTCGCCCTGCTGTTGGCCGTCCTCGGACGGCGGACCGGCCCCGACGACACCGTCATCGGATCGGTCTTCGCCTGGGTCCTCGGGCTCGGCGCCCTCTTCCTCAGCCTGTTCACCACCTCGTCGACCGGGGTGGGCGGTTCCGGGGGAACGACCGGGGTCAACGTCCTGTTCGGATCGATCCTGGGACTGTCCGGGGCCCAGGCCTTGGCCGACGTCGTCGTGTCTGTCGTGGTGGCCGCGGCCGTGGTGGTCATCGCCCGCCCCCTGGTGTTCGCCAGCCTCGACCCGGCCGTCGCCCGGTCCCGGGGGGTCCCGGTGCGGACACTGTCCACCGGCTTCTTCGTACTCCTGGGGGTGACGGCCGGGGTGGCCACCCAGGCCGTGGGGGCGTTGCTGCTGCTGGGCCTTCTGGCCGCGCCGGCCGGGGCCGCCCAGCGCCTCACGGCCCGGCCATTCCGGGCGCTGTGGTTGTCGGCCGGCATCGCCGTGGCGTCCATGTGGACCGGTCTCACCGTGGCCTACCTGGTGCCCACCGTGCCGCCCAGCTTCGGGATCCTCGGCGTGGCGACCACCGTCTACCTGGGCACGTTCGCCTGGACGGGCCTGGCCCATCGGCGGGGG
>DATCCR010000250.1:0-5342 GCA_036511155.1 Acidimicrobiales bacterium
CCCCCCCGCCAGCACTGTCATCCGACGGACGCGGGCGGGCGTCGACGCCCCGGCACCACGCCACGGGGCGGTCACTGCCACTCCGCCGAACGGCGGGCGGCCGACACGAGGGAAGCTGAGGACATGGGAGCACTGGACGGACGGATCGCCATCATCACCGGAGCGGGACGCGGCATCGGCCGTGAGTACGCGCTGCTCTTCGCCTCGGAGGGTGCCAAGGTCGTCGTCAACGACCTGGGCGGCACGCTCGACGGTTCCGGCGACGACGTCAGCGCGGCCCAGCAGGTCGTCGACGAGATCACGGCCATGGGCGGCGACGCCGTGGCCAACCACGAGGACGTCACCGACTGGGAGGGCGGCAAGCGCCTCATCGACACGGCCGTCCAGACCTACGGCGACCTGCACGTCCTGGTCAACAACGCCGGCATCCTGCGCGACCGGGTGCTCATCAACATGACCGAGGCCGAGTGGGACGCCGTCATCCACGTCCACCTCAAGGGCCATTTCGTCCCCACCCGGCACGCCGCTGCCTACTGGCGCGAGCAGACCAAGGCGGGCAAGGAGGTCAAGGCGTCGGTGATCAACACGTCCTCGACATCCGGACTCCTCGGCAACCCGGGCCAGACCAACTACGGGGCGGCCAAGGCGGGCATCGCCGCGTTCACGACAATCGCCGCCACCGAGCTGGCCCGTTACGGCGTGCGCGTCAACGCGCTGACGCCCAACGCCCGCACTCGGATGACGGTGGAGACCCCCGGTCTGGCCGACATCGTGTCGGCACCCGAGGACGCCGCCACCTTCGACGCCTGGGACCCGGCCAATATCGCCCCCCTGGTCGCCTACCTGGGCACCGAGGGCTGCCCGGCGACCGGCAAGGTGTACTTCATCCTCGGCGGCCAGATCCGCCTGTTCCAGCCCTGGACGCTGACCGACACCATCGAGAAGGACGACCGGTGGACGGTGGCCGAGCTCCAGGCCGAAATGCACAAGCTCGGGGGCTGAGTGGTCTCCCGGGCCGACGGGCCCGGCCCCGCAGCACCTGACGAGGGATTCGACGCCGACGAACTGCGGGAGGCCGAGCACCTCCTGAGCGGCACCGGTTCGGGCGGTGACGGCGGGATCACCGTCCCGTGGCCGCTGCTGTTCCGCCGGCGGATGCACCACAAGGTGGCCGGCTCGGACCGGTACCAGTGGTGGGTGCTGTGGACGGTGCTGGCCGGCCTGCTGTCGGTCAACATCACGTTCACGGTGTTCGTGGTGGCGCTGCCCCAGGTGGCCAAGGAGCTGCACACCTCGGTCACCACGCTGACGTGGACGTCGACCGGGCCGCTGCTGGCCTTCGGGGTGGCCGCCCCCATCCTCGGCAAGCTCGGGGACCTGCGCGGCTACAAGCGCCTCTACCTGTGGGGTCTGTCGGGCGCCGCCCTCAGCGTGGTGCTGACCGCCTCGGCGCCCACGGCCGGCGTGCTCATCGCGGCGCGCCTGTTCGACGGGGTCCAGGGGGCGGCCACCGGGGCGGCGTCCATGGCCCTGGTCCTCCAGGCCTTCTCCCACGAGGACCGGGTGAAGGCCATGGGCTGGTGGGCCCTGGTCGGCGCCGGCGGCCCCGTGCTCGGGGTGACGATCGGCGCCCCCATCATCCAGTTCTACGGCTGGAGGGCCCTGTTCTGGGGCGAGCTCCCCCTGATGGCGGCAGCAGCCATCCTGGCCGTCATCGTCCTGCCCTCCCACGACCGGGCGGCCACCAACGCGGCCGAGGCCCAGGAGCGGACCGGTCGGTCGGTCAGCCCGGTGCCCGAGCCCCCCGGGCCGGGCGCCGACGGGGTCCCCGAGGTGGCGCTCAGCCCGTGGCGCCAGCTCGACTGGGCCGGTTCGATCTCGCTGTCGGCGGCTGTGACCCTGGGGCTCCTCGGCCTCAACGTGGCGCCCTCCTGGGGGTTCGGCACGCCCAAGACGCTGGCGCTCTTCGGGGCGAGCGCCGCCGTCGGGGCGTACTTCGTCCTCCACGAACGGCGTGCTACCCGCCCCCTCATCCCGCTCCGCTACTTCAGGAAGCGGAACTTCGTGTTCCCCCTGGGAGCCCGGGCCTTCGTCAACTTCGCCTACATGGGCGGGTTCTTCCTCTTCCCCATCCTCATGGAGCGGATCTACGGCTACAGCGAGACCCAGGCCGGCCTCCTGTCCACGGCCCGGCCGCTCATGTTCTCGCTGTCGGCGCCCATCGCCGGCTACGCCGCAGTCAAGGTGGGGGAGCGGTGGTCGATCGTGGCCGGCGCCGGCGCGCTGTTCGTGTCGATGCTGGTCTTCACCCAGGTGGGAGCCAACCCCTCGGTCGTGCTGATCGTGGTGGCCCTGGCCATGTCCGGCCTGGGCAACGGCGTGTCGACTCCGTCGACGGCGTCGTCGGCGGCCAACGAGGTGGCGGCCAACGAGCTCGGCGTGATGAGCGCCGCGCAGCTCCTCATCACCCAGATCGGGATCGTGGCCGGCATCCAGGTGATGGTGACCGTACAAGCGTCCTCCCACGGTGAGGCGGGCACCCTGTCCTCGTTCCACACCGCCTACCTGGTGGGTGCCCTGGTGGCCTTCGCGGCCATGATCTGCGGCTTCTTCGTGAAGGACACGCCGCGGGGGAAGCGCGCCGTCCCGATCGAGGTGGCGGCCCACTGAGACGCCGCTCCGACGACGGTGCCCCCTCGTCGGTCAGACGGCGTGAGGCGACGGGCGGTAGGTGGGCACGAGGTTGCCGGCGTCGAACTGCCGCACGCCGAGGAGCGTGAGTGCGACGCGATGCTCCAGGTCCTCGAAGTGCGACCGGCCCCGACCAGGAACAGCCCGGTGCCGGGTGACGCGTCAGTCGTGCTCCGAGCGGGAGCGGCACCGGCCGGAGTGCGACCGTGCGCGTACGACCGGGGAACAGCCCGCGCTGGAGTGACTCACGCCCCGTCGCTGGTGAGGGAGGCGGCAAGGGCGTCGAGCAGTGACCGGGTCCCTTCTTCGCGCTGGGCCGCGGTGTCGTGCCCGTCGAGGAATACTCCCTGCTCCGTGAGGACGAGTTGCGTCGTGCCGCCCGACTCGGAGAACTCGACCGTGGCCACACTCACCGAGATGCGGGCGTCGTCGGCGGTCATCTCGTAGGTGTAGACGATCCGCTGGTCGTCGACGATGTCCCGGAACTGGGAGAGGTACGCGTACACCGGACCCCCCGGAGGACCGCCGCGATTGACCTCGCGTCCGCCCACCCGGAAGTCGAGCTCGTAGCTGTCTCCGAGTGCGTCGGCAGCGCCCGCGAACCACCGTGCCTTTCGTCGGGGATCGGCCCACGCCCGGAACACGGTGGCCACGGGTGCGTCGTACGTCCGGACGATGACGAAGGTGTCATGGGTGGTGGACGCGGTCATGGATGCCCCTTGGTCGTCGCAGGCCACCCCGGCGTGCGGCTACTCGGTGATGGCCTGGATCCGAGCGGCGATCTCGGCCGCCGTCGGGTCCGGCGATGCTGCCTGCAGGGCCATCAGCTTGGCGATGTCCCCCTCGACCTTGATCTTGCCCTGCATGAAGGCCTGGAGACCGGCCTGGGGATTGCCCTCGACCAGGAGGGCCCGGGCGATGTCGTAGCCGATGGTGACCTTGAGGTCGACCGGCTCGATGTGGCCGATGTCGAGGACCAGCTCGCCGGTCGAGGTGTCGACGTGGGCGTGGACCGCCCCCTCGCCGAAGGGGACCTCGATCACCACCAGGTTCATCCGCACGGAGTGGTCGATGGATCCGGTACGCCCCTCGTACTCGGACCGGATCGTCCGGGCCTCGTCGAGCCATTCGTCGCTGAGGAAGAGATAGGTGGCCATCGGTGCGTCGCTCCTTGCCCGTCGGGTCGATCGTCGCAGACTCTACCCGCCGTCCCGGACGACCGATCGGCGCCGGGCCGGCCGGCCCCGGCGGGCGGGAGCCCGGGTCACCGGCGGGCAGGGGACGGGGACCCGGGCACGGGGCCGGTAGCATCCCCTCCGTGACCGCTCCCATCCTGCAAGGTGCCGAGCCGTGGTCCGCCGCCGGCGGGTCCAACGGCGTCCTCGTACTGCACGGGTTCACCGGCAACCCCCAGTCCATGCGCCCCGTGGCCGAGGCCCTGGCCGCCGCCGGGCTCACCGTCGAGCTGCCCCTCCTGCCCGGCCACGGGACCGCCCTCGAGGACATGGTCCCGACCCGGTGGGAGGACTGGTCGGGAGCCGCCGAAGCCCACTTCCAGGCCCTGGCGGCCCGCTGCGACCACGTGGCCGTGGTCGGCCTGTCGATGGGGGGCGCGCTGACCTGCTGGCTGGCCGAGCGCCATCCCCACGTGTCCGGCATCGCCGTGATCAACCCGCTGGTCCACGCACCGGATGCCGAGTTCCGTTCTGGCATCCAGGCCCTGCTCGACGCCGGCACCGAGACGTTCGACGGCATCGGCTCGGACATCAAGAAGGAGGGCAGCGTCGAGGCCGCCTACGGGGGCACCCCGCTGGCCGCCGTCCTCTCCCTCTTCGAGGGGGCCGACGAGGTCGAAGCCAAGCTGGCCGACATCCACTGCCCGACCCTGGTGCTCTCCAGCCGCGAGGACCACGTGGTCGAATCGGTGTCGGGCGATGTGGTCGAGCAGCACGTGGCCGGCCCGGTCGAGCGCATCTGGCTGGAGGACAGCTACCACGTGGCCACGCTCGACAACGACGCCCCGCTCATCGAGGCCAAGGTCGTCGAGTTCGTGACCACCGTGCTGGGCGGCCCCGGAGTCGGCACCTGATGGCCGAGCCCGCCCGCCTGACCCGCGAGGACGTGGCCCACGTCGCCTCGCTGGCCCGCCTCCACCTGAGCGAGGCCGAGCTGGACCTGTACACCGAGCAGCTGGCCCAGGTCCTCGACCACGCTGCCGACGTCGCCTCCCTCGACCTGCACGGCGTGGCCCCGACGGCCCACGCCATGGCCGTGACCAACGTGCTGCGCACCGACGAGCCCCACCTCTGCCTCGACCGCGACGAGGTGCTGGCCCAGGCCCCCTCCGTCGAGGACCACCGCTTCCGGGTCCCCCGCATCCTGGGGGAGGCGCCGTGACCGCCCCTCGCCCCGCCCTCGAGACGGCCACCATGGTCCGGGCCGGCGAGGAGTCGGCCGTCGACGTGCTCGAGCACCACCTGGCCGTCATCGATGCCGGCGAGGAGTCGATCCACGCCTTCAACCTGGTGACCGCCGACCGCGCCCGCGACCAGGCCCGGGCAGTCGATGCCGCGGTGGCCTCGGGGCGGGACCCGGGCCCCCTGGCCGGGGTGCCGGTCGCCCTCAAGGACAACATGTGCACCCGGGGGATC
>DATCCR010000251.1:0-5783 GCA_036511155.1 Acidimicrobiales bacterium
GTGCCGGCCCTGTCGGCACCAATGCCTCCGGCCGGGGCCAGTGCACTGGCCCCGGTGGCCGCCTCCTATGGGCCGTCGCCGTTCCAGACCGAAACGGTCTACCCGTCGGCCGCATCGGGCGCGCCGTTGGTCGTCCTGGTCCACGGCGGGGGCTGGCAGGCCAAGCTTGGCGTCGCCTACCAGGCGACGGAGGCCGCCGACCTGCAGGCCTCCGGGTTCGCCGTGTTCGACATCAACTACGACCCGCTGTCCAAGACCACCGGGGCGTTCCCGCTCCAGGTCGACGACGTGGTGGCGGCCACACAGTGGGCGGTCACCAACGCCACCGCCTACGGCGCCGACCCGACCGACGTCGAGCTGCTGGGCGGCTCGGCCGGGGGACAGCTCGTCGCCCTGGCCGCCGAGCGCATGAACGCTGCCTCCGTCGGCGCCGTCCGGCGGGTGGTGACCTTGTCCGGCGCCCTCGACCTGGTGACGCTGATGCAGGACGTGGCAGCCAAGACGGTCAGCGGTTACATCGGTCTCCACCTCCGCCAGGCCCTGGCCTGCACGGTCAGGGCCGGCTCGTGCACCACCGCCCTCGAGGCCGCGTGGTCGCCGGCCGGCAACGTCACGCCGGAGAACTGCCCGTCGGCCAGCCTGGTGGTCAACGACACCCACGAGCTGATGCCGGTGGACCAGGCCGACTCGATGACCGCCGCGCTGGCCGGCGCCGGGTGCGACGTGACCGAGCTGCTCCAGCCGGGCCGCCAACACTCGTTCCAGGACTGGAACTCGGTCCGGACCAGGGTGATCGCCTTCCTCGCCGCCGGCTGAGCCAGGAAATCCCGAAATCCGCTCAAGTTCCCGCGTGCGTGCGCCGATGGTCTGATCGGCGGCCCCGTGTCGGCCGTCCCGCCTGGCGGTGGAAGAGGAGGCAACGTATGCGACAGACGACGAACCGGATTCGACTGCGGATCGACCTGGCCCTGACCGGGGTGGACGACCCCACGCCCTACGCTCCCGGTCGCCGCGAGCTGCTGGCGCCCCCGGTGCCGATCACCGGGTCCGACCGGATGCGGCCGACACTCCTCGCCCCCATGGGCGAGCTGTCGGTACGTCTCGGCTCGCCGGGACCGCTCGGCTCCTGACCTCCCTCCGACCGGCCCTCCCCCCGGGCCGGGACGGCGGGATCACACGGACCGGTCCGGGGTGGGGAATCACCCCACGGAGGGGACGACCCCCCGTCCCCTGCGCTCCCACCCCGACCAGGCCGCGCGCACCAGAGCGGTGACCACCACGGCGGCCAGTACCGTCGGCACGGGCCCGAGTTCGGACCGGAACCGCTCGTTCTCCCCGATCTCCAGCAACGAGCTGGTGGTGAGCGCGTAGGTGGTGGTCCACCACAGCACGGTCAGCGTGCCGGCCAGGGCCGGATCGTCCCGTCGGCGCCGCCACACCAGCACCGGCACCCCGACCAGGGCCAGGGCGTAGACGGCCATGGCCTGGCCCGACAGCCAGGCCGGACGGTGCCACCCTCGGGCGAAGACGACGAACCCCGGGGCCGGGTCCTGCACGGGCTGCCACTCGACCGCCTTGTCGTAGAAGCTGGCGTAGGGGCGCACCGACGGCCAGTTGACCGAGTCGGTGAAGTTCTGGTCGGTGCCCACGAACCAGACCCCGAGCGAGTTGACCACGTCGTCGGCGTACTCGTGCGGGTGGGCCCGGATCCACACCAGGTCGTCGTGGAGGTACTGCGACGACACGGCCACGTACAGGGGGTTGTTGAAGTTGGTCGAGCCGTTGGCCTTGTGGAGCGAGCCGATGGCGGGGACCGGGCTCGGACGTGCGCGCACGTACTTCGGCGAGTAGACCTCCGGCCCGGCGAAGGGAGGCACCGAGGCCACCGGGCTCATGCGGCCCTGGCGCTGCAGCTCGGCGATCTGGCCGGCCGGCGCCTTGTAGAGGACCGAGCGGGCCAGGTTCATGCCGAGCCAGCTGCTGGTCGTGGTCGTCCCGACCTGGACGTAGTCCTTCACGTACCAGCCGACGACCACCAGCACCGGTACGGCGGCCACGGCCAGCACCATGCGCCACTGCCGCCTCAGCACCACGACCACCGGTACGGCAGCCACGAGCAGCCACTCGATCTGGTAGCTGCTGTTGAGCAGCACCATGGCCGCCGAGGCACCGAAGAAACCGACCCCGAACCGGGCCCGTCGGGTGCGCAGGAACCGGGCCAGTGACCACGCCCCGAACGTGGTGAGGGCGGCCGTCGGGTAGGCGTAGTTGAGCCAGTTCTCGTAGAGCAGGTAGGCGGGCGAGGCCACCACACAGACCAGGGTCACCACCAGGGCGGCCACCCGGGGGACCCGCAGCTCGACCAGGAGCAGGTAGGCGCAGACCACCAGTACCAGGCCGAGGGCGAGGGAGCAGACCACCTCGGCCGGGCGACGCAGCCCGGTCGGGAGCTTGAGCAGGAACCCGGCGTAGAGATTGAACAGCGGCGGCTGCATGTTGAGGTGCCACACGCTGGTGGCCAGGTGGTCGCGGAGCAGCCGCACGTCGAGGAGCTGCCACATGTCGGTCAGCGGCGTGCCCCGGATGACGCTGTCGTCGTAGCGGACGCCGGCGACGGCGGCGGCCACCCGGGAGGCGCCGTAGGCCACGACCAGGATGGCCACGGGCAGGCCCGGCCGGACGTCGAAGCGGCTCCGACGGGGGGCCGCGGTGGTGACGTCGGCGACGGGAACCCGGTCGGCCGGCCCGGGAACGCCGGGAAGGTCCTCGACGGCCGTGGTCGTGCCCGCGGCGTCGTCGGGGGGACCCGGATCGGTCATCTGGGGAACTCTAGTGAGCGGCGGGTGACGACCCCGGTCGTCCTGGCGGTCGTGCGGTCGTGGGGACGGCACCGCGTCGGCCACGGGGGTGCCGGCTACGGGGTGGCGCTCCGGCCGGCGGCGAGCACGCAGGTGGCCGCCCGCCCCGGGTCGGCTGCCGCGGCCGGGCCGGTGGTGCAGGCGACGAAGGCGGCCTCCGGAACCACCATCGCCGGCACCCACCGCCGGGGCACGACCCACACCCAGGCGTCGGCCCGGTGGGTCGGTGCGGCGCCGAGGGCGGCCGCGAAGGTGGCGACAGCCACCGGCACCGACCGGCCCTGCAGCGAGGCCGGCCAGGTGCGCTCGTCGGGCACCACCACGGTGGTGACCCCCCAGTCGTGCATGGCCAGGCGGAGCCGGGCCGACTCGTCGGGCGTACCGGTGGGGAGCGGCAGGAAGCCGTCGGACAGGTTGATGAGGTCGACGGTGGCCTGGTCGAGGGCACGTCGGCGGGGGGACGGGTGGGCCGGCGGGGTGGGGGTGATGCTGCCCCCGCCGACCAGCGACCACCGCAGCGCCCCCACGGCCTGCCACGTCATGGGTGCCCGCAGGCCCGACGAGGCGAACGGGTAGGTGAGCACCACATCGCTGGTGGGCACCTTCGTACCCACCGCGGTGAACCACGGCGGCACGTCGACCGGCCGGGTGGTGAACGGGAGCCGGTAGCCGAGGGCGATGGGCAGGAGGGCGAGGGCGGCCAGGGCCCAGGCCACCAGGGTGCCGGGCCGGGGAGTGCCGGACCGGACGCCCGCCCCGTCCCGGGGCCCCTGCCCGGGCCAGGCCAGCCCCGAGTTCCGGGCCCGGTCGAGGATCACCCCGAGCATCACCGCGGCGAACAGGTCGGCCACCCCGGCGATGCGGTCGGGCACGATGTTCTCCACCAGCGGGAGGTGGTCGAACAGCCGCCAGGGGCCGGCCGCCGCCCCGAGGGACAGGGCCTCCATCACGATCAGCATCGCCGCGCAGAACCACAGCCGGCCGTCGCGGTGGAACCAGGCCAGCCCGAGGACCAGGGTGGCCACCATGCCGAGGCCGAGGTAGCCGAGCAGCAGGGGGTGGCTGCCGAAGTAGCCGTAGGTCTCGAGGATGGCGTTGGGCCCCCGGTCGTGGGCGCCGGCCGGCAGGAGCAGGGTGCGCCAGGTGCTCCCGAAGAACTGGATGTCCGGCCACACGGTCCGAGGGAGGGCCCGCGGGCCGGCCACCGCGTACCAGGCCGGGTAGGCCAGCAGGGCCAGCCCCGTACCGGCGGCCGCCACCAGCCCGGCGGCGGCGTGGCCAAGACGGTCGGCGACCGACCGGGGCGAGCGCACCAGACCGGCGACGACCAGCAGCAGGGTGCCGAGGACGGCGGCCAGCACGCAGATGACCAGGACCTCGGAGCTGAGGAAGAACTGCACGGCGCACAGCCCGCCGAGGGCGAGGCCCCAGGCCCACGCCCGGCCGCGCTGGCGGACGAGGAGCTCGTCGAGGCACCAGAACAGGAGCGGCGGCACCACCAGCGTGGCGAACTCGACGTGCTGGAGCGCCAGGTTCTCGATGACGAAGGGGGAGAAGCCGTAGAACAGCCCGGCCAGGAACGCCGCCGGCTGCCAGGTCGTCCAGCGCAGGAGCAGGGCCCGGGCCGACAGGGCGGTGGCCACCGGGGCCAGGGTGGCCGCCACGTTGAGCGAGGCCACCGGGCCGAACACCCAGGTGACCGGGGACAGGGGCACGCTGATGGCCAGGAAGCTGGTGTTGGCCGGAAGGTTGATCCCGTAGGGATGGAGGGCCCGCGTCGAAAAGAAGAGGGACTCCCCGTGGTGGAGGGCGTAGGCCGGCCACGACATGAACCAGGTCAGCAGCGACGTGTCGCCACAGCCGCAGGTGGCCGTCGTGGTCGGATGGTGGAGCCACACGCCGGACCACAGGGCGACGGCCAGGCCCAGGTAGAGCACGGCCGCCAGTCCGTGGGCCGTCCAACGGCTCCGGGGGGCGTGCATCCGCGCAATGTACCGCCCCGGGGCGGTGGGCTACCGTGCGTGCTCGCCGGGTACCGCCACGAACCGTGGCCCCGGTGCCGTCCGAGGAACTGCGCCATGACCACTCCGTCACCGGGAGCACCCCCCAGCCGACCGGTCGCACCCGCCCCGACGGCACCCCTGGGCACCCCCGACCACCACGGCTTCCGGGCCGACGCCCTCGCCGATCGGCCCTCGGCCACCGGTTCCACCCGCGTCCTGGGCCTCGACGGGCTGCGGGCCGTGGCCGTGTTGCTGGTGCTGGGCTTCCACTTCGGCCTCGGTTGGCTGGGCGGCGGGTTCTTCGGTGTCGACGTGTTCTACGTCCTGTCCGGCTACCTGATCACCGGACTGCTGCTCGCCGAGTTCGAGCGGCGGGAGCGGATCGGTCTGGCCGCCTTCTGGCTGCGACGGGCCCGACGTCTCCTGCCCGCCCTGCTCCTGGTGCTGGTGGCCGTCACGCTGCTCGTCCGGTTCGCCGAGCCGTCGGGGGCCGTCCCCGGGTACCGGGGGAGCGCGCTCTCGGCCCTGTTCTACGTGTCGAACTGGTGGCAGATCGCCTCGAGCGGGAACTACTTCGTGGCCACCGGGGCCACCTCGCCGCTGACCCACACCTGGTCGTTGGCCGTGGAGGAGCAGTTCTACCTGGTGTGGCCGCTCGTGGTCCTCGCCGTGCTGCACGTGGCCGGGTCGTTCCGGCGCGGGGTGCGGGTGCTGCTGGCCGTGGCCGCAGTGGGCGTGGTGGCGTCCGTCGTCGAGATGGGCGTCCTGTTCCGCCCGGGCGCCAACCCCACCCGGATCTACTTCGGCACCGACACCCACGCCCAGTCGGTGCTGATCGGGGCAGCACTGGCCTGCGTGCTGACCCTGGTGGCACGCCGGAGGGACCGGCCCGGCGCGCCGGTGGCTGGCGGCCGGGGGCGCG
>DATCCR010000252.1:0-15041 GCA_036511155.1 Acidimicrobiales bacterium
CCTGAAGGCCGGCTACGCCGCACTGGTCGACGCCCGCTTCGCCCGGGGGGCCGTCGTCGACCGCGCCACCCTCGGCGACCTGGCCCGCCGGGCCGCCGGGCTGTTCTGCGAGGACGGTGAGTGGGACGGGGGCCCGGGACTCGGTGTCGCCCGGGGCCGGGAGGAGATCGCCGCCCGGCTGGCCGCCCCCAGCATCGTGTTCTCGCGCCATTTCTTCGTCACGCCCCGGATCGCCGTGGAAGGCGACCGGGCCACCGGCCGGTGGGAGCTGCTCTCGCCCTGCACCCGCCCCGACGGCACGTCGCTGTGGATGGTCGGGGCCGAGGACGACGCCTACCGCAGGGTCGACGGGGTGTGGCTCCACGAGTCGATGGCCCTCACCACCTACTTCGTCTCGCCGGCCGGCGAAGGCTGGCCCCGCATCCTGGCCTGAGCAGGCCTCGCCTCGACCGCCCGGTCCGACGCCCACCACCCTGGCCCGGGCAGCCCGACGCCCGGTGAACCACGGGTAGGTGGTCCACCGGGCGGCGAATTCGGGCCGGGGGTGCTGGGAGAGAGATCAGGCGGGGGGTCCGACCGCCAGGGTGACCGATGAGGTGTGAGACGTGCCCGACTGGTCGGTCCACTGCAGGTGGATGACGTCGCCGGGGTGGTGCGACTCGAGGGCACGGGACAGGTCCGAGGAGACGTCGACCGGACTCCCGTCCACCCCGGTGATGATGTCACCCTGGGTGAGGCCGGCGTTGGCCCCGGGCGACCCGGGCAGGGTCCCGTCGACCACGGCGCCGGTGGTCGAGTTACCCGAGTTGCCCGAGCTGCTCTTGGCGCCCGAGCCGACCGAGCCGGTGGCCGAGGAGTCCTGGACCTGGATGCCGAGGAAGCCCGTGGCCCCGATGTGGATGGTCGAACTGCCACGGCCGACCTCGATGGTCTTGGCCACGGACAAGGCGGTGCCGATCGGGATGGCGTAGGCCTGGGCAGTGCCGCCCGAGCCCGAGGAGCCGGTAGAAGCGGCAGTGTCCATGCCGACCACCTTGCCGCTGGCGTTCACCAGGGCCCCGCCGGAGTCACCGGGCTGGATGCTGCAGTTCATCTCGATGAGTCCGCTGAGGTTCTCCGAGTTACCGCCGCCACTGTCGCTGGCCGTGATCGACTGGCCGAGTGCGGTGACCGAGCCGCCGGCCGCGCTCGGGGTGCCGCCGGTGCCGCCGGCGTTGCCGACGCCGACCACGCCCTCGCCGACCGCCGGGAGGGACGGGGCGATCTTGGCAGTCTGCAGACCCGAGGCCCCGACAAGCTGGATCACCGCGATGTCACCGGTGCGGTCGTAGCCGACGACGTTGGCCTTGAAGGTCTGGCCGTTGCCGATGTCGGTCACGCTGATGCTGGTGGCCCCGTCGATGACGTGGTTGTTGGTGAGGACCTCGCCGTCCGAGGTCAGGACGATGCCGGTGCCGGCGGCCTGCTCGTTCTGGTAGCTGAGGTTGGTGTTGATGTCGACCAGGGCCGGCGAGACCTTGGCGGCAATGCCGGCCACGTCGGCCGGAGCGCCGGCGCCGGTGGTCGAGTTGCCCGAGCCGTTGGCGGTCGAGCCGCCGGAACAACCGGTCCCGAAGGGGAACTGGCAGCCGTTGCCAGACCCGGACCCGGACCCGGACCCGGTGCCGCCCGATCCGGTGCCGCCCGACGACGCCGCCGTGGTGGCCGTCGGCCATGTGGCGTGCCCGATGGTGGCGCCGAGGAGGAGGGCGAGGACGGCCACCAGCGAGGCGATCACCGCCACCTGGCCCTTGTGGTGCTTGGGGCCCGTGGGCGGGGGTGGGGGGGCCGGGTAGTAGCCGTAGGGGGCGGGAGGCCAGGCCGTCGGGGGGACGCCGCCGACCCCGGCACCCCATCCACCGGGTGCCGGAGCGGGCGTCGGCCCGTTGGGGCCCCAGCCCGGCGCAGCCGCAACACCCCAGGTGCCGGGCGCGGGCGTCGGGGCCCAGGGGGAGGTCGGGGCCGGAGAGGCGCCCGACGGGTAGTGGTCGTCCTCGGCCACGGCGATCGACTGGCCCGGGTAGGGCGCCTGAGCCGGGGGCGGGACGTTCGGCGGGTGGACGTGGGGCACCGGCTGGGTCAGCGGGTGCTGCTGGGTCACCGCCGGGTCGTCGGTGGGCGGCGGCGTCACCGGGGCCACGGGCGCCGTGACTTCCCACGGCGTCGGCTCGGTGCCTTGCTCCTCGTTCGGGTGTTCGTTCATCTCGTCCTACCTCCGGGCTGACACGACATTCGTGACCACGACCGTGATCACGTCACCAGGTCATTCGACAGCCCTTGCGTAAGGGATGGGTGAGCACAACATAGGAATTCCATAAGGAACCGGTTGCCGTCCCCCTGTCACCGGTCGGTCGACCGCGTCAGCGGATGGGGGCGACCACGGTCACCAGGTCGCCCTCGACGTTCGCCCGCCATCCCTCGAAGGCGAACCCGCCCACCGCGTCGAGCCCCCCGTCGACCAGGTCCCGGGCCAGGCGCCCCTTGGCCGACTTGGCCTCGTGGCCCACCGCGCGCCGCCCGTCCGCGCCCACGAATCGGACCCGGACCACCCGTGTCGACGGGTCGAGACCATCGAGGTCGAAGGCATGGACATGCTCAGCCGGGAGGAGGTCGACCACGACCCGGCCCCGGGCCCTCGTGGCCAGCGCGTGGGTGACCGCCGGCCGCCAGAAGGTGGAGAGGCGCCCGAGCCGGCCGATGGACACCAGCAGCTTGAGCCGGTAGTCGGCCACCGGATCGGCCGCCGTGGTCATCCCGTAGAGGCCCGACGGGACGAGGATGCGCCGCCGGTCGGCCGGGGCGAGGGTTGCCGGGTCCAGGCCGGCCCACACGACCCCCGAGTAGCGACGCCACGCCGGGAGCACCGGCGCGGTGCCCTCCACCAGCGAGGCGGTGGCGGCCAGTGCCCGCTCCAGGAGCTCACCCCGCACCCCCAGCACGGAGGTCCGGGTGGAGGCCGACCGCGATCGGAGCACACGGGCCAGCTCGGCGAGCACCTCGGCGCGGGGCTCTGCGAGCTCTCCGGCGAATGAGTCGGGCCGGGCGGGCGGGCGTCCGCCGGCGGCCTTGCCCTCCGAGGGCGGAAGGAGCAGGAGGGGCGGTCGGGACACGGACCAGCACCGTAGCGGTCGGGCGGGCGGGGTCGACCGTTCAGGTGCGTGGTTCAGGGGACGGCGCAAGCTCCCGCACGCCGTACCCGGCCGGAGCCCCGGCCAGGAGCACCTCGAGAGTCCCGTCGTCGAGCAGCCCGGCCTGCGACCCGACCTGCTGGACGACGCGCATCGAGTTGACGGGCGCCCGGGCCATGGCCTCCTCGAGGGTCAGCCCCGAGGCAAGCGCTGCCACCAGCGTCGAGGCGAAGGCGTCGCCCGCCCCCGTCCGGTCGGTCACCGGCCCGTCGTCCGGGAACACCGGCACGGCCAGCCGCACCACACCGTCGGACCCGTAGGCGCCGGCCGACCCGTCGGTGATGACCACCCGCTCGGGGCCGAGAGCGAGCATCCGGTCGAGGAGCACGACCGGGTCCGCTCCCGGATGCTCGCCGGTCAGCGTCGCCGCCTCCTGCCGGTTGCACACCACCACCGAGGAACGACGGAACAGCCGGCCGAGCTGATCGGCGCCCCGGGCGATCTGGAGCGTGCCGGGTTCGAAGGCCAGCGACACCTCAGGTGTCGCTTCGAGCCAGTCGGCGATCTGGCTCTCGTACTCGTGGGCGTCCCGTCCCACCGAGGACAGGTAGAGCCACGACGGGATCTCCGCTCGCCGCAGGTGCGACCACTGGCAGTCGTGCTGCTCGTGGTGGACCAGGATCGTGCGCTCGTGGCCGACCCGCAGGACGAAGTTCCGGTTGGTGGGCACTGTCGGATCGAGACGGACCAGGGCGGCATCGACCCCCTCGGCCCGCAGGGAGGCCACAGCCTCGCGGCCGGGCAGGTCGTCGCCGACATAGGCCACCAGCGCCGTCCGCAGGCCCAGCCGGGCGCAGGCCACCGCGGCGTTGGCCGAGTTCCCGCCGGCGGCCACCGTGGACGTCACCTCGCAGGCCAGCTTGGCGCCGAAGGGGAGGACCAGCCGGCGCGACTCCGGGCCGTCCTCCACCGTCACGGCATCGGCGGCCAGGGTCAGGTAGAGGTCGGCGGCGGCGTCGCCGACGAAGACGATGTCGAAGCGCTGTCCTGTGGGCATCGGTCCGGTCACGGGTCCTCCTCGTCGGCGGCCGCCCCATTCTTTCGCGGGCTCGGGTACCCGGACAGGGTCGTTCGACCCCCGGACCCGTCGTCAGCCCTGCGTGTCACCCGGTGGAGGGCCGGGTCAGGCCGCGTCAGCGGGAGGCATCCAGTCGGGGTCGAGCTCGAAGAACTGCAGCGCCAGAGCCTCGAGGCCCACCGCGAACAGGGTCCACTCCTGCACCGACCCCCCCGGTCCGGTCGGGCGTTCGATCACGGCCATGTCCTCGGCGCCGATCTGGCGGAGGGCGCACCCCTCGACCAGGGCACCGACGGCCACCGTGAACTGACGGAGGGTGAGCGGCGCTCGGAGGCGCAGACCGAGGTGGTCGGCCAGCGCACCGTGGAGGGCCCCCCACTGTTCGGTGTCCAGCTGGTAGCCCTCGATCAACGCCTGGCGGATGCGTTCGCCGTACACCGATGGCGCGTTGGTGGCCGCGAGCACCCAGATCCCGACCCACAACGCCCAGGCCTTCGACCCGACCAGCGCTTGGAACGAGGCGTGGCCCGCCACCCGACAGACTTCGGTGACCGACCGGAGCCGGGCCCCGGGGCTCGACCGGTCCAGCACGTCGAACAGCGGCCCCACCGCCTCCGCGGTGGCGAGCAGTTCACCGGTGGAGTCACCCGACGCGGCCACGGCGGCCAGCACGTCGGTCTGGTACTCGGCCTGGTTCTCCCACACCCGGCGGATGACCGAGGCGTTCGTGAGTCGCACACCGGTGGTGGACTCGACCCGTTCGAAGGCCCGCTTGAACGTGACGTCACCGGCCCCGACACCGAGACCCTCTTCGGCCAGGATGCTCCGGCCGGCATCCATCAGGAGTCGGCGGATCTCCTCTTTGGTACGCCGGGGCCGCCGGCCGCCGCTGGGCTCATGCACCCCTTCATGCTCCCAGATGACAGGCCTCCGGCCGAGCCGGCCGGCGAATCTGACCACAGTGGCAACACGTGTTGCAATCTCTAGTTGCAATATGTGACCCGGAGGTGCATACTTGTTGCCAATGGGTGGCGGATTCACCTCCTGGGGCCTGGCGGTACCCGGGAGTCGAGGGAGCGGCGGGCATCCGGTCGAAGACCGGGTGTCCGCTCCCCCGACCTGGTGGAAGGCGGAGGTACAGGTGGACGAACAGTTCAGCGAAGCTATTCGTAGTGGCATTCTCGGGGTGCAGCACGGTGACGGGCGTGCCGTGCCGTCCGACAGCGGCCCGCGGGCCCGTCCGGCGGCACGAGCCAGGATTGCGGACCGGGATCCGGGCCTACCCCTGTTCGCAGCACCCGGCCTCGTCCTCCTCGCCGCCCTGGCCATCTTCGCGGGGTACCGCTGGCTCAACCTGTTCCCGAACGGGTCACTCCGGCCCACCTCGCTCCTCTTCGCACTGGCGGTGGCGCCGGCCACCTTCGCTCTGACCCGCCACGTCCACGCCCCGCAGGTGCCGGGGGCACGGGTCGTGGCCCGGGCCTGCGCCGGCACCGTGCTGGTCCTCGGCCTCACCGTGGCCGTCGACCACATCGCGCTCCTCAGTCGCGTCCTCGGCGTGACCTCCCTGGTCCTGGCCGTGGCGCTCGTGTCCCTGGTGGTCGCCTCCGAGCGCCACCGGCGGCCGGCGGCCCCCACCGATTGACCGCCGCCGGCGGTCGGTCGCCCCCCGACCGGCCGCCGGCGGTCGGTCGCCCCCCGACCGGGCGCCGGTGGACAGGGTCGTCCGGAGTACCTATCGTCACTCGGGTTGACAGATGATTCGCGGCCCGCTCCTGCGGGCCCCGGCCTTCATCCCCCGAGACACGTGCTCCCCGAGACGAGGACCCCATGCAGCAGTTCGAGCCTTTCGACGGCGTGATCGCCCGTACCGAGGCCGAGTCGACCCCCTCCTGGCCGGTCCCGCCCCACCCCGGCCCGGAAGCCCCCAACGTCGTGGTCATCCTCCTCGACGACACCGGGTTCTCCCACTTCGGTTGCTACGGCTCCGAGCTCACCACTCCGCGGATCGACGCCCTGGCCTCGGAGGGCCTGCGCTACTCCAACTTCCACGTCACCCCGCTGTGCTCGCCCACCCGGGCCGCCCTCCTCACCGGGCGCAACCACCACACGGTGGGCATGCGGGCCATCTCCAATTTCGACAGCGGCTACCCGCACATGCGCGGACAGATCACCAACCACGCCACGACCATGGCCGAGGTCCTCCGCGACCAGGGTTACGCCACCTTCGCCGTGGGCAAGTGGCACCTCACCGCAATGGAGAACGCGTCGGCCGCCGGCCCCTTCGACCAGTGGCCGCTCCAGCGGGGCTTCGACCGCTTCTACGGCTTCCTCGAGGGCGAGACCGACCAATTCTCCCCGGATCTCGTCCACGACAACCACCACGTCGAACCACCCGCCTCCCCCGAGGACGGCTACCACCTGAGCGAGGACCTGGTCGACCACGCCATCCGCTTCATCCATGACTCGGTCTCCATCCGACCCGACCGGCCGTTCTTCACCTACCTGGCCTTCGGGGCCATGCACGCCCCCCACCAGGCGCCGGACGAGTACCTGGCGAAGTGGCGCGGCGCGTTCGACGACGGGTGGGACGTGGCCCGCGAGCGGTGGTTCGCCCGCCAGATCGCGATGGGCCTGCTCCCGCCCGACACCGAGCTGGCGCCCCGCAACCCCGGTGTCGAGCCGTGGGACTCGCTGCCGGAGAACCAGAGGCGGTTGGCCGCCCGGCTCCAGGAGGCGTTCGCCGCCTTCCTCGAGCACACCGACGCCCAGATCGGCCGGCTGGTCGACGACCTCGAGGCGCTCGGCAAGCTCGACGACACCGTCATCCTGCTGCTGTCCGACAACGGTGCCAGCCAGGAGGGTGGTGAGTTCGGCGTCATGCACGAGATGAAGTACTTCAACATGATCCTGGAGACGCCCGACGAGGCCGTCCAGCGGATCGACGACGTGGGCGGGCCCCACAGCCACGCCAACTACCCGTGGGGCTGGGCCCAGGCCGGCAACACCCCCTTCAAGTGGTACAAGCAGAACACCCACGAGGGTGGGGTCCACGTACCCCTCATCGTGCGCTGGCCGTCCCGTATTTCCGACGCCGGGGGGCTGCGCGACCAGTTCCACCACGTGAACGACATCGTCCCCACCATCTACGAGATCCTCGGGATCACCGCCCCCGACGTCTACCGCGGCTACGAGCAACTCCCGATATCGGGGACGTCGATGGCCTACTCGTTCGACGCCCCGGAGGCCCCGACCACCAAGGGCGCCCAGTACTACGAGATGTTCGGCCATCGGGCCATCATCTGGGACGGTTGGAAGGCCGTCACCCGCCATGACAAGGGCGTCCCCTTCGACGACGACGTTTGGGAGCTCTACCACCTCGAAGTGGACCGTTCGGAGTGCCACGACCTGGCGACCGACCACCCGGACAAGTTGGCCGAGCTCATCGCCCGGTGGTGGGTGGAGGCGGAGGACCAGGGCGTCCTCCCCCTCGACGACCGGAGCATCGAGCTCTTCTTCACCCGGTTCCGCGACAACTCGCCCCACCCCACCAGTCGCCACTACGAGTACTTCCCGCCGATGGCCCCGCTGCCCTCCCAGGTGTCGCCCGGGCTCGGGGGACGGGGCTTCGACATGTCGGCCACCATCGACCGGCGCCGCGGCGAGGGCGGTGTGCTGTTCGCCACCGGCACCGAAAACTCCGGCATCAGCTTCTTCGTCCAGGACGACCGGCTGACCCTCGACTACAACAGCTTCAACGACCACACGGTCCTGGTGTCCGACATCGAGGTGCCCGAGGGCAGTTCGGTGGTGACCGTCGAGTTCCGTCGCACCGGGGCGAGCGGGACGGCCCGTCTGCTGATCGACGGGACGCCGTGCGGCGACGCCGACGTGCCGTTCGCCATGCACATCATCTCGAGTGTCGGCCCGAGCGTCGGCTACGACCACGGCAGTCCGGTCAGCGAGCGCTACGCCGGGCACTTCCCCTTCGAGGGAACGCTGCACAAGGTGACCATCGACGTGGTCCGCAAGGCCCCGTCGGCCGATGCGGCGGCCGCCGAGCAGCGCGCCGCCATGTCCCGGCAGTAGGTCGCCGCTTCGGAGGGGACGGCGCCTCGACGGTTGAGCCTCCTCAGGCCGTGAAGCGGGCCGAGGCCCCGGCGTCGACGTCGATGACCGTCCCGGTGATGTGGCGGGCCCCCTCGGAGCAGAGGAACACCACCGCGGACGTGATTTCGTCGGCGTCCAGCCACGGCACCGGCTGGACGTGCAGTGAGGCCATCACCCCGGCCACGTCGTCCTGGGTCGGGTGCTCGAGGTCGGGGCGCATCAGCTTGTAGAGCATGTCGTTGTGGAGCATGTCGGTCGAGACGTTGCCCGGGGCGACGCAGTTGACGGTCACGTTGGAGTGGGCCATCTCGTGGGCCACCGACTTGGTGAGGCCGATCACCCCCCACTTGGCGGCGCAGTAGGCCGGGATGAGCGGGTTGGCCGACCGCCCCATCATCGACGAGACGGTCACCATGCGTCCCCAGCGCTGCCGTCGCATGTGGGGGGCGGCGGCCCGCAGGGCGTTGAACACGCCGGTCAGGTTGGTGTCGACCGTCTCGGACCACCCCGCGGCGTCGAGGTCGAAGATGGACCCCAGCGTGGAGATCCCGGCGTTGGCGATGAGGATGTCGACCGAACCGAGCTCGGCGGCCACACCATCGACGAAGGCGATCATGGCGTCGAGGTCGCGCACGTCGGCCACCGCCGAGACGCAGCGCCGCCCCTCGGCCTCGACCAGGCGGACCGTCTCGGCCAGGTCGCCGGGCGTGGCCAGTGGGTAGGTGACCGTACCGAGATCGGCGCACCGGTCGACCAGGGCGATGTCGGCGCCCTGGCGGGCGAGCTCGAGGGCGTGGCTGCGTCCCTGGCCGCGGGCCCCCCCGGTGATGACCGCCACCCGTCCGGCGAACTGCCCGGTCCCGTCTCCTGCCTGGTCCGTCATGGTGCCTCCCCCTTGGGTCGGGACCCGTCCGGTCCCCGGTCGGCGATCCTAGGTCGACCGGGTGGCCCGGCCCCAGGCCCGAAGGACCTCGCGGTAGCGGCGGTCCCACGCCGAGTACGTCGACCGGAGCGACGGGCCCGGCCAGTCCTCGGGCACCAGGGCCGCCGGCAGCAACGGATCAGCCTGGAGATGGCGTAGCACGGCGGCCGACAGCTCGAACCCCGGGGCCAGGTCGCCGGGTCCGTCCGTGGGCCCCGCCTCGAGGGCACCAGAGAGCGCGCGGGCCCGGGCGGCCCACCCCTCGAGGTCCCACAGGGCGGCGGCCAGGGTCGCCGGGTCGCCGTCGGGCTCGGCCACGTAGCCGGCGACGTCGGGGTCGTCGGCCGGTTCGGGCCGGAGGTCGAGGTTGTCGGGCCGGAGCCACACCCCTTCGCGCTGCTCGGCCAGCCGGGCCAGCGTCAGTCGGCGGCGCCGGGCGGCCCGCTGCTCGGCCGAGCTGCCGGCCGTGGTCACCACCACCATGCGCCACCCGCCGTCCCACGTCCGGGTGCGCGCCGCCAGGCTGGTGCCCTGCCGGTCACGGCGCTCGAGCAGGCGGCCGGCCAGGCGGTAGCCACCGCTGCCGTCGGTCGTGGCCTCCCCCGAGGCCACCATCCGGCTGAGGGCCACCCGGGCCCGGTTCGGGTTGATGCCGAACAGACCGGCCAGGTGCACGAGGTGGGCCACCGGGAGCTCGGGAGGGTCCTCGCCGAGCAGTGCGCTGGCCAGCACCGAGCGGGCTGTCATCGGGGGCGCACCGGCCAAGGGGCCTGGTCCGACCGAGGTGGGCGCAGCTGTCGGGGCGGAGGAGGCGCTCACAGTATTACGCGATTGCACCGGTTGGCATGGAACTGTAATGTAGCGGAGATGGCGCCCACCATGGTGGCCGACAAGGCCGCCCGTCCCGACGTCTTCCCCACCGACCGCCTGCAGGAGAGCGGCAAGGCACGGCCCGAATTGCGCGCCGACCTGCGCCGCATCGACGATCTCCGCAATGCCGTCACCGTGGCCTCGGTCTGGCTGTGGGTGGCGGCGATCATCGGGGGGGCGGTGTGGGTCGACCGATGGTGGTCCTACCTGATCGCCTTCGTGCTCATGGGCCCGATGTACGCCCGGTTCGCCATCCTCATGCACGAGGCCGCCCACAAGCTCCTCTTCACCAACAAGCGGGCCAACGACTGGGTGGGGACCTGGCTGGTCGCGTACCCCACCTGGACCCCCATCGGCCTCTACCGCCGCGGCCACTTCGCCCACCACAAGGAAGAGTTCGGGCCCAATGAGCCCGACATCGCCTTCTACGGCGGCTACCCGTGCGACACCCGGACCCTGACGCGCCGACTGGTACGCGACGCGGTCGGGATCTCCGGGTGGAAGAACTTCACGCCGCTGTTCCGCTCGTTGAAGGTCGCCGCCTACCGGCGGACGTCGCTGTCGATCCTCAGCGTCCAGGTCGTCCTGTGGGCCGTGCTGTGGGCGGTCACCGGCCGATGGTGGATCTACCCCCTGCTGTGGTGGCTCCCGTGGATGACCCAGTGGCGGGTGATCAACCGGCTCCGGGCCATCGCCGAACACGGCGGGCTCGAGGCCAGCCCCGACCGGCGGGTCACCACCCACAACGTCCACCAGAGCTGGATCGCCCGGTTCTGGTTCGTCCCCTTCAACACCGGGTGGCACTTGGCCCACCACGTCGACATGGGAGTGCCGTGGCGCAATCTCCCCCGGTTCCATGCCGAGTTGGAGCGCGCCGGGTACGTGACCGAGGGGATCACCTACCCCACCTACCGCGCCCTCTGGCGGGCTCTGGCCTCGGCCTGAGCCGCGGGACCGGAGGTGCCCCGCCCGAGCCGCAGCGTCCAGGCCCGGCCACCGCCGCATCGGCCTGACGATGACCATCCACCACGGGCCTCGGCGGGCTCCCGGTGTCGTCCTCGATCGTGGTTCCGTCCCCGATCCCCGAGGAGAGGACCACGTGATCCCCTCCTCAAGTGACTTCTCCCGGTGACCGATAACGGAAGGTGAAGTCCAGTAGTGGGGAAGGTCCTCCGGACGGCGACCCAGCGAAGCCGGACGCACGAACGTGATCGGGAGAGCACAATCGCTGGTCGCCGGTCGCGCTTCGTTCCCGAAGGGGGAACTTCGATGGTGCATCTGACCGAGACGTCGAACGGCTACCGCAGGGACGCCGAGCGGCAAGTCATCGGGAACGAGACGCTCGGCGCGCACCTCATCGCAGCTGGGCTCGTGACCGAGGCGGACGTCAGGCTCGCACTCGACGAGCAGCGCCGGACCGGTGCACGCCTGGGTGAGATCCTGGTGGAGCACGATCACCTCTTCGAGGACGACCTCGCTCGATCTCTGGCCGAGCTCACCGGCATGCCCTATCGGGACCTCAGTCTCGATCCGCCCAACCCGAAGGTCCTGACCTACCTTCCGGAGGGTTTCTGCCGGCGCCGCGGCGTGCTTCCCGTGGAGCTCCGGGCCGACACCCTCCTCATCGCCATCCAGGACCCGCGGGACCTGCAGACGCTCGATGACATCCGCACGCTCCTGGACGTGCCCTTCGTTCCGCTCGTCGCCGCACGAGGCGCACTGCGCAAGGCCATCGAGGCCGGCTACGGCAGCCGCCTGGTCGATGACGAGCAACCAGATGACGAGGGCACGGCCGACGCCACGCTGTCAGCGGAACTATCGGACGGCAACGCCGCGGACGCACTCGCTGTCGAGGGCAATCGAGGTCCGGTCATCGACTTCGTCACCCAGATCCTCAACCGCGCCGTCGACGAGCGGGCGTCCGACATCCATGTCGAGCCGACCAAGGACGGCCTCCGCATCCGCTTCCGGGTCGACGGCCTGCTCCACGACGCCATGAGTGCACCGGCCTCCTATCAGTTGGGGGTGATCAGCCGAATCAAGGTCGTGACGGACATGGACATATCGGATCATCGCCGTCCGCAGGACGGTCGCATGTCGACCACCGTTCGGGGCATCACCGTCGACGCCCGGGCCGCGACCATGCCGACGATCAACGGGGAGGCCGTCGTCCTTCGGCTGCTCACCCGGGACCACGGCCTCCTCGACATCGACTCGCTCGGCTTCCTGCCCGGACCGCTGGAGCTGTTCAAGAAGTCCTTCCGGAAGGCGTGGGGCATGGTCCTCGTGACGGGACCCACCGGTTCCGGAAAGTCGACCACGCTGTACTCGGCCATCAACGAGCTGAACGTACCCAGTCGCAATACGATCACGGTCGAAGACCCCATCGAATACCGGGTCGCCGGGATCAAGCAGACCCAGGTCAACTCCAAGGCGGGCTACACCTTCGCATCTGGTCTCCGAGCCGCGTTGCGTGCCGATCCCGACATCATCCTGGTCGGCGAGATCCGGGACCTCGACACCGCGCGCATCGCCACCGAGGCGGCGTTGACGGGTCATCTCGTCCTCTCGACGCTCCATGCCAACGACGCCGCGTCGAGCACGACGCGCCTGATCGACATGGGGCTCGGACCCTATCTGGTGACCTCCGCACTCGAGTGCGTCGTGGCGCAACGCCTGGTCCGGCGTCTGTGCCGGCGCTGCAAGTCGGTCAGCGTGGCCACTCCGGAGGAGCGGCTCGAGTTGGATGCCATGGCGCTGACCGACGGGCGGGCTCCGGAGGCGACGCTTCCCCGGGCCAACGGATGCCAGCACTGCGGACGCACGGGGTATTTCGGGAGGCTGGCCGTCCATGAGGTCATGGTGATGAACGACGAGCTCCGGCGGCTCGTCCTGGAGCGCAGTCCGGCCGAGGCCATCGTCCGGGCCGCGATCGCCGGCGGGATGCAGACGCTGCAGATGGACGCGTTCGTCAAGGTCCGAGAGGGAGAGACCACCCTCGACGAGCTGAAGAGGATCCTCGCCTAGATGGCCTCCGTGCGATCCCGCGCCATGCGCCCGTGTGCCTCCTCGGACCGCACGAGCGGCCGTCCGGTCGGGAGGACGCCCCCGCCGGTCGGCCCCACCATCGTCGGAAGGGCTGCGGAGCCGACGGAGGTGCGTGGATGAGGATGCGTTCCGCGGCCAGGATCACGACGTACGGCATCGTGATGGCGGCGACCGTCGCCGTCGACGTGCTCCTGATCGTGTGGCTGTTCACGAACGCTGGCGCGCGGGTCAGCATCGCCTTCCTCGTGTTCGGCGCCTGGACCATCCCCGTGATCGCCCATGTCGTCGGGAAGGCGTGCACCGCACCGCACCGCAGTGCCTCGCACGTGAGCGCCACCTCGAAGGAGAAGGATTGGACGGACCCCGATCTCCCCTGGGGAACCGGCCGGATCCTGGGAGCCGGAGCGAGTCCGGCTCGACAGGGATCGTTCGGCACCGGCTACCTGGGTCTGGCGTTCTTCGAGCGCCGGAAGGTCGGTTCGTCCGGGGAGGAGCCCCTGCGCATCCCGTGGGAGCAGGTCCGATGGACGGCCGTCGTCGGCGACTCGGATCCGGCACCCGGATCCCCGGTCGGCACGTCCCACGACGGTGGACCTCCGGCCATCGTGGGGACCCTTCATCCCTCCGGTATCGAGACCGACGACGCGGACTTCGTCATCTTCATGAACCAGGACTGTCCCCGACGTGCGTGGGAGACGCTCCTCGCCGACGGGGGGATCCACGTCGTGACCGGGGCCGAATCGGTCCGGGACCCGAAGGTCCGCTCCACCGTGGACCGCGCCCTCGAACGTCGATAGGAGGCGCGGCCTCGTCCCCGGGCATCGGCCGATCGATCTGCGCCCGACCGTGCGCTCCAGGCTCTCCCGCCGGCGCCGGGCACTGCCCGCCTGGCGCCCGAACGTCAACCTCGCCTCAGACCGGTCGGCCCCGCATCGCCCGGTAGGTGCGGACCAGACCGGCCGTCGAGCTGTCCTGGTCGGACAGGTCCGGGGCGCCCTCGGCGCTGAGCACCGGGGCGAGCTGGCCGGCCATGACCTTGCCCAGCTCCACTCCCCATTGGTCGAACGAGTCGATGCCCCACACCGTCCCCTCGACGAACACGGTGTGCTCGTAGAGGGCGACCAGTTGGCCGAGGACGGACGGCGTCAGCTCCGGGGCGAGGATGGTCGAGGTCGGGTGGTTGCCCGGCATCACCTTGTGGGGTACCAGGGCGGCCGGCGTCCCCTCGGCCGCCACCTCCTCGGCCGTCCGCCCGAAGGCCAGGGCCTTGGTCTGGGCGAAGCAGTTGGCCATGAGCAGGTCCTGGCGGTCGCCGTCCTCGTGGGTCGAATTGGCGAATCCGATGAAGTCGGCCGGGATCAGCCGGGTCCCCTGGTGGATCAACTGGTAGAAGGCGTGCTGGCCGTTGGTGCCCGGCTCGCCCCAGAAGATCTCGCCGGTGCTGCCCTCGACCGGGGAGCCGTCGCGGCGGACCGACTTGCCGTTGGACTCCATCGTCAGCTGCTGCAGGTAGGCCGGAAAGCGGGCCAGGCGCTGGCTGTAGGGGAGGACGGCGTGGGTCCCGGCACCGAACAGGTTCGAGTACCAGACGTTCAGCATCCCCTGGAGCACCGGCAGGTTGGCCTCGAAGGGCGCCTCGACGAAGTGGCGGTCGACAGTGTGGAACCCGGCCAGCATGTCGGCGAACGCAGCAGGGCCGATGGCCACCATCAGCGAGAACCCGATGGCTGAGTCGTAGGAGTAGCGGCCGCCTACCCAGTCCCAGAAGCCGAACATGTTGGCGGGATCGATCCCGAAGTCGACGACCCCGGCCTTGTTGGTCGACACCGCTACGAAGTGGCGGGGC
>DATCCR010000253.1:0-4193 GCA_036511155.1 Acidimicrobiales bacterium
GGGAGCGACCTGATCCCGGTACTAGCCTGTGGCCTGGTCGACGGGGAGTGCGGGCCAGGTGCACTGGTGCCCCCGTGAGCCGTTCCGAGGTAGTTCAATTGGCAGAACGCCGGCCTTTGGAGCCGGATGTTGGAGGTTCGAGCCCTCCCCTCGGAGCCCGCAGCGGACTCCACGGTCGGGGAGACGTGCCCGACGGACCCGCTCAGCTGCCGGTCTTGCGGGAGCGGCTGCGCAGGCGACCGCGGGTGGTTGCGTCGAGAATGACCTTGCGGAGTCGGACGGCGTTCGGGGTCACCTCGACGCACTCGTCGTCGGCGATGAACTCGAGGGCCTGTTCCAACGAGAGCAGGAGGGGCGGGGTGAGGCGGATGGCCTCGTCTGCCGAGGCGGACCGGATGTTGGTCTGCTTCTTCTCCTTGGTCGGGTTGACGTCCATCTCCTCGTCGCGGGCGTTCTCCCCCACCACCATGCCCTCGTAGACCTCGGTACCCGGGCCGACCAGCAGGAGGCCGCGCTCCTGGAGGCTCATCAAGGTGTAGCCGGTGGTGAACCCTCGGCGGTCGGCCACCATCGAGCCGTTCCGCTTGGTCTTGAGCTCGCCGTGCCACGGCTCCCATCCGTCGAACACATGGTGCAGCATGCCGGTGCCCCGGGTCTCGGTCATGAACTCGGTACGGAACCCGACGAGCCCCCGGGCCGGGATCCGGTAGTCCATGCGCACCCAGCCGGTGCCGTGGTAGACCATCTCGATCAGCATGCCCTTGCGCAGCGCCATGAGCTGGGTGACCACGCCGAGGTAGTCGTCGGGCACGTCGATGGCGACCCGCTCCATCGGCTCGTGGAGCTTGCCGTCGATCTCCCGGGTGACGACCTGCGGCTTGCCGACGGTCAGCTCGAAGCCCTCACGCCGCATGGTCTCGACCAGCACGGCCAGCTGCAGCTCGCCGCGGCCCTGGACCTCCCACGTGTCCGGACGCTCGGTCGGGTTGACCCGCAGCGACACGTTGCCGATCAGCTCGGACTCGAGGCGGCCCAGGACCTGGCGGGCGGTGAGCTTCTTCCCGTCGGTACCGGCCAGCGGCGAGGTGTTGATGCCGATGGTCATGGCCAGGCTCGGCTCGTCGACGGTGATGACCGGCAGCGGGCGCGGGTCGTCGGCGTCGGCCAGGGTCTCGCCGATGGTGATTTCGGCCATGCCGGCCACCGCGGCGATCTCGCCCGGCCCGGCCTCCTCGCACTCCACCCGGTCGAGCGCGTCGGTGATGAAGAGCTCGGTGATCTTGGTCCGTTCGATGGTGCCGTCGAGTTTGCACCAGGCCACGGTGGCGCCCTTGGTCAGGGTGCCGTTGTGCACGCGGCACACGGCCAGGCGGCCGAGGTACGGGGAGGCGTCGAGGTTGGACACGATGGCCTGGAGCGGTGCGCCCTCCTCGTAGTGGGGGGCGGGGATGCGGTCGAGGATGGCCTGGAACAGCGGCTCGAGGTCGGTACCCTCGACACCCTGCTCGTTGGCGGCCCACCCGGCCCGGGCGTTCGAGAACAGGATCGGGAAGTCGATCTGGTCCTCGTCGGCGTCGAGGTCGAGGAAGAGCTCCTCGACCTCGTGGACGACCTCGTCGATCCGAGCGTCGGGACGGTCCACCTTGTTGACCACCAGGACGACCGGCAACCGGGCCTCCAGGGCCTTGCGGAGCACGAATCGGGTCTGGGGGAGCGGGCCCTCGGACGCGTCGACCAGGAGGAGGACCCCGTCGACCATGGTGAGACCGCGCTCCACCTCGCCGCCGAAGTCGGCGTGGCCCGGGGTGTCGATGATGTTGATCTTCACCCCGTTGTGCAGGACGGCGGTGTTCTTGGCGAGGATGGTGATGCCCTTCTCGCGCTCGAGGTCGCCCGAGTCCATGACCCGCTCGTTGACCGACTGGTTGTCGCGGAAGGCGCCGGACTGCCAGAGCATGGCGTCCACCAGGGTGGTCTTCCCGTGGTCGACGTGGGCCACGATGGCCACGTTGCGGATGTCGTCACGGGTTTTGATAGGCATGGTGGGCTAAGGCTACTTGCCGCCGATGGGGGTCCCGACCGCACCCCGGTGGGGCACCGTGGTCGTCCGACCCCGGTGGGGCCCGTCCTGACCTGGGGAAACGCTACCGCCGTCGGGGCGGTGGGGTTGGGGCGGTGGGGTCAGGGCGTGGCCGCGGCCGACGCCGCCGACGCCGGACCGGTCCCGTTGGCGTTGGTGGCGGTCACCGTGAAGGTGTAGGGCGTGAGGTGGGTCAGGCCGAGGACCGTGCACGGGCTGGTGGCCGACGTGCAGGTGAAGCCGCCGGGCGAGGACGTCACCGTGTAGCTGGTGACTGCGCTGCCGCCGTTGAAGGCCGGAGCGGTCCAGGACACCACGGACTGGGTGAGGGCGCCGGAGGTGCCGGCCACTCCGGTGGGGGCGCCCGGGGCGCCTTCTCTCAGCGAGTTGGAGGCGGCCGAGGCCGGGCCGGTGCCGTTGACGTTGGTGGCCGTCACCGTGAAGGTGTAGACGGTCGTGGCGGTGAGTCCCGTGATGGTGCACGTCGTGCTGGCCGAGCTGCACGTCACGGCACCCGGGCTCGACGTGACGGTGTAGGTGGTGATGGCCGAGCCACCGGTGAGGGGCGCCGTCCAGGCGATGGTGGCCGTCGTGGAGGACGCCGTGGCAACGGCGGTCACGGCCGTGGGCTTGCCGGGTGCACCTTGCTTCAAAGTATTGGAGGCGGCCGAGGCGGGACTGATGCCATTGGCGTTGGTGGCCGTGACCGTGAAGGTGTACGTGGTCGTGGCGGTGAGTCCGGTGACGGTGCACGTCGTGGAGGCCGAGCTGCACGTCACGGCACCGGGGCTCGACGTGACGGTGTAGGTGGTGATGGCCGAGCCACCGGTGGGAGGAGCCGTCCAGCTGACGGTGGCGGTGGTCGAGGTCGAGGTGGCCACGGCGGTCACCGCGGTGGGGGCACCGGGCACGCTGGCCTTGAGCGAGTTGGACGCCGCCGACGCCGCGCTCACTCCGGCGCTGTTGGTGGCCTTGACCGTGAACGTGTAGGCGGTGCCGGTGGTCAGCCCGGCCACGGTGCAGCCGGTGGTCGCCGTCGAGCAGGTGAGGCCGCCGGGGCTCGAGGTCGCGGTGTAGCTGGTGATGGCCGCCCCGCCGTTGGAGGCCGGGGCCGTCCAGGCGACGGCCAGGGAGCCCGTCGTCGACGTCGCCGATGCCGTCGCTCCGGTCGGGGCGCCCGGCGTGGTGGCCGGGACGGCCGCCGCCGAGGCGGCCGAGGCGGCACCGGTACCGACGCCGTTGGTGGCGGTCACCGTGAACGTGTAGGCGGTTCCGTTGGTGAGGCCGGCCACAGTGCACGAGGTGGTGGCCGTGGAGCAGGTGAAGCTGCCGGGGCTCGAGGTCGCCGTGTACCCGGTGATGGCGGACCCGCCGTTGGAGGCCGGCGCCGTCCACGCCACCACCGACTGGGTGTTGGCGTTCGACGTCGCGGTGACCCCGGTGGGCGCGCCGGGTGTGGTGGCCGGAATGGCCGCCGCCGACGCCGCCGAGGCGGGACCGGTGCCGACGACGTTGGTGGCGGTCACCGTGAACGTGTAGCTGGTGCCGTTGGTGAGCCCGGCGACCGTGCAGCTGGTGGAGGCCGTCGAGCACGTGAAGCCGCCCGGCGACGAGGTGGCGGTGTAGGAGGAGATGGCGGCGCCACCGGTTGCGGCCGGGGCCGTCCAGGACACCACCGACTGGGTGTTGGCGTTGGAGGTCGCGGTGACGCCGGTCGGTGCCCCGGGCGTGCCGACCTTGATCGAGTTGGAGGCGGCCGAGGCAGCTCCGGTGCCCGCCGAGTTGGTGGCGGTCACCGTGAACGTGTAAGCGGTGCCGGTGGTCAGCCCGGCCACGGTGCAGCCGGTGGTCGGCGTCGAGCAGGTGAGCCCGCCGGGCGACGAGGTCACGGTGTTGTTGGTGATGGCCGCCCCGCCGTTGGAGGCCGGCGCCGTCCAGCTGACCGCCGCGGTGGTGGCCGCCGAGGTGGCCACGGCGGTCACGCCGGTCGGTGCGCTCGCCGTCGTGGCCGGGGTGGCCGGCGCCGAGGCCACAGAGGCCGCGCTGGTGCCGGCGGAGTTGGTCGCCGTCACCGTGAACGTGTAGGTGGTGCCGTTCGTCAGCCCGCTGACCG
>DATCCR010000254.1:0-3514 GCA_036511155.1 Acidimicrobiales bacterium
TCGACTCCGGTCGGCACGTCCCCGCCACTAGCAGCCACCGCGGCTGCCACCTCGTCGGCCACCCCGGTCACCGCGCCGGAGAGCCCCTCGGAGGCCGCCGCCCGCTCCCCCGGCGACAGCTCGAGCAGCTCGAGCAGGAGCGTCGGGTTCCAGTGCCGGACGCACGCCGTGTGGAACCACGCACCCGACCGGTTCCGGCGCTGAGCCAGGCCGACCGCCTTTCGTCCCCCGACGCTCACCTCGCCGGCGCCGACCCCGCCGAAGCAGACGAGCGACGACCACCTGGTGCATGCGCCCGGTCCGGACCCCTGGACCTCCACGCCGTCGAGGCCGAGCCGGCCGAGGGCGGCACCCCAGGCAGCCCCGATCCAGGCGAACGCACCGGTCACGTCGGCGCTCCAGCGCTCGTCACCGACGGGCAGCCACACGTCGACCCACACCGGGTCGTCCGGGGTCACGAGCACCGCACCTCCGCCCGACCGACGGCGGACCACGTCGATGCCGGCTGACCGCGCCACCTCGGTGTCGACCACGTCGAGCGACTGGGTGGAGCCGAGCACGATGGCCGTCCGCGTCGGACGGCAGACCGCCAACCGCTTCACTCCCGGGTCCCGCTCGGCGGCGGGCCAGGACGAATGCAGCTCGGCCGGGGCCGCCACCCGCTCGTCGACCAACCACTCCCCCGGCACCCGTCCAGTCTGGCACCGGCCGCCCCGTGCCGGGCCGGTCCGGCACCCGGGGTTCCGGACCGGCCGTGGACCGGCACCGCTCGGGCCGCTCGTGCGTCAGGCGGTCATCCGACGGGGGCCGAGCACCTCGGGACCCAGATAGTCGATCCAGTCATCGCTGGTACTGCCGCACAGGGCGAGCAGTTGGACCCGGTGGCGGGGCGCCACCGGAGTGGTGCGAAGGATCATCCCCGCCTCGTGGGGCAGCCGGTCCTCCTTGCGGGTGTTGCACGGCCGGCACGCCGCCACCACGTTCTCCCACGTGTGGGGACCGCCCTTGCTGCGGGGGATCACGTGGTCGAGATTCTCGGCCGACGCTCCGCAGTACTGGCACCTGCCGCCGTCCCGGGCGAAGACCGTGCGGCGGTTGACCGCCACCCGGTAGCCATAGGGAACCCTGACGTACCGGACGAGGCGCACCACCGACGGCTCGGGCACGCTCACCCGCTCGGCCCGGAACACGCGCTCAGTGGCATGGAGCAGCTCGGCCTTGGTGTCGAGCACGAGGAGCACGGCCCGACGCGACGACACGATGCCGAGCGGCTCGAAGGTGGCGTTCAGCACCAGGGCCCGTCGGGACGGTGACATCGGGGACCGCACGGGCTGGGGCCGGTCCACGTCGGCAGGGACGGCAGAGGCCACCGGTGCGGTGCGGGGTGCCGGGCGGTCCACCGGTCCCCCTACCCGTGCCCGCCGGAACGTGGGGGGCCGGAGGCGGCGATGGACCGGCACCACTCCAAGAAGGAGATCACGTCGGCCTGGTCCGGCACCGCGTCGGGACGCCCGTAGGCGGTGACCATGCGGAACTCCCAGAGCCGCCGGTCCGGCAGCGGCAGATGGGGCGGGGTCCGCCACCACAGGTGTGGGGCCAGTCGCCTGAGCTCCCCGAGGGCGGTCCACCACAGGTCGGGTCGCCGGACCACGGCCCCGGCCAGGGCAGCCACCTCCCGGCCCGAGTACGCGCCCGGCGGCATCGCCGTCACCGACCGCCCCCCGGGACCCCATGGCGGAGGCGGGCGACGGCGGCCGCGCCGACCAGCGGTCCGTCGGCGCCGAGCCCGGCCGGCTCGATGCGGGTGGGTCGGGCGAAGTCGAGGCAGCAGCGCAGTGCCAGTTCGGTGCGGGCGCTGTCGAAGAACTCGTCACCGAATCCCAGGGCCACCGAGCCGGCCACCACGGCCAGCTGGAGGTCGAGCAGGTTGGCCACCGAGGCCACCGCCCGTCCGACCAGGGTGCCGCAGCGTCGGCGGGTGGCGGTGTCGGCTTCGGCCGCCGGTCGTCCGGTCACCGCGGCGATGGCCGTGCCCGACGCTTCCGCCTCGAGGCAGCCCCGGCCGCCGCACACGCAGGGCCGGCCGTCCGGCTCGACGACCACGTGGCCGATGTGGCCGGCGTTCCCCCCCGTGCCGTCGAGCAGTCGACCGTCGAGCACGATGCCCCCGCCGACCCCGGTCGAGACCACCATGGCCAGGTAGTCAGTGCTGCCCTGGGCCGCACCTTTCCAGCCCTCACCCAGGGCCAGGGCCTTGGCGTCGTTGTCGACGGCCACCGGCAGACCCACAAGGTCGGCCAGGCGGTCCCGTAGCGGGAAGTCGCGCCAGCCGTGGATGTTGAGCGGGCTGACCACCTGGCCCCCGGCGGTCATCGGGCCACCGCAGCCGACGCCGCACGCCAGCGGGCGGGCCGCCGCCCGGCCGAGCACCTCGGTCACGATCGAGGCGAGGGCGCCGAACACGACTTCGGGGTCGGTGGAAGCCGGCGTCGGCGTACGGGCCCGATCGAGGATGCGCCCGTCGGCGCCGACGATACCTGCCTCCATCTTGGTGCCGCCGATGTCTACGGCCAACAGGGAGGAGCCCGGTGTCGACGTGAGTTCGGACTCGGGTCCGGACGGGACCGGACCACGGGACGGCAGGCCATCAGCCGCTGTCGGGCCGAGGTCGCCTGCCGGGGGATCAGTCGTCGCGGTGAAAGCGCCCACGGATCCAGTCACGGGGATCGTGGACCGGATTGGTGATGCTGCGGGTGTGCAGCGACCTCGAAATGTCGTCGATCCCGGCTTTGCCCATCCGGCGGGCGTTGTTGGCGAACACCACGCCTGACAGGAACATGATCACGACGCCGACGAACCCCAGAGCCAGGTTGGAGGCGAAGGTGAAGAACATGAAGACCAGTGCCGATGCGAAGACGAGGGCGGACCAGATGCAGTAGCGGCCGGCGTGGCGGTAGACGGTTTCCGATCGGACCCGCTCCGCGAACTCGGGGTCCTCCTGGTAGAGAGACTGCTCCAACTCGTGCAGAATCCGTTGTTCGTGCTCAGAGAGCGGCACCGTCTCGTCCCCTCCACTTGCGCTCAGTCTCGGCCGTGACCACCGCACCCATCCTCGCGCAACCCACTGGACAACGCACGGCGCCCGGGGACCGGGAAGCCACAAGATGTCGAGGTCGAATCACCACCTGGAACATGTTACAGGTTGTCGGCCCGTTTCCCCCGGTTCTCAAGCGCGTTCCCGCCGGATTCCGGGGCTCCCGGGCGGTCCGGGCGGGCTGGCCCCCACTGGGCCTCGCCCCGCCGACGGACCCGGATCCCCTCGGGTGTCACCAGTGAGGCCGGGCCGACCGCCGCACCGCCGTACCGGGCCCGGATGGCGTCTACCGCGTCCGTCACCGACCCCCATGTCTCCTGGAGGCGCTCGGCCTCCCGGCCGGCGTCCCGCAGGGCCCCCGCCGGGCCCCCGTCCCCTGTCCGACTCCTGTCCCCCGCCGGGCCGTCGCCCGCCGTCCGA
>DATCCR010000255.1:0-12734 GCA_036511155.1 Acidimicrobiales bacterium
GCACGGGCGTGGCCACCACCACCAGGTCGGCCGAACGGTCCTCGGCCTCGACGTCCAGCGCCCCGAGCTCCACGGCCCGGGCGGCGGTGCCCGGGGTGGCATCGGTGCCGCTGACATGCCAGCCACGGGCCCGCAGCGCCATGCCCACCGACCCGCCGATGAGCCCGGTGCCGATGACCATGGCCCGACCGGGGCCGCCCGTGCGGGTGGCGCCCTCCTCAGTCGGGGAGGTCGTCACGGAGGCCTTGGGCGCCCTCGAGGTAGACGTGGTGGATCTCGTCCCTCGGGCGCTCGGTGGTGACGTGGAGCATGACCCGGACGCAGCGCGGGACCGACCCGACGATGGCCAGCTCGCGGGCGCAGATCAGCGGCACGGCGCCGAGTCCCATCGTGCGGGCGGCGGTGGCCGGGAAGATCGACACGATGTCCTCGGTGGCGGTGAAGAGGATCGACACGATGTCGTCCTCCGCCAGGCCGTTGCGCTCCATGATCCGCGTGAGCAGGGTAACCACCCGGCCCGTGATGGCCTCGGGGGTGTCCTCGTCGACGGTGGTGGCGCCACGGACGGCTCGCAGGGTGGCAGGCATCAGGCTGGCATGTTACCCAGGGGGCGGGACGGGGTCCGCCGAGGCCGGGTCCCGCCCCGGACCGTCGGGCTCCGCGCCGTCGGGCGGGAGGCCGTCCGGGTGGGGATGGCGGTCCGCTTCGAGGATGTCGTCGGCAGGCACGGCGGCAGCCGCCAGTCCCCGCACCTCGTCGAAGGTGAGGGGCCGGTAGGAGCCCGGGGTCAGGGACGGGTCGGCCAGCGGACCGATGCGGGTGCGCACCAGTCGGAGCACGGGATGGCCCACCGTTTCGCACATGCGGCGGATCTGCCGATTGCGACCCTCGTGGATCACCATCCGGAGCAGGGTCGGGGACACGACGGCCACCCGGGCGGGGGCGGTCATGCCGTCCTCGAGCTCCACGCCGTCGCGCAGCCGCCGGACGTCGCCGGCCGACGGCTCACCCTCCACGTGGACCAGGTACTCCTTCGGGACCCCGTAGGACGGGTGGGTGAGGCGGTGGGTCAGCTCGCCGTCGTTGGTGACGATGATGAGGCCCTCGGAGTCCATGTCGAGGCGGCCCACCGGGTAGACCCGGGGCTCGGGAGGGACGAGGCCGACCACCGTCGGTCTCCCGTGGGTGTCCTCCGCCGTCGAGACCACGCCGGGGGGCTTGTTGACCAGGTAGTGGACGAGGCCGGGGCGCACCGGAAGCGGCACGCCATCGAGCTCGATGACGTCGACCTCGGTGTCGACCCGGCGCCCGAGCACCGGCACCTCACCGTTGACCGTCACCCGGCCGTCGACGATCAGGTCCTCGCACACCCGCCTCGACCCGACCCCGGTGCGGGCCAGCACCTTCTGCAGCCGCTCACCGGCGTGGAGCGTGGCGTCGGACGCCCCGCCCACGTGGTCCACCTCGATCTCGAACTCGTCGTCGCCGGGTCGTCCGCCCTCAGGCATCGGAGACCGGGCGCATCTGCTCCTCGAGCTCGGCCAGGGCCTCGGGCCCGGGCAGCAGATCTTCGACGGGGGGCAGCTGCTCGAGCCGGTCCAGTCCGAGGCGCTCCAAGAAGGCGTCCGTGGTGGCGTACAGCACGGCCTGGCCCGGTCCGGTGGCCCGTCCGACCGGCGTGATGTAGCCCCGGTGCTCGAGCAGGCGCACGACGCCGTCCACGTTGACGCCGCGCAAGGCGGCCACCTGGGCCCGGCTGACCGGCTGCTTGTAGGCCACGATGGCCAGGGTCTCGAGGGCGGCGGCCGACAGTCGTGACGACACGCCGACATTGGCGAACCGCTCGACGTACGGGGCGAGGTCGGGATGGGTCTGGATCCTCAGCCCGCCGGCGATCCGCACGACCTCGAAGCCCCGTTCGCCCTCACGGCACGAGTCGATGAGCTCGTCCACGATGGGGTCGATCCGGTCGGCCGGCACCTCGAGGAGCTCGGCCAGCAGGCCGGGCGGGACCGGTTCGACGGCGACGATCAGGACGGCCTCGACGGCCCGGGCTTCAGGGGAGAGTGGCATGCATCAGCCTTCGTACTCGTCGGTGGGGCCGAACCCGACGGACACGGTATCGGAGGCCTCGGGCACCCACTCCACCGCCAGGTCGCCGAAGGAGTGGCCCTGGTCGAGGGATACCCGGCCCTGCTTGCACAGCTCCAGCAGGGCGAGGAAGCGGACGATGATCTCGATCCGGGACGTCAGGTGCCCGGTGAGCTGTCGGAACGTCGACGGTCCCGAACGGGGCAGGCGCAGGGCCAGCTCGGCCACGGCGTCGGACACCGTGACGGCGTCTACGGTCACGTGGTAGAGGTCGACCACCGGTGCGGGACGCTCGGCGGTGGCCCGCATGAAGGCGGCGGCCACCTGGTCGGGGGTGACGCCTTCGAGCAGGTCGGGTGCGTGAATCACGAGGTCGGGGTCGAGTCCGGCGGTCCGGGGCAGCGAGCGTGCGGCCTGCTCGATGAGCAGGGCGAAGCCGTCCGCGGCCGCCGAGTACGCCTGACACTCGAGCAGGCGGGCGAGCAGGAGGTCCCGCTCCTCCCAACCGACCAGCTCCTCGTCGGGCTCGACGTCGCCGCTGCCGGGCAGGAGGCGCCGCGACTTCAGTTCGATCAGGACGGCCGCCACCACCAGGAACTCCGAGAGGACCTGCAGATCGATCTCGGTCCACGAAGCCACTTCGGCCACGAAGGCGTCGACCACCTCGGCGAGCGGGATGTCGAAGATGTCCACCTGGTGGCTGTTGACCAGCTGCAGGAGGACGTCGACGGGCCCGTCGTAGGCGGGGGTGTGGACGGTTGCACTCACGGGTACCGACGTTACCGGGCGCGGCGGTGGCCCCCGTGCACCCCGCTGCTGGCGTATCGACCTGGTGTGGCTGCGGGTGGCCCGGGCGAGGGAGCTGCTGTGCGGCCCCAGAAATCCGGTCGTGGTGGTATGCGATCCGATACCACCACGACCGTCGCGGTATCAGATCCGATACCGCGGCGCATGCTCCGTCCGGTTTCCGGACCGGGAGGTTCTTCCCCCTAACTGCTCCGTCCGCAGACCGCCCGACCCGCAGGCAGGCACCGACCCACAGGGAGGCACCGACCCCTCCCGACCAGGGCGTACCATGGCCCACTCATGGCACGCGTCCTCTCCGGTATCCAGCCCAGCGGCGACCTCCACCTGGGGAACTATCTGGGAGCCATCCGCAACTGGGTCGACGACCAAGGGAACCACGACGCCTTCTACTGCGTGGTCGACCTCCACGCCCTGACCCTGGACATCGACCCGGCGTCGCTGCGGGCCCGGACCCACGACACCGCCCTCGACCTGCTGGCCGCCGGCCTCGACCCCGACCGGTGCACCCTGTTCGTCCAGAGCCACGTGGTCCAGCACACCCAGATGGCCTGGCTGCTCGAATGCACAGCCACCATGGGCGAGTTGCGGCGCATGACCCAGTTCAAGGACAAGTCCGAGGGCAAGGAGTCCGTCCGGGTGGGTTTGTTCACCTATCCGGTACTCCAGGCGGCCGACATCGTGCTGTACGACGCCGAGCGGGTCCCGGTGGGCGACGACCAGCGCCAGCACCTCGAGCTGGCCCGCGAGATCGCCATCCGGTTCAACCACCGCTTCGGCGACGTGCTGGTGGTGCCCGAGGCGGCCATCCCGGCGGCCGGCGCCCGGGTCATGGATCTCCAGCACCCCGAGCGCAAGATGTCGAAGTCGGTCAACTCGCCTCTGGGCACCGTCCTGGTACTCGACGACCCGGCCGAGATCACCCGCAAGGTCAAGAAGGCGGTGACCGACACCGACGGCGAGGTCCGCTACGACCCCGACGAGAAGCCGGGGCTGTCCAACCTACTCGAGCTCCTGGCCGTGTCGACAGGGCGCACCCCCGCCGACGTCGCCACGGGCTACGAGCGCTACGGCGACCTGAAGGCCGACACCGCCGAGGCCCTCATCGAGCTGCTGCGGCCGCTGCAGGCACGACGGGCCGAGCTGGCCTCCGACCCGGGAGCGGTCCCCGAGCTCCTGGCCCGTGGGGCGGCCAAGGCCACCGAGGTCGCCAGCGCCACCTACGACCGGGCGGCGGAGGCGGTCGGCCTGCTCGGCCCGGCATGACCGCCGGGGCACCGACGGACGCTGTGGTCGTGGTCGCTCCGGATGACGGGGCCGGAGACGCCCACGACGGGCCCGCCCCGACCGTGTCACGGGCCCGCTGGTTCCTCACCCTCTCGATCCGCCCGGTCCTGCTCTACCTGGCATCACGTGCCGGCATGTTCCTGGTGGCCGAAGCGACCTCCTCGACCGCCCACCAGACGCTACCGAAGAGCCTCACGGTCTGGGACAGCTCGTGGTATCTGTCGATCGCCCAGGGCGGCTACGTACGGCACATCCCGCCCGGGGTGGGCAATCCGGCCCAGTCGAACCTCGGCTTCTTCCCGCTGGTCCCCCTGCTCACCCGGGCCACCCACGAGGTCACCCGGTTCGGGATCCCGGTGTCGGGCCTCATCACCACCTTTCTCCTGGGGCTGGCCGCGTCGGTCGCGGTGTGGTGGATGCTGCGGGACGTCTTCGGCCAGAAGGGTGCCGACCGTGGCACGGCCCTGGTCTTCTTCTCACCCGGTGCGCTGGTGCTGAGTCTCGTGTACACCGAGGCCGCCACCATCCTGATGGTGGCCTGCGCCTTGTTGGCCCTCCGTCGGGAGCGTTGGGTGGTGGCCGGACTGTGCGCGGCGGTGGCCACCACGGCCGACCCGGTCGGTTGTGCCGCATTCGTGCCCTGCGCGGTGGCTGCCGTGCTGGCCATCCGGGCCAAACGGGAGTGGAAGGCCCTCTGGGCCCCACTGCTGGCCCCGCTCGGGATCGGCACGTTCTTCGCCTACCTCTGGGTCCACACCGGGTCGCCCCTCGAGTACTTCCGTGCCCAGCGGGCCGGGTGGCAGAGCGGCACCTACTTCTACGGGATCCCGGGGTCGTTCCACCACCTGTTCGCGCACTGGTTCGCCGACCCCGACTACGCCGTCAAGGCGGTGTCGGCCGTGATCGCCGTCGGACTCCTGGTCATCTTCTTCCGGGCCCGGCCCCCGGCCACCTGGATCGGCTATGTGGTCGCCGTGCTCGCCTTCGGCGCCCTCTCGCCGGTCATCGGCGTGACGCCACGTTTGGTGCTGCGCGGGTTCCCACTGCTCGGGGTGGTCGGGGCCAAGCTGCCCCCCCTGTGGTTCGAGGCCGTGCTCGGCCTGTCGGCACTGACCATGGCGGCCCTCGGGATGATGGCCATGGGCGGACCGCTCTGGACCCCGTGACGACCGGGGCCGACGCCCCCGACGACCCCGGCTCCGACGGCTCCCCTGGCTCCGCCGTCCCCTCCGATGAGACGGGGCGCCCGTCGACCCGGTGGGTGGCGGTCATGTCCGTCCTGGGCGTGGCCTCGGCGGCCTGGCTGCTCTCCAGGGTCTGGCACGACACGTGGGGCCGGACGCAGCTCGACTTCGCCGTGTACGTCCTGGGCGCCCACCACCTGATGGACGGGCGGCTCTACCAGGTGGGTCTCCCCTATCCCCCGTACCTGCCCTTCACCTACCCACCGGTGGCGCCGCTCGCCTTCTGGCCCCTGGCCGTCCTGCCCCGCCAGCCGGCCCAGTTGGTGTGGGCGGCGGTCAACGTGGCCAGCCTCTACGGCGTCATCGCCCTGTCGCTGCGCGCCATGCTGCCGGGCATGGACCGGACCCGGCTCCTGCTGTGGTCGGTGGTGCTGCTGGGACCGTCCTACCTGCTCGACCCGGTCCGACTCACCTTCTACTTCGGACAAGTGAACCTGGTCCTCTGCCTGCTCCTGCTGGCCGACCTCACCACCACGTTGCGGATCCGGGGCCGGACGCTGCCACGCGGCGTGCTCGTCGGTGCGGCCGCCGCCGTCAAGTTGGTCCCCCTGGTGTTCGTGCCCTACCTGTTCGTCACCCGGCAGGCCCGCGCGGCGTGGACGGCACTCGCCACCTTCGTCGCCTGCTCGCTGCTGGCCACCGCCTTCGACCCGGCCACCTCGTGGGCCTACTGGACGAAGTACGCCACCGACGCCGCCCGGGTGGGCAATCCGTCGTACATACTCAACCAGAGCCTGCAGGGCACGCTCGACCGCCTGACCCACCGGGACGTGTCGGTCGTGGTGGTCGACGCCGTGGGCGCCCTGGTCCTGGTCGGCGGCATCGCGCTGGCCCGCTGGGCGTGGCGGGACTCGTCGTCGTTCCTCGGGATCCTGGTGTGCGCCACCACCGGCATGGTGGTCTCCCCCATCACGTGGGAGCACCACCTGGTCTGGGCCGTGCCGATCCTGTTGTGGCTGGTCCTGGCCCGCGACCGGCCCGCCGGCGGGCCGCTGTGGGCCGCAGCCGCCGCCCTCGTGTTGTGGCGGGCGCCGCTCCAGCACGTGCCGTCGGGCGGGACGCGGGAGTTGCACGAGCACGGATGGACGCTCCTGGCCGCAAACTCGTTCTTCGGGCTGCTGATGGCCTTCCTGGTCGGGGTGGCCGTCCTGCTGGCCGCCCGCCGGGCACGTGGCGCACGTGGTACCGGGGGCCCGGTCAGGGGGCCGGCTTCCCCCAACGCGAGGACTGCAACGACGACGTAGACAGCGCGTTGGGCGACGCCGTGTACGCCGCCACCAGCCACCGCTGACCACGGGGCGGTGCACCGAAGTAGGTCGTGGGCCGGAGCACGAAGACGGTGGTGGCCCCGGCCGCCACCGGGTCGGTGCCCCGGAGCACGTTGGACTGCCAGAAGGCGTTCGGGTGCCCGCCGCCGGAGGACACCATGAAGTGGGGGGTGAGGGCACGGTCCGACGTGTTCCGGACGGTCACCTCGACCCGGTGGAAGCTGACGCCGCCGTCGACGGTCGCCACGCCGGACACGGTCACGCCGTCCACCGACACCTCGAGTGGCGCCGAGGTGAAGGCCACCACCAACAGGGCGAGCGACGCCAGGGCGGGGGCGCCGATGCCGAGCCGGGCCGGCCACCGGCTGCCGGTGCGCACTCCGGTCCGGGAGGAGACGGTCGCCACGCTCAGGGCGGCCACCAGAGCGGCGGGCACGAAGTCGCTCAGGTAGTTGGCGAGGCTCCGGTCCGGCAGGAAGAGGACGAGAGGCACGAGGAAGAGCCACGCCCGCTTCAGCCGAGGCTCCCACAGGGCGAAGGCGACCAGCATGGCCACCAGGGCCAGCCCGGCGGCGGCCGACAGCCACGGCATCACGACACCGCCGGTCAGGCCGTGGAGGGCGATGGCGACCGCGCCCTGCCCATCGGCCACCAGGGGATCGACCATGGGCAGGAAGATCCCCCGCAGCCAGGCCGACGGCGACCAGGCGAGGAACGCGGCGTTGACCACGAGGAAGGCGGCCGCGGCGATCGCTCCGTAGCGCAGGGCCGTGACCGCCGGCCGGCGTCCGGCTCGGCGTGCCTCACAGGCCACGCCCACCATCAGGAACGGGAGGCAGAACCACGGGGACTGCTTGACCGAGCAGGCGATCCCCAGGGACGCCGGACCCACCCACGACGGCAGCCAGGCCGCGGTCCGGTCGGGGAACCGGTCCCATCGCCACACGGCGACCACCAGGAAGGGCACGAAGAGGGCATCGGTGCCGCCGCTGGCGAACGGGCCGAGGAAGATACCTGTCAGGAGCAGCAGCGGAGCCAGCCAGCGCAGCACCGGCGGGACCATCACGAAGATCAGCACGGCGGTGACGAGCCAGGCGGCCAGGTCCACCCAGTCGGTGACCATGTGGTGGAGTCCGAGGGCCATGAACGGCGCCTGGAGCAGGAACGACGCCGCCGGGTAGGAGACCTTGACGGTGTGGACGCCGTCCACCTGGTACGTCCAGTAGGAGGAGGCCGGGTGCAGCAGGCGGGCGGCGCCGGCCATCGACGACGTGTACGGGTTCCGGCCGTCGAGGAGCAGGCGGGTGGCCACCTGGTTGAAGGCCCCGGAGTCGGTCGTGTAGAAGTGCCGGAGGTGGATGCCGGCGCCCTCGGAGGCCGCCGCCGTCACGACCGCGGCCGCCAGGCCGAAGCGCTGCATGGACGTCGACAACGGCCGGGGCACGGTCCACACCAGCACTGCACCCACCAGGGCCGTCAGCACCAGCAGCGGGGCCAGGAGGGCGGCCCACGGCCCGGCCGACCAGGCACCCCAGAAGCCGAGGGCGGCGGCCAGCACGGCCACCCAGACGAGGGTCCAGGCGCAGCGTTGCACCAGGACCAGGTCGGCCCGGGTCCCGTCGGGGTCGGCCGTCGATCCCTCGGACGCCGCGCCGGGTGCGCCACCGGACGCCGTGCCCGATGTGCCGTCGGGATCGCCCGTCCCGCCGGGGTCGCCGGTCCCGGCGGGCCGCGGGGCCACGGGCTCGTCGAGGATCATGGGAACACCGACTGGGACCCGGCCTCGAGCACGGTCATCAGGGCCAGCAGCACCACCGAGACGGCCACCAGGGCCCGGTGGGTCCACCCCGTGTAGCGGGTGCCGGCCGCCATCACCATGGGGAAGGCCAGCAGGAGGAACCGGGGCCGGAGCCCGACGGGAAGCGAGACGGCCGCCGCCCCGGCCGCACACAGGCCGTAGAGGAGGACCGGTGCGGGCTGGCGCTCCTTGACCATCAGCACCACGCCGATCACGGCGGCCACCGACCCGGCAACGAGGATCTGGCCGGTCAGGGTGGGAGACAGAGGATTACTGACGAACTTCCACACGATCCGGAACGGGTAGGCGAGGGACGGGTAGCTGTGCCAGCCGTCCCGCTCGGTCAGCCGCCAGGCCATCGGTTCGCCGGTGTGGCGCCACAGGTAGGCCATGTAGGCCACGAAGCCGAGCGGGGCCAGCAGGGGGGCCACCAGGGGACCGAGCTTGCGGTCCCTCCGGACGGCCGAGCCGGCTGACCAGGCGCAGCTGACCACGAAGGCCAGGGCCACCGGGGACGACGCGGTGGCCACTGCCCCGAGCAGTCCGGCCAGCCACCACCGCCGGTCGAGGAGAGCCAGGAGTCCGAACGCCACACAGGTGATCACGATCCCCTCGGAGTACGGGAAGCTGAAGGCGAAACTCCCCGGGAACACGGCGAACAGCAGGGCCGCCCGTGCACCGGCCGCATCGCCGGACAGGCGGCGGGCCAGCAGGCCGACGGCCAACACCGCGGACAGTCCGGTGACCGCGCTGACCAGGAGGGCCACCACTCCGGCGTCGAGCCCGGTGGTGGCGCCGGCCCGCACCAGGAGCGGGAACAACGGGAAGAAGGCGACCGGGTTGGCCAGAACGTGCCCGTGGGACATGGGGAGATGGCTCGGGTAGCCGGAGTGGACGGCACGCAGGAACCACTCACCGTCCCACCGGGTGAGGTCGAAGACGACCGAGTTGTGGGTCGAGAGGTCGGCCACCGCCACGCCCACGACGGTGACCACCCGGCAGGCCACGTAGGCCACCAGCGCGGTGGTCGGGATCCACAGGGCCGGGCGGAGCGGGGCGGCCGTCGCCGGCGCGCCCGGCTCCCCCACCACGGCGGCCACCTTCCCGGTGGACGGCGCCACCGGGTCGGCCGCAGCTGCCAGTTCGTCCACCACGGGAGGCTCAGGCGGCATAGGTCGGTCCCCGCAGCATCGAGGCGGCCCGTCCCGACCACAGGAACCAGGCCAGGCCGGCCAGCAGGATCGGACCGGTCAGCCAGTAGGCCCCGCCGTTGAACATCGGGGTACCGCCCGCCCCCACCACGAGCATGGCCAGCCCGGCCACGGCGGCGAGCGCCCGGGACCGCTGGGCCGAGGTGGCGGCGAGCACGGCCACCCCCCACATCAGGTACCAGGGCCACAGCGTGGGGCTGAGGACGACGAAGAGGATCAGGGCGACGCCGCACAGTCGGACGGCGTCGCGGCCCCGGGTGTGGACGAGCATCCACAGGATGCCGCTCACGGCGGCGACCCCGCCGACGGCCTGGACCACGGTGACGGTGGCGCTGAGGCCCACCGGGATGCCGACGGCGTGGAGGACACCGTGGACGAACGTGCCGACCGAGACGAGCGGGGTGATCAGCACCCGCAACTCGGTGGGCACACGGAGGGCGGTGGGACCGAGCCAGGTCCACCCGAGCCCGGCCCCGACGGTCACGCCGGCAACCACCAGCACGGTGATGCCCGCCGCCTCGGCGATGGTGCGCCACCGCTGCGACCGCTCGATCCGGGTGCACTCGGCGGCCACCAGGAATCCGATGCCGGCAGCGGCCGGCAGCTTGATGGTGGCGGCCAGGGCGCACAGCGCCACGCCCCACCGGAGTCGGCCGCCGGTGCCGAGGGTGATGCCGGCCAGCATCAGGCCCAGCATCAGGGCGTCGTTGTGGCCCGAGGAGACGAAACTGAACAGGGCCAGGGGGCTGAGCACGGCCAGCCACAGGGCGAGGCCGGGGTCGTTGCCGAGGCGGCGGGCCAGCACCGGGAGCGAGACCATCAGGAGTGCCACACCCACCAGTTCGACGGCCCGGAACACCAAGATCTGGGAGACGAGCGAGCCGCCCGACACCGAGGCGCCGAGGTGGCTGACCGAGACGAACAAGGGACCGTAGGGCGATGCGGTGTTGCGCCACACCGAGGCGATCGAGGAGAGCAGGTTGCCGGGCCCGAGGGCCGAAGGGGCGACCACATAGGGATTGAGGCCGTGACGGGCCAGCTGTCCCTGGGCCACGTAGCTGTAGAGGTCCCGGCTGAACAGCGGGGCCCCGAGGAAGAGCGGCAGGCCCCACAGGGCGAGGATCACCCAGGCGGTGCGCACCGACAGGCGTCCCCGGTAGGCGTGGGCGCCGACTCCCGCCCACCCGGCCAACAGCACCACGATCGAGGCGTAGAAGGCCACGTGGGCGCCGAGGCCGGTGCCGACGGGGACGGTGAACCACCAGTGGTCGACGGCCGGTTGGGGCACCGAGCCGATGGCGCTGCCCGACAGGACCATGCCGACCGAGCCGAGGACACCGACGGCGATCCACAGCTGGATCGGGCCCACGCTCCGCCGCACGGGGGTCGTCGATGCGCTGGTCTCCACTCCCCTCCCACGGTCTCGGGTGTCGGTCGGCACGCTCACCGGGCGGACCGCCCGACGGCGACCCAGACGCTACCCCGGCGGCGGGGCGGCATCCTGGCAGGCCAGAGGGGGTGCGGGAGGTGGACCGGGTGATCGTCCGTCACGACAGGAGCGACAGCCACCACGTGAAGACGTGGTTGATCAACGCCGACCAGGCGTTGTGGAAGACGAGGATCAGCAGGAAGGGCAGGAACATCAGGAAGGGCTGGAGGTTCCAGTAGCCGGGCAGGTACTTGGCCGGCAACAGCCGTTCGAGGATGGCCGCCCCGTCGAGCGGTGGGCACGGGATCAGGTTGAACACCCCGAGCACGATGTTGGCCAGGCCGGCGTAGATGAAGATCTGCTCGACCAGGCTCAGTTGGTTCAGGAAGAAGACCTGGTGGAGGGCGCTGCGACCGCCGACGGCCACGAAGCCCGCCCCCATGAGGGCGGCCAGGACGAAGTTGGTCAGGGGGCCGACCAGCGACACCAGCACCACGTGGTTGCGGGGGCTGCGCAGGTTGCCCGGGTTGACGGGCACCGGCTTGGCCCATCCGTAGGCCCCCACGCCGGACAGCGACAGCACGGCCGGCACCAGCAGGGTCCCGACCGGGTCCACATGGCGGATCGGGTTGAGGTTGAGCCGTCCGGCCCGCTTGGCCGTCGAGTCGCCGAAGGCCAGGGCTACGGCCCCGTGGCTGATCTCATGCAGGATGATCGACGGGATCAGGACGCAGAAGTAGATGAGCTGGGCGCTGCTGATGGCGTGCGAACGCACGATCAGGGCGATGAGGACGACGACGACCGCCCCGATGATCAGACTCTGGCGGCTGGGTTGGAACTTCCTCGGCCGGCCCGCTCCGGACCCCTGTGGGCCCCAGGCGGTCATCGGGCGACCCCCGTCAGGACCGGTTGGCGTGGTCGATGCAGAACCGGCTGGCCGGCATGGCCTCGAGGCGGGCCGGGTTGACGGCCACACCGCAGGCCTCGCACGTGCCGTAGGTGCCCGCGTCCAGGCGTCCGAGGGCGGCGTGGACCTCCTCGAGGGTCTCCTTCAGCTTGCCGGCCAGCGCCTCGGCCTCGCCCCGCTCGGCCGTGACCTGGCTGGTGTCGGCGAAATTGGCGTCGTAGTCGAGCCCGGTCTTGCCGTCGTCGAACCCGAGTTCCGACAGCTCCGCCTGCAGGTTCGCCTGCTCGATCTCCAGAAGGTTCCGGTAGTCGGTGGCGGGTGCGTCGGTGGGGGTCTCGCTGGGCATCCTGGCAATGTTACCCGCCCTTGACCCCACCAGCCCGCGGATGGGCCCGGAGGTAGGACGCCCGGAGGTGGTCCTGGCTGAGCCGCGTGTACAGCTGCGTGGTGGCGATCGAGACGTGTCCGAGCACCTCCTGGACCACCCGGATGTCGGCCCCGTGGGCCAACATGTGGCTGGCGCACGAGTGGCGCAGCACGTGGGGGCTGACCACGTCGCCGAGGCCCACGCTCTCGGCCCGGCCCTGCACGGCGGCCCAGGCGCCCTGGCGGGACAGGCGGGCTCCCCGGACATTGAGGAACACCGCCTCGGCGTCCGACCGGCGGGCGAAGCGCTCGGGGGTCATCAGCGGACG
>DATCCR010000256.1:0-15853 GCA_036511155.1 Acidimicrobiales bacterium
GGCCGAGGGCCCGGAGCCGGTAGTCGACGCCGAAGGCGTAGGTGGCGAGGGCGATGCCCGACGCCGCACTCGTGCGGTCCGGCGCCAGGCCGAGGGCCGCCGTGACATCGTCGGCGTGCACGCAGACGTCGGTCACCAGCACGGCGTCGAACGCCAGGGGGAGCGGGTCGACACCCGGCACGCCGCCCCGCATCCTGTCGAGCAGCGTCGGCTCGGCGGCCTCCCACTCGGCGACGATGTCGGCAGGCGACTGCTCCCGGCGCCGTTCGACCTGGCCGTCGGCGAACGCGTCGCGGGCCGCCACCACGTCGTCATCGCGGAACTGCTCGAGGAGGTTGAGGTCGGCCGGGATGGTGCCGTCGGCCCCGGTCGCAGCCAGACCGGTCACGTGGGCGACGACGTCACGCACGCTCCAGTGCGGCGTGGCCGGAACGAGGACGTCCCAGCTGGTCGGCCCCGCGCTACGGATTGTATCGATGAGCTGGGCTTTGGTCGCCGCATAGGCAACGTCGAGTTGAGCCATGGGGCCGAGCGTACCGTCGGGACGCAGTCGTCGGCGGGCGACGTCGACGGCCGTGACCCGGGTTCCCGCTCCGGACCCGTCCTCGTCTAGGTTGAGCGGATCAGTACCTGAAGTAGGGGGGAAGTATGCACGCCGGCGATACTGCCTGGGTCCTGATCAGCGCGGCACTCGTGCTGTTCATGACCCCTGGATTGGCTCTGTTCTACGGGGGCATGGTGCGGTCCAAGAACGTGCTGTCGGTCATGATGCACGCCTTCGTCTGCATGGGGCTGGTCACCGTCATCTGGGCCATCGGAGGGTTCAGCCTGGCTTTCGGCAAGGACCTCGGGGGCGGGTGGCTCGGTGATCTCAACCTCGCCGGCCTCGAGCACATGGACCGGGCGCTGCCCGGCTTCCATGGACTGACCGTGTCGCCCCTGGCCGTCATGGTCTTCCAGATGATGTTCGCCATCATCACGGCCGCCCTCATCTCGGGCGGGGCGGTGGACCGGATCCGGTTCAACGCCTTCGTGGTGTTCATCGTCGTCTGGCTGCTCCTCGTCTACGTGCCCCTGGCCCACTGGGTGTTCAGCCCGAACGGCTGGCTGGCCCACCGGGGCGTCCTCGACTTCGCCGGGGGCACCGTCGTCGAGATCAACTCGGGCTTCTCGACCTTGGCGCTCGTCATCGTGCTGGGCCGGCGCCGGGGCTGGCCCCGGGAGTCGATGACGCCCCACTCGGTGCCGCTCACCCTGCTCGGTGCCGGGATCCTGTGGTTCGGGTGGTTCGGCTTCAACGCCGGATCGGCGCTGGGGGCGAACCAGGTCGCCGTACACGCCTTCGTGAACACGCAGTTGGCCGCGGCGGCCGGGCTGCTCGGTTGGCTCGTCTTCGAGAAGGTGACCGAGCACTACCCGACGTCGCTCGGGGCGGCCTCGGGTGCAGTGGCCGGCATGGTGGCCATCACCCCTTGCGCCGGGTATGTGTCGGCGATGCCTGCACTGCTGATCGGCCTGGTGGCGGGCCTCCTCTGTGCGGCCGCGGTGCGGCTGAAGTTCCGGATGAAGTACGACGACTCGCTCGACGTCCTGGGCGTCCACGGCGTGGGCGGGGTGGTCGGTATGGTCCTGCTCGGACTGTTCGCCACCAAGTCGGTCAACCCCACCGGAGCCGACGGCCTGCTGTACGGCGGCGGGTTCCGCTTGGTCGGCCTCGAACTGCTGGCCACGCTCGTGTCCGTAGGGTTCGCCTTCGGGATGACCTGGGTCATCGCCACGGTCATCGACCGCACGATGGGTCTGCGGGTGACGCCCGAGGAGGAGGACCGCGGCCTCGACCTCGTACACCACGCCGAGACGGCGTACTCGATGGGCGGGATGGGCCGGATCTCCAGCTGAGCTCCGGCGTCGCCCCGCGGGGGTCAGTCGGAGGAGAAGACGAGTCGTTTCATCCGGTCGACCAGGGAGCGCTTCGGCTGCAGAGGCACCCCGTCGACGACCTCGGTCGCCGCCCGCTCGGCGGCGGCCTGCTCGGCCAGTCCCTCGGTTGTGGCATCGGCCGGGACCTCGCCCGGCACCGGCTGCGGGGGCCGCTCGAACCAGAGCCCGCCGTCCACCGGTCGCAGGGTGTGACCCCGGGCCCGGCTGTCGGTCTCGGACCAGAAGTGGGTCACCAGGCTGTTGCGGGTGAGCGACGGGTCCTCGATGGCACTGCCACCGTGCAGGACCCAGGCGTGCCAGACGAACAGGTCGCCCCGTTTGGCCAGGAAGCGCTCCTCGGACAGGCCCCGACGGTCGACTTCGTCGGCCATGTACTCCGACCAGGCATCCATCTCCTCGGGGTCGACGTGGAGCGACCCGTCGCGGAACCGGTAGGTCGGGATGCGCGCGCTCCCCGGGAAGTAGCGGAGAGGCCCGGCATCGGGGTGCACGTCCTCCAGCGCCATCCAGGTGGCCACCAGCTTGTCCGGGGTGGCGGGGGTCATGTAGAGGGTGTCGAGGTGGTCGGCCTGCTGGGAGCCCTTGGGGAGGTTGAGCGTGTTGCACAGCACGGGCACGTCATCGAGCAGCTCGCCGAGCAGGTCACCCACGCGGGCGGACAACGCCACGTCGCGGACCCGCTGGTCCTCCAGGTAGATGTCGTTGACCTTCATGGCGTGCGAGAAGTCGGCGTCCGAGGCGTGCGTGCGGTCTCCGGTGACGAGGTCGTCGACGGTCACCGAGCGGGGTCGCTCGGTGCGCACCCGGTCGAGGGCGTCGGTGACGGCCGTCACCTCCTCTTCCGAAAAGAAGCCCGGGATGATCAGCACCCCGTCGTCCCGCCAAGCCCGCTGTTGGACCGCGCTCATCGCCATCGGGTCAGCGTATCCGCCCCTTCCGGCGACAGCTGCCAGCGGGGCACCCGGCGCCCGGCACCACCACGATCGCCGGTGCACTCGGTAGCGTGCGGCCATGGAGACCACCCGGACCCTGCCCGTGCCCGACGGAACGGGGCGGGTGGTCGGCGTCCGGTCGGTGGGGGAGGGCCCGCCGGTGCTGCTGGTCAACGGCTACTCCGGCACCGCCGCCGACTGGGATCCGACGTTCCTCGCCGCCCTCGGAGCCTCCCGAACAGTGATCGCTCCGGACCACCAGGGCATGGGTGTGTCCACGGCCGGCGACCTATCGGCTGTGACCATCGCCTCCATGGCCGACGACCTGGCGGTGGTGCTCGACGGCTTGGGGATCGACCGGGCGCCTGTGGTGGGCTGGTCGATGGGCGGAATGGTCGCCCAGGCCCTGGCCGTCCGTCACCCCGACCGGGTGTCGGCCCTGGCGCTGCTGGGCACCGACGGCGGCGGCCCGGACGCGGTGACCGCCGACCCCGGGGTCTGGGCCCGCCTGGTCGACCACACGGGCACGCCGCGCCAACAGGCCACCCGGGTACTCGCGATCCTCTTCCCACCCGAGGTGGCGGCCGCGGTCGACCAGCAGTTCGGCGACCTGGTGGCCGGGGCACGGGCCGCGCTGTCGACGGATGCGCTGTCGGCCCAGGAGCGGGCCATCGACGCCTGGCACGCCGCGGCGTCCGATCCACTGCCCGCACCGGGCCCGCCGGTCCTGGTCGCCACGGGTGCGGACGATGTCGTCATCCCGCCGGCCAACGCCGACCTGCTGGCCGGACGGTGGGGCGCCAGGATCGTCGAGCGGTTCGACGGGTGCGGCCACGCCTTCATGGCCCAGGAACCGGAGCGCCTGGGTGCGTTGATCACCCGGTTCCTCGACTCGCCCGTCTGACCCGGTGGCGCGCGCCGGCCCGGGCCGAGGGCCCGGGCCGGCTGGCGAGTGGTCGCCGGGCGGATGTGCGTCGGTCGGCTCAGATGCGCTCGATGATCACAGCCGGGGCCATGCCACCCGCCGCGCACATGGTGACCAGGCCGAACTGCTTGTCCTGGCGCTCGAGCTCGTCGAGGACGGTGCCGATCAGCATGGAGCCGGTGGCGCCGATCGGGTGGCCGAGGGCCATGGCCCCGCCGTTCACGTTGACCTTGGCGCGGTCGAGGTCGAGATCGCGGATGAACTTCTCCGGCACCACGGCGAACGCCTCGTTGACCTCGAAGAGGTCGATCTGGTCGATCGTCATGCCCGCCTTGGCCAGCACCTTCCTGGCGGCCGGCACCGGTGCATTGAGCATCAGGGTCGGGTCGTCGCCCATGTTGGCGGCGGCCACGATCCGGGCCCGTGGGGTGAGCCCGTGCGCCCTGGCGTACTCGGGGCTGGTGATCAGCAGTGCGGCGGCGCCGTCGACCACGCCCGACGAGTTGCCGGCGTGGTGCACGTGCTCGATCGTCAGGTCCGGGTACTTCTGGGCGATCATCTTGCGGAAGGTGAGGCCGTCGCCGTTGAGGGCGATGTCGGCGATCCCCTCGAACGACGGGGCCAACTGGCCCAGCTTGTCGGCGGTGGTGCCGGGACGGGGGTACTCCTCCTTGTCGAGCAGCAGGTTGCCGTCGGGGTCGTAGACGGGGACGAGGCTCTTGGCGAAGCGCCCCTCGGCGATGGCCGTGGCCGCCCGGGCCTGCGAGGACTCGGCCAGCTCGTCGAGGGCCCGGCGGGGGATCCCCTCGATGGTGGCGATGGCGTCGGCGGCCACGCCCTGATTGGGCTGGGGCCAGAGGGCGCGCAGGTGCTCATTGCCCGAGTCGATGAAGAAGCCGCCGCCCTCCACCTTGTTGGTGCCGTAGGAGGACATGAGCTCGGTGCCACCGGCGATCATGCAGTCCTCGAAGCCGGCCATGACCGACGCGGCGGCCAGGTTCACGGCGGTGATGCCCGATCCGCAGTAGCGGTCGAGGGTCACTCCGCTGGAGTGCATGTCGTAGCCGGCATCGAGGGCGGCCATGCGGCCCAGGTCGCCGCCCTGGGTGCCGACCTGGCGACTGGTGCCCCAGATGATGTCGTCGACGTCGGACGTGGCGAGGTTGTTGCGTTCGGCCAGCGCCTTGAGCACGGCGGCCCCGATGATCTGGGGGTGCTGGTCGGCCAGGGCCCCCTTGCCGACCTTACCGATGCCTCGCGGCGTGCGGACGGCGTCGATGATCCAGGCTTCAGCCATTGCGGTGCTCCTTGATTGGTCGGGTGCGGCGCGGACGGGTCCCGGCCCGTCAGACGCCCTTGTCTAGTCCACCGGCAACGCGCAGGGGCAACCCGGGGCTGTCCGGAGGAGCGCCCGCCGGCGCCGGCCGACGCCATCCGGCGGCCAGCCAGTCGTGGACCAGCGGGCCGGCAACGGCCACGGTGAGCAGGAGGAGCACGGCCACCACGGCGGCGGACGTCGACCGGGACACCCACCTCCCGAGGAGCACCTCGATGGCCAGGGCCATCGACACCAGAGCCACTTTGGCCACCACCCACCCCCGCACGTGGGCCGATGCCTGCATCGGGTCGGCCTGGCCCGAGCGGGTGGCCCGGCGCCTCCGGAACCAGGTGGCCAGGGGGGCGAGCACCAGGATCAGGACCACGAGGCGCAGGGCGTGGAGCCACGGGGCGACCCCGGTGTTCCACAACCAGGCGATCCCGAAGACCGCGCCGATGACCGAGTACCGGAGCCAGATGTCGAGGTCGACCCCGGCGACGACCGTGGCCCGGCGGGCGGCCGGTTGGCGCCGACGGGCCGGCCGGCGGACGACCAGCAGGGTGATTCCGGCCAGGGCGAGGAGGAGGAGAGCCAGGCGGAGCCCGTGGTCGCCCAGCGAGCGCGTCGTCGACGCCCACCACCCGGTGGCCAGGAGGAGCCGCATCGGGCCGGCAACCGACGTCGTTCCCCTCACCCCGTCACTTCCGTTCGACCCGGTCGTGCCACGGCGCTCAGAGTCGGGCGGCCAGCGTGTCGAGGCCCTCACCTGACAGCTGTTCCAGGAGGGCCCGCCGGCCGCACAGGACGGCGCAGATGGCCAGCGCCGGACCACGGACGACGGCGGTTCCCGGGCCGCCGCGGAAGTCGAGGTCGCTCGCCTCGAACACCAGCCCGTCGACCCGTCCCCTGGGCACGAAGCCCTTCGCCTTCCCTCGGGTGAGGAACTCGAGCGAAATGGCCAGCGCCACCGGGTCGACGTCGACCGACCGGCCGGACGGACGGCTGGAGCATGTCGGCGCCGTGCACGATCACGTCGGTCAAGGGCGCCTCGGGGCCGGAGCCCGGCGGAGTGAACCGTGAGTCGGCGTGGTCGCGCAGGCCGGCCACACAGGCGGCCGGGGGGAGGGAGCGGGCGATCTTGCGGGCCAGGCGGTCGAAGCCTCCCCCCAGGCTGCGGGCCTTGACCACCTCGATCAGGACGGTCGGGATCGACGCCTCCCACGGCGCGTTCAGATGGGCGGCCACCGTGTGGACCGTCCAGCCGTCGCACAACGAGGGTGCCTCCCACGCGTCGGGCGGGAGCGACGCCAGGCCCTCTGCCAGGCGCCGGCGCTCGGCGGCGATGAGGGGGAAGACGTCCACGGCCACGTTCTAGCCTCTCAGGTGCGGTCGCGCCCGGGTACGTCCGGGAGCCGGTCGGTCACCGCCCGGCCCCCGAGCAGCACGGCAAGCAGGGCGTCGGGCTCACGCAGCACGTTGATGTCGGCCACCGGGTCGCCGTCCACCACCAGCAGGTCGGCGAGCTTGCCGGCCTCGACCGTGCCGAGGTCGTCGCCCCGGCCGAGGACCTCGGCACCGTTGCGGGTGGCCCACGTCAGGACGTCGAGGGCCGGTATCCCCACTTCCTCGACGTAGTAGGCCAGTTCGTCTGCGTAGGGACCGTGGGGGAAGTTGATGGCGCCGAAGTCGTCGCCCAGCACCAGGCGCACGCCGGCCGCATTGGCCTCGGGCAGCACGGCGGCCATGGCGTCGATGTCGTGCCGCATCTCGTCGGTGAACCCGAGCGACACCTCTCCCATCGAGGCCAGGAAGCGGGCCGGGAAGAGCATCGAGGGCACCACCGGTGTGTCCGTCTCGAGGAGGCGCCCGATGCACTCGGCGTCCATGCCGTCGCCGTGGTCGACGATATCGATGCCGAGGTCGAGGGCCATGAGCATGGCCTCTTTGTTGGCGATGTGACCGCGCAACCTTGCGCCCCGCTGATGGGCCGCCTCGATGGCCGCCGCCAGTTCGTCGCGGCTCACCTCGGTCCGTTCGCGGGGGCCGACCGTCCCGTGGCCGCCGGTGACGAAGACCTTGATCATCTCGGCGCCCTCCTTGATCTCGAGCCGCACCGACCGACGGAACTCGTCGGGCCCGTCGCTGCGGCGGATGGCTCCGAGGGCGCCGACCTCCCAATGGCTGGGGAAGCTGCGGTCGCCGGCATGGCCAGTGGTCGAGATGTCCCGGCTGCACGGCACGAGACGGGGGCCGAGGATGAGGTGCCGGTCGATGGCCGACTTCATGGAGGCGTCGATGGCGAACGGGGCGCCGGCGCTGACCGCCCCGGTGAAGCCGGCCCGGACCAGCTTCTCCAGGCTCCGGACGGCCCGGACCGCCTGCATGGCCATGGGCTCCTCGAGGCCGAACGGGGCGGTCACGGATCCGAGGTTGTGGTACGTGGCGTGGAAGTGGCAGTTGACCATGCCGGGCATCACCGTGCGGCCGGCCAGGTCCACCGTGCGGTCGCCGGTCCGGGGCCCGCCGGGCAGGCCGCCCTCCACCGAGGCGATCCGGTCGCCCTCGACCACCACGGTGGCCCGTTGGCGCACGGTGCCGTCGCCCACCACGACCCGGGCGTCCTCGAGGACCAGTCGCGGTGCCGCCTCCGCCATCCGATCAGCCCCCGAGGACGGAGCGGCGCTCGGCGATGTCCAACACGTGGGCGTCGAACCCGGTGATGCGGGAGACGTGGTCGCTCATGAACGCCACCTCGTAGGGCTGGGCCTGGTGGGTCTCGAACGCCTCGAGGGTCTCCCAGCACTCGAAGAAGCGGAACCGGTTGGGCTGCTCCACGTCCTCCGCCCACCAGTAGTCGACGCACCCCGGGTCCAGCCGGCTGAGGGTGCAGACCTCCTGAAGGGCGGCGAGCGTGGCCTCACGTTGGTCCTCGGCGAACTCGAGGTAGCCGCTCAGTGCGTGCATCGGTGTGGACTCCTGGCGGTCATCGGGACGGCGGTCCCGCGGGATGGTCGGGTCGGTTCACGTCGTGAGTGCGTCGGTCAGGTGCCCTCGTGGGACCCGGTCACCACGACGGTGCACGGGGCGGAGCGCACCACGTAGTCGGACACCGAGCCCATCAGGGCCCGGGCGATGCCGCCCCGGCCCCGGGTCCCGAGCACGATGGCCCGGGCCTCCAACTCGGCGGCCAGCCCGCAGATGGCGGCGGCCGGCTCTCCCCCCAGGACCCGGACTTCGACGTCGTCGATACCGAGCCGGGCCTCGGCCTCGCCCAGGACCTGGCGGGCCGACTCGTGGGCCGAGCCGACGGCCAGGTCGAACTCCTCGGCGGACATCTCGGCCCCGGCGTGGCCGGTGCCGGAGAGCACATCGGGGTCGGGGGCGTCGGCCACCGTCACCAGCACGTAGTGGTGGTCCCGGCCGAGCAGGTCGAGACCGGCGGCGAGTGCGTCCAGCGACTCCTCGGAGCCGTCGGTGCAGAGCAGGATCGGCGTGGTCACGGGGCCACCGTAGCAACGTGACACGTCTGCCCGACGAGTGGCCCGGCCCGTGGTAGGGCCTCAGTCGGGCCGGGCCTCCAGCGACCCCGAGGCGATGGCGTCGACCAGCTGGGCGTGGTCGTCGGCGTTCTGGTCGGCGTACCGGCCGGCGAAGGCCACCATGCCGTCGGTGAACCCCGCGCCCTTGCCGAGGTAGGCATCGATGGCCACCGGGTCGCCGGTCCGGGCGTGGGCACGGGCCAGGCACTCACCGCAGGCGGTGGCGAACTCGGCCAGCCGGGGGGCGATGAGCTCGATGGTGGGGATGATCTTCATGTCCCGGAACTGACGCACGTAGTAGTCGTGCCCCCGGAATGAGGACCAGCCGACGAAGATGTCGGTGGCGCTCTGGACCAGGCGCTTGCCGGCCACCACCCGGGCGCCGTGGTTGTCGTGGGCGCTCGGTCGGGTGTGGGCCTCGTAGACCGAGGGGCCGGCTTGCTTGCACTGCAGGAACAGGGGGTCGCTGCCGCTCCGACCCTCGAGGAGCACCAGGTAGACCCGCATGCCCACGCTGCCTACGCCGACCACCTGGCGGACCACGTCGGCCTCGGTGAACCGGTCGAACAGGTGGCGCAGGTCTCCCTGCAGCGTGCGGCGGTACCCGGCCAGGAGCTCGTCGACCAGGTCGAGCTGCTCGTCGTCGTCGACGGTCGTCCGGATCGGCGGGTCCTGCGTGATGCGGGGTCGGCCGTGGGCCTCCTCGGTCAGGCGGACATAGGCGCCCTCGTGGGTGCGGTGACGCTTCTTCTTCTCGATGTGCACCGATACCCGTCCCCGGTCGGCCGGTTCGAAGTACCCGAGCAGGCCGTCGACGTGCATGCCGTCGTACCAGATGCCCAGTTCCGGCATCCGGGCGTAGTTGCGCATCCGGTCCCGATAGGCCTCGACGGCCGCCTCCACGGCGGAGCGGACCCGACCGGGACGGATCCCGCTCTCCCGGCCCGCCACCACCAGGCTTGCGGCCAGGCGTTGCACGTCCCACTCGAACGGGCCGGGCAGCGACTCGTCGAAGTCGCGGAGGTCGAAGGCGAGGTTCCGTTCCGGGGTGGCCCACAGGCCGAAGTTGAGGACGTGGGCGTCCCCACACAGTTGGACCTCGATTCCGCTGTGGGCCCGTGACCCGAGGTCGGCGGCCATGACGGCAGCCGCCCCGCGGTAGTAGTTCCACGCGGACACGGCCATCCGCTCGTGGCGGAGGGGGACGAGTGCCGGATCGCGTCGGGCGTTCTGGGCCAGGATCGTGGCCAGGGCGTCGTGGCCCCGGTCGGCTCGCGACCAGGTGCCGAGTCCTTTCCGTGGCGCCCGGCTGCGGGCCACCCGGCCGGCGGCGCGCCGCTCGGCGGCGGTGGCGGTCAGGTCGTGGCGCGGCAGCGGGGACGTGGGAGCGATGGGGCGATCCTAGAGGTGGGGGGCCGGGGTCCTCGCCGGTCCGAGCCGCCCGCGAGACCGGACGGACCGCTACCGAAGCTGGTTGTGGGACCCCACCAGGTGGAGCTTGTCGGGATTGCACATGATGCGGACGGCCGTGACCCGGCCGTCGGCCACCGAGCACGACAGGACCTGGTCGATGGCGCCGTCGACCTCGATGACGTAGCCGGAGTCGCCGTTGACGCTGACCGAGGTGACGTCCATCCGCCCGGCGAAGCGCCGGCCGAGGTTGATCAGGAGGCGGGCCACCCGCGGCGCGGTCACCACGGGCCGGCGGGCCGCCCGACGGTGGGGTCCGCCGTCCGACGTGCAGACGACATCGGGGGCCAGCCGGCCGATGACGCCCGGGACGTCGCCGGCCGCCACCGCCCCGAGCAGCTCGTCGACCAGCTGCCGGTCCGGGCCGGACGCCCGGGGCAGTTCGGCCGCCTGCACCCGACGGCGGGCCCGGCTGGCGATCTGTCGACATGCGGCCGGTGACTTGCCCACCATCTCGGCGATGTCGTCGTAGGGCACGGCGAACACCTCGGCCAGGACGAAGACGGCCCGCTCCACCGGTCCGAGCTCGTCGAGCAGGATCAGGAATCCGAGAGTGAGGGAGTCGGCCAGCTCGGCCACTTCCTCGGGGCCCGGCGCCATGACGATCGGCTCAGGCAGCCACGGCCCCGGGTAGTCGGCCGTCCGCCGCTTCCGCGTCCGCAAGTGGTCGAGTGCCACCCTGGTGGTGACGGTGGTGAGCCATGCCTGGGGCCGTTCGAGTGCGCCCTGATCGGCCCGGGCCCAACGGAACCAGACCTCGGACACCACGTCCTCGGCGTCGGCCAGACTCCCGAGGATTCGGTAGGCCAGCCCGACCAGCCGGGGACGGGCCTCGGTGCAGGCGTCGGGAGCGCCGGGCCCGGTGGCGCTCACGCCGACCGTCCCGCCAGGTCCAGGGCGACGAGGGCGCGCCGTCCGGCCGCATGGCCACTGGCCAGGGCGGCGTCGGCGAGCAGGCCCTCCGGGCCGACCCAGTCACCGGCCAGGTGGATGCCGGGCGTGCCGGTGTCGCCGACGGTGGGACGACCCCGCATCCCCCCGGACTCAGCCCGAGGCAGTGTCCCCGCAACGGTCATCGAAGCCAGGAACCGTTCGACCACCACGTCCTCGTCGGCCACTCCGCACAGACGACGGTGGGCCTCCAGTTCGGGCCGGTCCAGCTCGGCCGACCGGACGCCGTAGCGGACCACGGCCACGACGGCCTGCCCGTCCGGTGCCTGACGGGCCGGCGGTCCCTGGGTGGTGGCGTAGAGGGGGGCGTCGATGCCGAGGACGTAGCCCGGCTGCGGGACCCGCCGCACCCCGAGGTCGAGACAGGCGGCCGTGACCGGCCCCCCGAGATCACCCCAGTCGGGCGGCTCGGGCAGCAGGGCCTGGGCGGCAGCTGGCGGGCCGACGGCCACCACCACCTGGCGGGCCACTACCGGTCCCTCGTCGGTGCCGACCTCGATCCGCGCCGCGGCCGGCTCGAGCGACCGGACGGCCGCCGCCGAACGGACCTCGACGTCCCGGCCCAACAGTGCGGTCAACTGGGACCAGCCTCCGTCGAGGTACAGGACGCCGCCCGACGCGGCGATCTGCATCTGGGCGAGGGCTGCATCGGCTCCGAAGTGGTCGACGTCGGGGCAGTACGTCCCGAGACGGATGAGGGCGCGTGTCACCGCCTCGGCGTCGGTGCGCAGTCCGAGGCCGTCGAGCCAGGACCGGGTCGAGGTGCCGGACAGCGCGACGGGGTCCATGCGGGGCAGGCGGGCGAGGAAGCCGCCCAGCTGCGCTTTGCTGCGGGAGCCGAGCAGCGACGTCCGGAGGAGCGATGACGGCCCGGTGGGCAGCCGGTGGAGCGCTCCGTCGAGCGAACCCTGGTAGCGGCCGAGCGGGGGAGCGGCGCCGATCGGCGCCACGCCGAGGTCGGCCAGCACCCTGCCCCCCGCCCCGTTGCGGTAGAGGGCGTGGGCGCCGAAGTTGAGGGTGAAGGCCTCCCGCTCGATGGTGCGCGCCCTTCCGCCCGGGTGGTGTGCCTCGAGTACCAGGGTGCGGGCGCCGCCTGCGGCCGCAGCGGAGGCGGCGGTCAGTCCGGCGATCCCGGCCCCGACCACCACGATGTCGAATTCGTTGTCCATACCAAGTTGACGTCGCCGGCGCCCGGGTTGTGACACGCGGGTTCGCAGGCGGCCGGGGTCAGTTCCCCCGGCGCTCCTGGCGACGCTCCCGGCGCCGGTCGCGGATCATCCGGGTGCCGATCATGTCGGCCAGTGCGGTGGTCACCCAGATGATCAGAGTGGCGAACAGGTAGGTCGACGCCCCGTGGATGTGCAGTCCCGGGACGATGAGCACGACGATGATCAGCGAGACGATGGTCGAGGTGATGGCGAGCAGGCCGGCCAGGGCCACCGACGGCTGGCGGACCAGGATCCGCAGGGCCAGAAACTGCACGCCGATGTGGATCAGCCAGAAGATGACCGTCGTCTCGACCAGCGCCGTGGTCGAGATCGACATGTCGACGAGGATGCCGGAGGCCAGCAGGATGCCCGCGGCCACGCCGACCAGCCCCATGCCGATGCGGATTCCCCAGCGAGCGAGCACGTCGCGACGCTACCCCGTAGCGGTCGATGCGGGTCGACGCCGTGGCCTGCAGCCCGCCGGACCCGTCCGGTGGAACGGAAGGTCGAGGTGGGCTGGCCGTCCCTACACGTCGAGGTCCGGGTGGGCCTCCCACCAGGCGCACAGGTGGGCGGCGGCCGCCAGGTACAGCGCCCGGCCCCCGGGGTCGGCGGCGGCCGCGTCGAGGCAGGCCAGCGTGTACTTGACCCGGTGGGCGTCGTGTCCTCGTGAGGCCATGGTGGCCAGTCGGGTGCCCACCGCCACCGGGTCCGGATGGTGCCAGGCCGCTGCGGCGGCGGCTTCGGGTGTGTCGTGCAGGGCGGTCTCGAGGTCGTCTCCCGCCATCAGGGGATCGGGCACCCGATCGAGGTCGACGGGCCCGTCGCCGTCGGTGGCCCAGTGGGCGGCGATCTGGGCGGCGGCGACATAGACGCAGGCGGCGGGGTCGCCCGCCACCTCGGCCAGCTGCAGCGGGGCCTGGCTGAGGGTGAGGCAGTGTGACCATCCGTAGGGAGCGACGTCGTGTCTCCCCTGGAGCATCGTGGCCGCGGCCACCCGGAGGAGCCGGCAGGGGGGCGTCGCCGGCGCCCGGAAGACCCCGTCGTTGAGCAGCGCGTCATAGGTGCCCGACCGTTCGGCGTGCAGCAGCGTGGGGGCGATGAAGGGGCTGGGTGCCGGACCGCAGGAGGCCACCGTCGCCAGGGCGGTCGACAGCGTGTCGGCCGCCGTCCCGTCGGTGTCGTCGACGATCGTACGGTCCGGGAGCGCCAGGTGGAGGTCGTGTTCGGCGGCCAGGGCCCGGGCCACCGGTCGCAGCAGCATCCCCTCGAAGCCCCGGGGCCGGGTCCGACCGAGGAGCGACAAGTAGACGGTGGCGTGCCCGGCCGCTCCCAGCCGGGCCACTACGGCGTCGGCCAGCTCCGCCCGGAGCCGCCAGGGCCCGAGGGTCGCCCCGAGGGTGACGGCGGCGCGGTCGACCCGGTCGAGGTCGCCCGAGCTGATGGCCGCGGCCAGGTCGTGCGCGGTGGCGTCCGAACCGGCCGGCTCGGGCACCGGCGTCCCGATCGCCCGGTAGGTCCGTGCCACCTCAGCGATGCGGCGACGGGCGGCGTCCCGACCGGTCGGCTCGACGAGGCTGAGCAGTTCGGCACGGGCCATCAGCTCGAGCGGGGCGTGGAGCACGAAGGAGCTCCGCTCCCCGGGCACGTCATCGAGCGGTTGGCCGACGACGCGGGCCACGGCCGCCACCAGCGCCTCGTCGGAGACGTCGTCCGACGCGTCGTCCGACCGTGGGGGATCGCCAGTGGCGTCGGGCACGCCCCGATCCTCACCCGGTGCCGAGACGATGTCACGCGGCCCGATGCCCGGAGAACGCGGGTCCACCGTCCGGATGCCGGGGCGGGGTCGATCGTGGGGTGGTACGTTGCCCGTGCAACACATGCAACACATGGCAGTTCTTCGGGGAAGCCGGTCAAATTCCGGCGCTGGTCCGCAACCGTGGGTGATGGGCACGTCCGCTCATCACAAGTCGGGTTACCGGGAACTGACAGGGAGTCCATATCCGTCGAGACACGCGGTGGGGACTCGGATGGTCAGGGTCCCACGTGGTCACTGGTCCTCCGGGTGTTCACCCGAGAGGAAATCCACATGACCGTCCAACCGTCCATCCTGCGGCGCACCGCCGCTTCCGGGGCCCTCGCCCTCCTGCTCGGCACCGCCGTAGCGGTCGCACCCACCCCGGCCTCGGCCGCCGGCCCGCAGCCGAACCTGCCGCAGACGGCCGCCGCCCAGGCCGCCGCCAACTGGCTGGCCGGCCTGGTCACCCCCGGGGGCTACATCGCCTCCACCACCGTCCCGGGTGCCGCAAACCTCGATGCCACGGCCAACGCCGTGCTCGCCCTGGCCAGCTCCGGCGTCGACCAGGCCCAGGCCGTTTCGGCGCTGACGTACCTCGAGGCCCACGTGAACGACTACGTGACCGTCTCCTCCGCCGACGGGCCGGGCCAGCTCGCCCTGCTGATCCTCGACGCCCACGCCATGGGCGTCTCGCCGATCTCGTTCGGCGGGACGAACCTGGTGACCCGCCTGCTCGCCACCCAGCGGCCCGCCGGGACCGACGCCGGGCTGTTCGGCGCCCAGGACCCGACGTTCGACGGCACCTACCGCCAGGGCCTCTCGTTGGCCGCTCTGGCCGTCGCCGGGGTGTCCAGCGGCTCCGCCGTGACTTCAGGTACCACCTGGCTGACCGGCCAGCAGTGCCCGGACGGGGGCTGGACGAGCTACATCACGTCCTCCAACCCGTGCAACGGCAAGCCGGCCAACTACGCCGGCCCCGACACCAACTCGACCGCCCTGGCCGTCCAGGGACTCGAGGCCCAGCACGCCATCACCCCGTCGGCGGCCGCCTCGACGCTGCACTTCCTGGGCCACGCCCAGGACGCCGACGGCGGATGGGGCTACGGGCCCAACTCGTCCCGTACGCCCGGGTCGACCGATCCCGACTCCACCGCGCTGGTCCTCCAGGCGCTGCTGTCGTTGGGCGCTTCGCCCTCGTCGGCCAAGTTCACCAAGGGCTCGACCGACCCGGTGGCCTCGCTCCTGTCCTTCCAGGTCAGCTCGGGCCCGGGGGCCGGCGGCATCGGTTTCCCCGGCATCGCCGGGGCCAATCTGCTCGCCACCTACCAGTCGGTCCCGGCCCTGGCCGGCGTCACCGTGGCCTACAACCTGGGCAGCCCGGCGATCACCAAGGTGGCCCCGTACCACGGGGCCGTGGCCGGCGGCACCTCGGTCCACATCACCGGCTCCGGGCTCGTGGAGGTCGGCTCGGTCCGCTTCGGCACCACGCCGGCAACCAGCTTCACCGTCAACTCGGCCACCTCGATCACCGCGGTGGCCCCGGCCGGCACGGCCGGCGCGGTGGACGTGACGGTGACGTCGCCGGCCGGCACCAGCCCGGTGTCGTCGGCCGACCACTTCACCTACAAGGGCTGACCCCGGCCCGGCCCCGTCGGTGACGGGGCCGGGCGCCGCGGCTCGCGGAGTACGGCTCGCGGTGCACCGGTCCCCACAGTCGGCGCCGTGGCCTGGGCATACTGGGTTCGTGCACCAGGAGCGGAGGCTGTGGCTC
>DATCCR010000257.1:0-2465 GCA_036511155.1 Acidimicrobiales bacterium
CGCGACCTCACCGTCCAGGACGCCTTCGAGGGCGTCGGCGCCTGCGCGGCCGGACTGATGAGCCGGGCCGAGCTCGACGACATCGAGCGCCACGCCTGCCCTGGCGAGGGCGCCTGTGGCGGCATGTTCACCGCCAACACGATGGCCAGCGTGGGCGAGGCGCTGGGCATGTCCCTGCCGGGCTCGGCGTCACCGCCCGCGGTGGACCGCCGCCGGGACGAGGATGCCTTCCACTCGGGCGAGGCGGTCGTCGAGCTGCTGCGCCGCGGCATCACCGCCCGCGACATCCTCACCAAGGACGCGTTCGAGAACGCGATCGCCGTCGTCATGGCGCTCGGCGGCTCCACCAACGCCGTCCTGCACCTGATGGCCATCGCGCACGAGGCCCGGGTCGAGCTCGACCTCGACGACTTCAACCGGATCGGTGACCGGACACCGCACCTGGCCGACGTGAAGCCGTTCGGGCGCTTCGTGATGAACGACGTCGACCGGATCGGCGGCGTCCCGGTGGTGATGAAGGCGCTGCTCGACGAGGGACTGCTGCACGGCGACGTCCTCACGGTCACCGGGAAGACGCTGGCCGAGAACCTGGCCGAGCTCGCCCCTCCCGCTCCGGACGGGCGCGTCATCATGTCGGTGGCCCAGCCGCTGCACCGCACCGGCGGGCTGCTGGTGCTCAGGGGATCGCTGGCCCCCGAGGGGGCGGTGATCAAGGCCGCGTCGATCGAGGAACCGGTCTTCGAGGGCACCGCGCGGGTGTTCGACGACGAGTCGGAGGCGATGGAGGCCGTGACCCAGGGCCGGATCCGGGCCGGGGACGTCGTGGTGATCCGCTACGAGGGCCCGATGGGTGGGCCGGGCATGCGGGAGATGCTCGCGGTCACGGCCGCGATCAAGGGTGCCGGCCTCGGCAAGGACGTCATGCTGATCACCGACGGCCGGTTCTCCGGCGCCACCTCAGGGTTCTGCATCGGCCACGTGGCCCCCGAGGCGCCGCACGGCGGGCCGATCGCGTTCGTGCACGACGGGGACCGGATCCGGCTGGACACGTCCACCCGGACGCTCGACCTGCTGGTCGACGAGGCCGAGCTGGCCACCCGCAGGGCCGGCTGGAAGCCGCGCGAGCCGCGGTACACCACCGGGGTGCTGGGCAAGTACGCCAAGCTGGTCGGCTCGGCAGCCCAGGGCGCCGTCTGCGACTGACCGGTCCCGGGGCCCGGCGGACGCGCCCTGCCCCGTGACCGTTGTCCGGATGCTGAGATGATCGTCTCGCTGGCTTGACGCCTGCGGAACCCGGTGCAACGGTGGTTCGCATGCGTTCGCTGCTCCTCGTAATCGGTACGCGCGCCGGCTGACCCCCAGCCGAGCGCGCACCCCTCGATCGCCCACAATGGGCCGAGGGGTTTTTTGTTTGCCCCGTGTCACACCCCGCGAGAAAGACCTCAGATGACCAAGCAGATCACCGGAGCACAGAGCCTGGTTCAGTCCCTCGAGACCGCCGGCGCCGAGGTGGTCTTCGGCATCCCGGGCGGCGCGATCCTGCCCGCCTACGACCCGCTGTTCGACTCCAAGCTGCGGCACATCCTGGTCCGCCACGAGCAGGGTGCCGGACACGCGGCCGAGGGCTACGCGACCGCCACGGGCAAGGTCGGCGTGTGCATGGCCACGTCCGGGCCGGGCGCGACGAACCTGGTCACCCCGATCGCGAACGCGTACATGGACTCGGTGCCGATCGTGGCGATCACCGGCCAGGTGACCAGCTCCTCCATCGGCACGGACGCCTTCCAGGAGGCCGACATCCGGGGCATCACGATGCCCATCACCAAGCACAACTTCCTCGTGACCGACCCGGACCAGATCCCGCGCACCATCGCCGAGGCGTTCCACATCGCCTCCACCGGGCGCCCCGGACCGGTGCTCGTCGACGTCTCCAAGGACGCCCTGCAGGCGCTCACCCACTTCGAGTGGCCGACGTCGCTGAACCTGCCCGGCTACCGCCCGGTCACCCGGCCGCACGGCAAGCAGGTGCGCGAGGCGGCCCGGCTCATCACGTCGGCCCGCCGTCCGGTGCTGTACGTCGGCGGCGGGGTGATCCGCGCCGGAGCCTCCGCCGAGCTGCGGGTGCTCGCCGAGCTCACCGGGATCCCGGTGGTCACCACGCTGATGGCCCGCGGCGCCTTCCCCGACAGCCACCGCCTGCACCTGGGCATGCCGGGCATGCACGGGACCGTCGCGGCGGTCGGCGCCCTGCAGAAGAGCGACCTGATCATCGCGCTGGGCGCCCGGTTCGACGACCGGGTGACCGGCCAGCTGTCGACGTTCGCCCCCGACGCGGCGATCATCCACGCCGACATCGACCCCGCCGAGATCTCCAAGAACCGGACGGCGGACGTGCCGATCGTCGGCGACGCCCGGGAGGTGATCGCCGACCTCGTGGTGGCGGTCCAGGCCGAGCACGACGCGGG
>DATCCR010000258.1:0-5931 GCA_036511155.1 Acidimicrobiales bacterium
CCGGGACGGCTCAGTCGTCAGCGCGGCTCTTCCCACCCCGCAACGACTCGTCATCGGGGCCGGGAGCTCGATCGACCTCCGCCTGGGCCGCCTGAAGCTCACGCTGGTGGGCCAGCCACGCGTCGAGCATGCCGGCGTAGCGCGGATCCACCGCGGGTTTGGGCTTCGCCGGCCGACGGCGGCGGGCGGCGGAACCGCCATGGAGGACCGTCCACCACATGTAGACGGCGAACACGGCAAACAACGGCCACTCGAACACATACGCCCAGCTCAATCCGTTCCCGCCGAGGGCGCGCCGGATCTCGAACCAGAAGGCGATCCCGCACACGGCCAGCCCCACCGCCAGCGTGACGTGCACCTTGGCGGCGTCAACCCCCGAAAGGCGCTCACTCCGGTTCGGCGTCCGCTCGTCCGGGACCGGGTCAGCTGCGCCGGGCCCTCGATCTCCGTCCGGGGTGCCGGCTTCGTCCATTGGCACCCACCCTACCGGGGCCCAAGAGCCCGGATCCCGGGGTGACGGGCCGGCCACGGCCCGCCCGGGATCAAGTGACCGTGAGAACCGTGGCGCTTGTCGCCGTGCCGTACTTGGAGGTGGTGATGACCAGTCCGGTCACCGCCCTGGGCGGGACCGTCACCACGATCTGGGTAGCCGACTCGGATGAGATGGCCGCTTTTTTACCGCCGATGGTCACTTTCTTGACCACGCCGAGCCCCGACCCGACGATCGTCAGGCTCCCTCCGCGGGCCACCGGGTCCGGCGCGAACGACGTGATGGACGGGGCCAGCGAGAAGACCTTGGCGCTCGTGGCCGTTCCCGTCGCCGTGGTCACCGCGATGGTGCCGTTGGCCGCGCCCGTCGGCACGGTGGCCGTGACCGAGGTCGTGGTATTCCCGGTGATGCTGGCCGGCGTCCCGGCGAAAGTGACCGCCGTGGCGCCGCCCAGGTTGGTCCCGGTGACGGTCACCGAGGAACCCGCCGCACCGCTGGTCGGGGTGAAGGTGGTGACGGCCGGCAGGTAGGCGAACGTCGGCTCGCCGCCGGAGCAGTTGTTGGCCCGGTTCGACCAGGTGCCCTGCACGGTCACCGTGCCGGTCGTCAGGGCCAGGTTGAACATGGCACCGGGCCCGGACGCCACGTAGGCGCACAGGTCGCCGTTCTCGGCACCCCCCGTGGTACTCCACCCGCCAGGTGGTGAAGCCTCGGGGAACTGGTCGGAGACCGTCTCGGCGTATTCGTGGCTGGCTGCCTCGGTGGTCCCGTCGAGGGTCCCGGGCGAGTTGACCGAGGCGGCACCGCAGCTGGCCCCGGCGTCCGACACGTAGGGCAGGTTGGTGAAGGCCGCGATCGGGCCGGCCACCGGACCGCCGCCGATCGTCGGGTCGTTCGTGTCGTCGTGGTAGGCGCAGTAGCCGGTGGTCGGGTTGGCCCAGCCGTCGGGGTTGGTGCCGGTCGGCGACACGATCACGTACTGCGTGTTCCGGTTGGAGGGCTGGTCGGTGTTGCCGAAGTGGATGGCGGCGGCCTCCGCCTCGGCGGCCAGCTGGTGGCCGGTCAGGCCGGCCGTCTCCTGGGCGGTGGCCGCCGACGAGGCGTCGTGCCAGACGCCGGACAGCACACTTCCGGCCGGGTAGGGGACCTGGGTGTCACCCTGGGTGCACACGGTGGCTCCCACGGGGGCACCGTCGCAGTACTGGGTCAGGATCCCGCTCCACGTCTCGCCGCCAGTGCCCAGGCCGGCGAAGAGCGTCTGGAGGGCCGGCGCCATGCCGTCGGGATCACCGCTGAACACCTGCTGGCCACCGCTGGTCGACTCGGTGCCCCACTGGCCGCCCATGAACACCAGGTAGATCTTCGGCTGGCCGGTGGTCACGCCGGCCGCGCTCAGCCCTGCGGCCGTCAGCCCACCGCCGTAGTGGAGGAGCTTCTTCGTCGACGCCCGGGCGGCCCGGGCCGCGGAACCGGGGGCGGCCGGGGCGAAGCCGAGAGCCTGCACGCCGGACACGTCGCGGGTCTTGCGGGGTACGGCGCCGTGGCGGTAGCCGTGATGGGCGGCGGTCGGCACGGTCAGCACCACCGAAGGGGTGGCGGGGGCCGACGTGGCGGCGTCGGCGGGGCCGGCCAGGGCAGCCACGGTGGCGGTGCCCAGCAGCGCGGCGCCGGCAAGTGCGAGGCCCCGACAGGCTCGCGCCGCGGCCACCGACGGGCGACGGGAACGTGACATGTGAACCTCCGGTGCGGTGTTGACCCCCGCGTACCCCTGCGACCGGGCCCCTGCCCGGTGCAACCCCAGGTGCACGCAACGCCGTACGGAAGGTCTCCGGACGGTCCTGACCCCTTCAGGCTACCGGGATCGGGCCCGGATGGGAAGGGGGTGCGACCCGGTCGTCAGCCGAACAGGAGGCCGTAGTTGGCACCCCGGCGGAGGTGGTGGCCGCCGTCGACGGCCAGAGCCTCCCCGGTGATCCAGCCGGACTCGGGGCCGCCCAGGAACCGGACGGCCGAGGCGATGTCCTCGACCGTCCCGAGGCGGCTGATGGGCATCTCGGCCAGGTAGTCGTCGAGCAGCGCTCCCCCGGCGGTGATGAACGACATCAGCTCGTCGTCCACGATCCCGGGCTGGACGGTGTTGACCCGCACCCCGGTGGCGCCGAGCTCCTCGGCGGCGTACTTGCACAGCATGTCGATGCCGGCCTTGGCCGACCCGTAGGCCCACAGGAAGCGGTGGGGGAAGTGGCCGGCGCCCGACGACATCCCGATGATCGAGCCACCGGGGGCCTCGCCCCCGTCGATGCCCGCGCCGGCCCCGGCCGCCATCAACGGCGCACCGTGCTTGATGCACAGGAAGGTGCCGACCAGGTTGAGGTCGATGGTGGCCCGCACCCCTGCGACATCGGCCTCGGCCATGGGGCCCATGGTGAAGGAACCGCCGGCGTTGGCGAAGAGGATGTCGAGGTGGCCACGGTGCGACGCCGCCTCGGCCACGGCTGCGGCGATCTGCTCCTCCACGGTCACGTCGGCCACCACGTAGCGGGCCGAGCCCACCGGGTCGCCGGCCGCCCCGGCGTCGGCCGCCACCTGCTCGAGGGCGGTCACCGCGGTGGCCAGCTTCTCCTCGGTACGCCCGCAGATGGTCACATGCGCCCCGTCGCGAACCAGGCGGGTGGCAGCGCCGAGGCCGATGCCGCTTCCCCCTCCGGTCACCAGCGCGTTGAGGCCGGCGATGCCGGTCGTGGTCCGGGTTGCGTCGGTCACTGGTGGTCTCCCCCTGGTCGGTCAATGGTGGTGGTGGCCGGCGAGGCGCCGGGTCGGCGGCCGGAGTGGCTACCGTGCGTGGTTCCGGAGCAGCATGCTACGGACGGCGCAGCGCGGCAATCCCGGACCGGGGGTCGGGCGGCGCCGACCCGGCGGCCCGTGGCCCGGACGCCCGTGGGGCACCGTGCCGCCGGGGCACATCGGAGTACAGGAGGAGACAGTCAGTGACGATGCGGCAATTCAACCTCGCCGACCTGTTCGAGCTCGTGGTCGACACCGTGCCCGACCGACTGGCCCTGGTGGCCGGGCGCCAGCGCCTGACGTACGCCGAGCTCGACGGCCGGGCCAACCGGTTCGCCCACCACCTGATCGACTCCGGCACCGCCCCCGGGGCCCATGTCGGGATCCTGGCCCGCAACCGGGCCGAGTGGGTCGAGGCGATGGTCGGCTGCTTCAAGGCCCGTACCGTGCCGGTCAACCTCAACTACCGCTACGTCGCCCCCGAGCTGCGGTACGTGGTCGACAACGCAGACCTCGAGGTCCTCGTCTACGAGCGGGAACTGTCGCAGCTCGTGGCCGATTCGTGGGACGCCTCGGCCGCCCGGGGGCCCCACCTGCTGGTGGTCGAGGACGGGACTCCCGTCACCGACCCCGACCCGGTGGTCGCCGCCACCGGCTCCGCACCCACCCCCTACGAGGAGGCGCTGGCCGCGGCCTCGGCCGGCCGGGACTTCACCCCCCGCTCCCCCGACGACCACTACGTCCTCTTCACCGGCGGAACCACGGGCATGCCCAAGGGCGTGATGTGGCGCCAGGAGGACATCTTCTTCGCGGCCATGGGCGGCGGCGGGTGGGGGGCCGAGCCCATCACGTCGGCCGACGAGCTGGCCGGCCGGCTCACTGTCGACCCGGCGGGCCGGATCCCGATGCTGGTGGTCGGCCCCCTCATGCACGGCAACGCCCAGTGGGCCATGTGGAACGCCTTCATGATGGCGGGGACGACCGTCCTCTACACCGAGCACCGGTTCGACCCCGACCGGCTGCTCCAGCTGATCGGCGACGAGGGCGTGGTGTCTACGGCCCTGGTGGGCGACGCCATGGCCCGCCCGCTGTGCGAGACGCTGGCCGCGGCCGTGCCCGGGACCTACGACGTCTCGACCCTGATGGTCATCGGCTCGGGCGGGGCGATGCTGTCGGCCACCGTCAAGGCCGATCTGGCCGCCCAGCTGCCCGGGGCGATGATCATGGACCGCTTCGGCTCGAGCGAGGCGGGTGCCCAGGGCGCGGTCGAGATCGGGGCCAGCGGGCCGAAGTTCGTGATGAGCGACGACACTGCGGTACTCGACGACGACCTCGTGCCGCTGGCACCGGGGGACGGCCGCATCGGCCGGCTGGCCCGCACCGGCCGCATCCCACTCGGCTACTACAAGGACGAGGCGAAGACGGCGGCCACGTTCCCCACCGACGCGGACGGCGTCCGGTGGTCGGTGCCCGGCGACCTGGCCTCCATCGAGCCCGACGGGGTCATCACCGTCCACGGCCGGGGGTCGGCGTCGATCAATTCCGGCGGCGAGAAGATCTTTCCGGAAGAGGTCGAGGCGGCGGTCAAGGCTTACCCGGACGTGTACGACGCCATCGTGGTCGGCGTGCCCGACGAGCGCTTCGGCGAGCGGGTGGCCGCCGTGATCCGGCTGCGTGACGGCTCGCCCGAGCTCACCCTCGACTCCCTGATGGCGCACTGCCGCGACCATGTGGCCGGCTACAAGGTGCCCCGGCAGCTACTGCTGGTCGACGAGATCCCGCTGACGGCGGCCGGCAAGCCCGACACCAAGGCGGCCAAAGGCCTCTTCTGAGCGGGCCTCGCAGTCAGGCGACTGCGACCGTCGTGGCCGACATCCGGACGTCGGCCACGACAGCCACGGTGTCCACCACGCGGTCGACCGCACCGGCCAACGCGGCCTCGTCGATCTCGACGGCCAGCCGGTACCCGCACTCCGGCCAGAGCCCGACCACCCGGGACGGCACGGGCCGGTCGGCGGCGGCCAGCGCCGCCACCAGGGCCAGGTAGGCGAGCTCGTCGCGCCAGCCGTCACCCGGGCGCCCGGAGGCCACCGACACCAGTGACGGCCGGTTGCCGTGGGGACGGACCCGCGCTTCGACACGACCCTTCAGGTGGACCGGCCCGCCTGCAGCGCTAGACCAGCGGTCGTCGGGGGCGCCGAGTTCGGCCGTGCCCAACAGGGCCGCCCAGTCGAACGTGGCCCACAGCGGCGTAGCCCAGACGATCGCTTCGGCCAGGACGACGGACCGGGCACCGGCGCCGAGGCCGGCGAGCCAGGGCTCCCAGTGGTAGGTCCGCCACCCGGTGCGCCGCCACTCCTCGACGGCGCGGTCGGCAACAGGGCCCACGGCGTGGGCCGGGCCCCGGTACCGGCCCTGCGCACAGGCCCGCACCAGCTCCAGGCCGAGCGACCGCCGGACGAACGCCGGCTTCCAGGCGAACGGCTCGTCGGCCAGGCCCAGTTGCTCCGGCTGGTAGCGGGCCCGGCGCAGCAGGGGCAGACCGACCTCCAGCGACACGCCGGGCGCCAGACCCGCGGCGGCGTGGGCGACGCCGGACTCGAGCCGCGCCCGGACCCGGGTGACGGCGTCGTCGTCGAGTTCGTCGACCGGCGGGG
>DATCCR010000259.1:0-2620 GCA_036511155.1 Acidimicrobiales bacterium
CGTAGAACACCCACGACGACACGATGGCGGCGTTGCCCGCCCAGGCCTGGATCCAGTAGCACCAGCCCACCAGGTAGCCGGCGAAATCACCGAACTCGTGCCGGGAGTAGGCGTAGAGGCCGCCGTCACTGTTGGGGATCCGCTTGGTGAGCTGGCCGAACAGGACGGCCAACAACATGGCGCCGACGGCGATGACGCCCAGCACCACGATCCCCATGGTGCCGGCCCCGGCGATCACGGCCGGGGCGGTGAAGACGCCGGTGCCGACGATGCTGCCGATCACCAGACCGGTGGCCGACGTGAGGCCGAGGGCGTGGGCCTTCTCCCGGTTGCGGGGCGAGAGGGGTGGACCGTCCGTCCCCACTTCGCCGGACTTCGGGGGTTCGGTCAGACGTGACATGGCGACTCCTTGGCGTCAGCAGTGCGGTCCCGTCGGAACGGGTCGTCGCAGTTTCAGTGTGCTGGCGCGGAGGAATTGTCGGCAGAGGCTAATTACCCTGCGATCCGGGCAGGACGGGTGAACTTCACGTGACATCGGGGTCCCCGGGTCAATGCCGGGTGAACCTGGACCCGTTGGGGGACCTACGCGAAGGTGGCGGCCACCGGCAGGTGCTTGACCCCGCCCACGAAGTTGGCCTGCGCCCACTCGGGATCGCCGGCCACCTCGATGGTGTCGACGGCGGCCAGCAGTCTCGGAAGGATGGTGCGCAGCTCCCGCCGGGCGAAGGTCGAACCCAGGCAGAAATGCTCGCCGCCGCCGAAGGCGATCATCCGGTTGGCGTTGGGTCGGGCCACGTCGAACTCCATGGGCCCGTCGAACATCCGCTCGTCCCGGTTGGCCGACGGGTAGGAGAGCAGCAGGCGGTCACCTTCGGGGATGTCCACTCCGGACAGGGTGGCCGGCCGGGTCAGGTAGCGGAGGAAGTGCCGGACCGGTGAGGTCCACCGGATCATTTCGTCTACGGCGTTGTTCACCAGGTCGGGGTGCTCCTGGAGCAGGGAGACCTGGTCCGGGCGGCGCAGCAGCGCCTCGAGCCCGCCGGACAGGGCGAACGACGTCGTGTCGTGCCCGGCGGTGGCGACGATCGTGTAGTACCAGAGGCGCGCATTGCCGTCCATGGGGCAGCCGTTCACCTCGGTGGTGGCGATCACGGTGGCCAGGTCGTCGGTCGGATGGGCCCGCCGGTCCTCGGTCAGCCCGTCGAAGTAGGCGGCGAACTGGGCGATGGTGTCGGTCAGGAGCGCCATCGGGTCGCTCAGGTCCCCCAGGTACTCGGGGTCGGCCGCCCCGAAGATCCCCTGGGTCAGCTTGAGCATGGTCGGCTCGTCCTCTTCGGGTACGCCGAAGATGCCCATGATCACCCGCAGCGTGTAGGGCACGGCGATGTCCTGGGCGAAATCGCAGTTGCCGTCCAGTTGGCGGAACTTGTCCACGAACTCGTCGGCGATGGCCTCGATGGAGGCCTGGCGCTTGGCCACCGCCCGCGGCCGGAACCAGTCGTTGGCCACGTTGCGGTGGTCGTGGTGCTCGTCCCCGTCCATGTGGATGAGGGTCTCGCCCTCGATGCCGATCGACTTGAGGAACTCGAACTGGGCGTCGGGCCCGAGGATGGAGTTCCGGGTGTTGAGGAAGTGCTCGTTGTCCCGTGACACGGCGAACACGTCCTCGTGGCGGGTGACGGCCCAGAACGGGGTGTAGCCCTCGGCCTCCACCCGCAGCACCGGGGACTCCCTGCGCAGCTCGGCGGCGGCCGCGTGCCATGCCTGCTGGTCGGCGTACTTGATGGGGTCGATGAAGATGGTGCCCCGGGTGTCCGGCTCGCTCATGGCTGCTCCCGACTCGTGTGTCGATCGATCCAGGTGCGGACCGGGCGGGCCGGTCCGTCGGGCCAGATGCTACCCAGTGGCCGGGTCCGCCCTCAGCAGTCGGCGCCGACGTCGGAGCCGACCGCCCGACGCAGCTCCTCGAGGGCCAGGTGGAACTGGTCGACCAGGGCCCACGGGTCGGGCACGCTCTTCGGGCAGCCGATGAGCGAGACGCCGAGGACGTCCTCGTAGCTCCAGGCCGTCACGTTGAGTCCGATGCCCTCGAGGATCGGGCCGACCGAGTACAGCGCCTCGAGGCCGACCGGGCCCATCCGGATCTCCTCCCTCGGGCCGGCCACGTTGGAGAGGATCACGTTGAGCGGCGGGTGGAGGTGGTCGGCGACGTGGGAACGGCTCCACAGTCGGACCGTGGGCTGGTAGAGCTGGGGGGGTACCACGTCGGCCCGCTGCTCGAGGAGGTCGTGGCCGAGCTGCTGGCGCACCGCACGCGCCGCCACCACCCCGTCGTGGATGGTCCGCAGGCGCTCGAGGGGGTCGGCGACGTCGGTGGCGACGGACACGTAGATGTTGTCGACCCGGTTGCCCGACATGCGGGCGACATCGGGGTCGGTCGAGACCGGCACGCTGGCCACCAGCGGCCGGAGGGGCAGTTCCTCGCGCTCGACGAGGTAGCGCCGCAGGGCCCCGGCGCACACCGCCAGGTAGACGTCGTTGAAGGTGGTGCCGGTGGCCCGCCGGATGTCCTGGAGGGCGCCGAGGGGCAGCCGGGTTATGGCGAAGGTCCGCTCGGGGG
>DATCCR010000260.1:0-8743 GCA_036511155.1 Acidimicrobiales bacterium
AGCGCAGACGCTTCCTCGGCATCCGTCGGGAAATGTCGGAGTGGTAGCGCTCGATCGGGTCCCGGAGCATGACCAGGAGCTTCACGTCGGGGGTCACCCGCTGCAACAGGTCGGGGAGCAGGTACCAGAACAGGTACGAGGGGGTCCACTCGCCCGTGGTGGCGCCGGTCGGCTTGGGGAACCAGTTCCAGTAGGCCCGGAGGTCCTCGTCGGACACCCCATGGTCCTGGTACTGGCGGAAGAAGATCCGGTTGAAGAAGAGCAACTCCTTCTGGATCGGGCCGTGCACGTCCGGGTGGGCCAGGATCAGGCTGAACCACCAGGAGGTCCCGCACTTCGGGGCGCCGAGGCCGATGAAGTCGGGCGGTCCTACGTGCAGGCCCGGGGGGCAGGGCGGCGCCTGGGGCGGCCGACCCGTCTCCCATGGTGCATAGCTTCCGCGTCGGTGGCGGATGGCGGTCTGCAGGCCACGGGGGAGGGCCTGGAAGGCGGTGCGCGCCGAGCCGGCGAGGTCCATCAGGCACGCCCCCATCCGACAGTCGACACGAGCAGGCACCGTACTACAGCACCCCCGTGGATCAGCCGGGGGATCGGCCGGGCCGGGGCCATGTCGGGTGTCCGCCGGCCGCGGTGCCGGTCAGCGGTCAGCCGGCCGGTGCGGACGGGACGAACGGTCCGTAGGCCACGGCGAACGCGTCACCCCGCGCGGAAGGCGCCGACGGGGTGGAGATCACGTTGGTCCCGGCGTCGCCGACCATGGAGATGGCCTCGGACGGCACGAGCCCGGGGATGCTTCCGTTGGCGGTCAGCCCGGTGAAGGTGGTCGACCCGTAGTTCGTCAAGGTGGCCAGCGTCCGGCCGATCTGCGGCCGCTCCACGATCCATTCGGCCGAGGTGCCGATGCCCTTGTAGTTCCGGGAGTAGGAGAAGAACGCGCCGGAGGTGGTGTCGGTGAGGCTGATCGTCCACTTCTTGCCGACACCCCGGGTGATGGCGGCGGTCATGTGGTCGCCCGGGCTGACCGTCAGCTTGGTGATGACCGTCTCGGCGGCGGGCAGGATCTCCCACCAGGCGTCGTAGTGGACGACGCCGTTGATGACGTCCGACTCGGTGCCGGTCTGGATGAGGTTCCGGTTGGCGAGGCCGTCGATGCCGATCCAGGTGGAGGCGTAGGTAGTAGCGGCCGAAGGCGTTGCCCTGGGGACGACCCACGAACCGGTGACGGCGGAGAACGAACCGGCGACCCCGTAACCGGACCAGTTGGAGGAGTGCTGCCCCGAGGCCCGGATCAACGAGCCCGAGGTGGCCACCGACGCCGTAGCCGGCGCCGCGGCGACGGCGACGGGGGCCAGCAGGGCCCCCACTCCGAGCGCGGTGATGCCGAACCGAGCCAGACGATGCGACACGAGATGCCCCTCTCTGTCGGTGGGTTCGCCCACCTGCGATTCGTCAATCCCACCACACGCCGGCGCGCCCCGGCAATGGGCCGACCGTCCCGCACCCGGGCTGCACCCGCCGAACCTAGGATCCGGTCATGGGACGAGACCGCCTTCCGACGGGCCTCCGGACGGCCCGGACGGCGTGAGCACGGGGGTCGGCGGGCCCGTGGAGATCTCCTGGTTCGCCGCCCTGTGCGACGACGATTGCGAGGTCCTGGGTGTCCCCGACCCCGAGCTGGCCAGCAGCTTCGAGCACTGTGCCGACATCGTCGCTGAAGCGGAGCGCTGGGGCTACGACAACATCCTCCTCCCTTCGGGTTACGCGGTCGGGATCGACCCGGTGGCCTTCGCGTCGGCCGTCGCCCCATCGACCGAGCGGATCCGGATGCTGGTGGCCGTGCGCGGTGGGGAGCTGTGGCCCCCGCAACTCGCCCGCCAGCTGGCCACGCTCGACCATCTGCTGGACGGACGACTCACGGTGAACATCATCTCGAGCGACCTGCCCGGCGAGTCGCTCGAGCCGGGACCCCGCTATGGGCGCACCCTCGAGGTCATGGAGATCCTGCGCACGGTCCTGGACGGGCAGCGGGTGGACCATGCCGGCATCCACTACGACCTGCACGTCGACCCGCCCCGGCTCGGCACGGTGTCGGGTCGGTGTCCGCCGCTCTACTTCGGCGGCCTGTCCGAGCCGGCCCGGGACGTGGCCGCCCGGGCGGCCGATGTCTATCTGCTGTGGCCCGATACCGAGGACGAGGTGGCCGCGCTGCTCGACGACATGCGGACGCGGGCCGCCGCCTACGGTCGGACACTCCGCTTCGGCTACCGGGCCCACGTGGTCGTCCGTCCCACCGAGGACGAGGCGCGCGCGGTGGCCCGCCACCTACTGAGCGCCCTCGACGACACAGAGGGGGCAGCCATCCGCAGCCGGTCGCTCGACGCCGGTTCGTCCGGGGTGGCCCGGCAGGCCGCCCTGCGCGACGGCGCCGACGCCGACGGTTACGTGGAGCCGCACCTGTGGACCGGGATCGGCCGGGCGCGGTCAGGGTGCGGGGCGGCCATCGTCGGCGACCCGATCCAGGTGGTGGCCAAGCTCGAGCGCTACATGGATCTGGGCATCGAGGCCTTCGTGCTCTCGGGTTACCCGCACCTGGACGAGTGCCGGCGCTTCGGCCGGAGCGTCCTGCCCCTGCTGGACCACGCCCCGCTCGTGGTCTGAGGCCCCGCCTCCCACCGAGCCGGCTCAGCCGGCCAGGACCTCGTCGAGGGTGACGGCCCGCTCCTCGGCGATCGACCGCTGGGCCGCAACCCCGACGGCCATGCTCAGCAGCCCGTCCTCCAGGCTCACGTCGGCCCTGAGCCCGGTGCGCACGGCGTCGAGGAAGGCCAGGTGCTCGAGGTAGCTGGAGCCGTGGTGGAAGCCCTCGTGGGCCACCCGGTCGTCGCCCACCACCGACTCGGACACCCCTGGCCACCCGGTGGTCCGCGCTCCCGTGCGCAGGACGCCACTCGGTAGAAATGCCTCGACCTTGCCCGTGTCGCCCACCACCGACAACTCCTCCTGGTTGCGGCTGCCCTCGGCGAACATGCAGAGGTCGAGGGAGGCCCGGACCCCGTTGTCGTACTCCACGATGACCAGGGCGTTGTCGAGGATGTCGGGCTGTTCGCCGTCGTAGCGCTCATCGATGTGGTTGACGCTCTGGGCCCCCGAGGCCAGCACCCGGGTGGGCCGGCCGCCGGACACCAGGTTCATCAGGTCGAAGAAGTGGCAGCACTTCTCCACGAGGGTGCCGCCGGTGTTGCGGTTGAAGCGGTTCCAGTCGCCGACCTTGGGCAGGAACGGGAACCGGTGCTCCCGGATGGCCACCATGTGGACCCGCCCGACCCCGCCCGAGGCCACGTCGGCGATGAGCGCGGCGACCGGTGGCATGTACCGGTACTCGAGCCCCACCCAGACGACGCCGGGGTGGTCGCGAGCCTTGTCGATGGTCCGTCGACAGTCGGCCACCGTGGTGCAGAGCGGCTTCTCCACCAGGACGTGGAGCCCGGCGTCGAGGACGTCGTCGAGCACCGCCGCGTGGGTCATGTTGGGGCTGGCCACGACCACCGCGTCGCAGAGGCCGGAGGCGAGGAGGTCCCGGTGGTCCACGAAGACGGCCGGCCGGGGGAGGCCCGCCCGCCCGGACTCGTCGACGGCGCCCACCCGAGAGCCCTCGTGGGGGTCGCTGACCGCGGTGACTGCCGCCCCGGGCACGGCGGCGAGGTCGCGGAGGTGCTCGAGGCCCATCATCCCGACCCCGATGATCCCGTAGCGCACGGTGTCGGAGCCGGCTGGGGTGGCCATGGTGGCAGGAGGGTACCGGTCGGAGCATCCGGTGGCCGGACTGCGGTTCCGGTCCGGCGTGGTATCGGATCTGATACCAGTCAGCTCCGATTCCGGAACTCGGGCCGGGCCCTCCTGTGGAGAAATCCGGCCGCCACGATCAGAGCAGTCCGGGAACGACCGCCTCGACGACGCTCGGCCCCGGGGTGGCGAGCGCCCGGGCCAGCTCGTCGTTGAACTCCTCGGCCGTGTCCGCCCGGGCCGCGTGGAGCCCGAGTCCCTTGGCCAGATGCACGAAATCGATGTCGGGACGGCCCAGGTCGAGCATCTCCCGAGCCCGGGGACCGGGCTCGGCCACGCCCACCCGGTCGAGCTCCATGTTGAGGACGGCGTAGGAGTGGTTGTTGAGGATGACGGTGGTGACATCGAGGCCCTCACGGGCCATCGTCCACCAGGACTGGATGGTGTACAAGGCGCTGCCGTCGGCCTCGAGGGCGACCACCCGGCGGTCGCGGGCGGCCACCGACGCGCCCACGGCCACCGGGAGGCCCTGGCCGATGGCCCCGCCCGTCAGCGTGAGCCAGTCGTGGGGCGGGGCTCCGGCGGTCGCCCCGGGGGCGAACAGGCCCGAGGTATTGCCTTCGTCGGAGACGATCGCCTCCTCGGGCAGCAGGGCGCCCAGGGCCTGGCACACCGCCTGCGCGGTCAGTGGCCCCGATGGGAGCCCCGGCCGCCCGGCCTCCTGACGGATGGCACCGCCGGCCGTCGCCCCGGCCAGGTCGGACAGTTGGGCCACGGCGGTGGCCAGGTCATCTTCCGGACCGGCCACGGCGTGGACGGTGCAGCCCTCGGGTACCAGGTCGCTCGGTTTGCCCGGGTAGGCGAAGAACGAGACGGGCGACTTGCCGTCGAGGAGGATCAGGTGGCGGATCCCGTCGAGGCGCATCATGGCGAACTCGGCCAGGTAGCCGAGCCGTTCCACCGGAGGCCGCCCCGCACCGCGCCCCAGCCGCGCCGGGAAGGTCTCACAGAGCAGCTCGGCCCCGGTCGCGGCGGCCAGATCGGCCACTTCGTCGAGCAGAGGACCCGAGCATGCCCGTCCTCCGATGAACAGCGCGCAACGCTCGCCCGATCGGAGCGCGGCCGCGGCCGCCTCGACCACCGAGGGGTCGGGGGCGGAGCCAGGACCGGCATCGGTCCGGCCGGCGGGCTCGGCGACCACGCCGCCCTCGGACCAGGAGACGTCGGCGGGCAGGATCAAGGTGGCCACCGACCCGGGCGGGCCGTAGGCGGCGGCCAGTGCGTCCCGGGCGTCGGCGCCGAGGGATGCGGTCGTCCCGGTGGTCCGGACGAAGGTGGACACGTTGCGGGCGACCGTCTCGATGTCGGACTGCAGCTGGGCGTCGAAGCGGCGATGGGAGAGGGCGTGGTCGCCCACGATGTTGAGCACCGGGGTGTGGGCGCGACGAGCGTTGTGGAGATTGGCCAGGCCGTTGCCCAGACCGGGGCCGAGGTGGAGGAGCGTGGCGGCCGGCCGCCCGGCGATGCGCGCGTAGCCGTCGGCCGCGCCCGTAGCCACACCCTCGAACAGGGCCAGCACGCCGTGCATCTCGGTCACGTCGTCGAGGGCGGCGACGAAGTGCATCTCCGAGGTGCCGGGGTTCATGAAGCAGGTATCGACCCCATGGTCGACGAGGGTGCGGATGAGGGACTGGGCGCCGTTCACGGACGGGCTCCTTCCTGTCGAGTCGGGGTAGGGACCTAGCGGGTGGGGGTGAAGACCTTGCCCGGATTGAGGATGCCGTCGGGATCGAACGCCGCCTTGATCCGGCGCATCAGATCGAGCTTGACCGGGTCTTCGAGGTCGGCGAACGCGGCCAACTTGGCCGTGCCGATGCCGTGCTCGCCGGAGACGGCCCCGCCGAGCGCCACCCCGGCGGCCAGGATGTCGTGAACCAGCCGGTGGCGGACGTCCGGGTCGGGTTGGAACACCGAGAGGTGCACGTTGCCGTCCCCGGCGTGGCCACACCCCACGACCAGTGATCCGGTGGCGGCGGCCAGCTCGCCCACGTCGGCCAGGTAGGTGGGGATGCTGGCCCGGGGAATGACCACGTCGACGATGTCGTCGGCCCCGGCCGCCTTGGAGGCCCAGAAGGCGTGCTCACGGGCGGCGATGAGTTGGTGGCCGGCCGTGTCGGGCAGCACATAGACGTCGAGCGCCCCGAGGGTCGCCAGCTGCGTGGCCAGGGTCTCGGTGTCCTCCTCGAGGCGGTCGGGGTGGTGGCCCTCCAGGACGATGACCAGGTAGGCGAGGGCGGCAGCCCGCACGTCCTCGGGGATCCCCAGGTCGATGCCGGCATTGGCCGTGATCCCGGCCATCGAGATCATGTCGATGTACTCGACCAGAAGCGGGCCGACCCCGCTGGCCACCACCGGCGGGACGGCTCCGGCGACCAGTTCGACGGTGGCGAAGGGCGCCAACACGGTCGTCTGGTGCTCGGGCCGGGGGTGGAGTCGCAGGATGGCCCGGGTGACCAGGGCGAGGGTGCCCTCGGAGCCGATGATCAGCTGGGTCAGGTCGTAGCCGCTGGTCGCCTTCACGAAGCGGCCGCCGGTGGTGATGACTTCGCCGGTGCCGAGCACGGCCTCGAGGCCGAGGACGTGGTGGCGGGTGACCCCGTACTTGACCGCCCGCATGCCCCCGGCGTTGGTGGATACGTTGCCTCCGAGACTGGCCGACTGCTCCCCCGGAAACACCGGATAGACGAGCCCGTAGGGCGCGAGTGCGGCGTCGAGCTCGGCCAGGGTGACCCCGGGCTCGACCACCGCCACCTGGTTGGCCACGTCGATCTCGAGGATGGCGGCCATCCGGTCGAAGGAGACCACGATGCCCCCGTCGACCGGCACCGACGCTCCCGACAGGCCGGTACCCGATCCGCGCGCGGTGACCGGGACGCCGAGCTCGGCCGCGGCACGGACGATGGCGACCACCTCGTCCGTGGTGGCTGGACGGGCCACGGCCAGTGGAAGGACCGGGTCGAGGCCGAGCGCCTCGTCGTGGCTCCAGTCGGTGGACACCGCCTCGCCCACGGCGACGGAGTCCGCACCGCAGATGGCGACCAGCCGGTCGCCGATCATCGCCGGCCCACTTCGATGCCCATCGTCAACGACGCTTCTCGGAACCACTCCGGACACGCTAACCCGTGCTGTCGTCCCGTCCCCGTGCCGGTGGACCCGCCCGAGGGATGCCGAATGGGAGCCGCCGGGCCCGGTCGATAGGCTGGACGCTGTGCCAACCTGGATCGGGTCCCCGTAATGCCGGGGATGCCCGGGGTACACCGCCTCGGGTTCACACTCCACAACGTGCTCACCTCGTGGGACACCAGCCCCTTCGCCCTACTCACGCTGGTGACCTGCGTGGTCGTCGGCGCCTGGTACCTGCAGGCGGTGTGGGCGCTTTCGGCCAAGGGCCGTATCTGGAGCCGGATGCGCACGGTGTCGTTCCTGGTCGGGTTGGTCATGATCGATCTGGCCCTGCAGTCGCCGGTGGCCACCTTCACCATGGGGTACTTCGAGGCCCACATGGTCCAGCACCTGCTGCTCATGGTCACGGCCCCGCCCCTGCTGGCCCTCGGGGCGCCGATGACCCTGGCCCTGCAGACCTCGAGCCGGCCGGTCAAGGTCCGGATGCTGGGGGTCCTCAACTCCCGGGTGTTCAAGTGGTGGAGCCACCCGGTCCCGACGGCGGCCGTCTACTACTTCGCCATGTTCGCCTTCTTCCTCACCTCGGGCATCGACGTGGCCATGCAGCACATGTGGGTGATGGATGTGGTCAACATCGCCTTCCTGGTGGCGTCGCTCCACTTCTGGTGGCCCATCGTGGGCATCGACAACATTCCGCACTGGCCCATGAGCCACGGGGCGAAGATGGTGGCACTGCTGATCGGGGTGCCGATCGAGTCGTTCCTGGCGCTGGCCCTGCTGACGTCGACCCGCCCGGTCGCCTCGATGTACACGGTGGGGAGCACCCATGCCGGGGCAGGCATCCTGTGGATCGGAGCGGAGGTCTTCACCTTCCTGGCCCTGATCCCGGTGTTCATCCAGTGGCTCCGGTTCGAGGGCCGCCGCACCGCCCGCATCGACGCCGAACTCGACGCCACCTACGCGGAGGCCGGCACCTCGCTGACCGCGGTCAGCCCTGACGTCGACCGGAGCCCGGCCGAGCCTTGACCCCGGCGGCCCTACCCGGTGGGGCGTGGCATCAGCCGGGGACGAACGTGTAGGTGAAGGGGATCACCTGGGGGATGTCGGTGAAGGCGCTCTTCCCCTTGATGGTGATGCCGACGATGACGGCCGACGATCCGACCTCCACGGTCATGGTCCCCTTGGCCGGGAAGGTGAGGACCTTGCCCCCGTCCTGAACGCCGCTGACCAGGGGTACGGGCGACGAGGAGCTGGTCACCTGGACCCAGCAGCGCCCCGAGGTGGCGACCACCACGTCGAACTTGGACGTGGCCACCGTGTACGAGGCGCCCGACGGCGAGGTGCCGGCCGGCACCACGGGGAACGCCTGGTGGCCGGGGGGTGTGGTGGAACCCGAGGTGCTGCCGCCCGGGGCGCCGGATGTCGAGCCGGGCGGGACGACCCGCAGGATGTGCGCATTGGCCAACACGGTGGGCTTCGCCGACAGCAGCACCCAGCCGGCGGCCACGGCCAGCACCAGCACGGCCGCCACCCAGGTCAGGACTTTCAGCCACGCCGGGGCCTTCATCCGGCGACGGGCCTTGGCCACCGAGCGCCGACTCTTGCGGAGGTCCGCCCGAGGGACCACCGGGAACGTCCCGGTGGGGGGCCCCGTGTCCACCTTGTAGTCGTAGTTGCCCGACGCGCCGGATGCCGAGGTGACGCGTCCTCCGACCTGGGGCACCTCACCCGTCTCGGTAAACGCCTTGAGGTGGTCGGGCCCAGTGGTGACGGCGGC
>DATCCR010000261.1:0-3579 GCA_036511155.1 Acidimicrobiales bacterium
CCCGATGCCGGCAGGGCCTGGGCTGCGACCGGGGCGAGGCCACCGGCGCCGACCACGGCCAACAGGAGGACGAACGGGATCCGTCGGATGGCGTGCATGGGGACCTCCGATCGCGGGCGTGTGCCGAACCTACTCCCGGGCCAGGGGCCGGGCATCGATGCATCCGGCCACACCGGGTGCGGCCCGTCGAGGGCGACCGCCGCCAGTCGTCGGTGCCGACCGAGCACTCGACTCCGCGATCAGCAGCATGCCGACGTCGACGTCCCTATCGAGGACACATCGGTGGGAGCGGCAACCACCGTGCCATCTGTCCGTACGGTGTCCGAAAGGTGACAAGCATGAATAAGAGATGAACAGAAGGTAAACGTAGGGTAATCTAGAGAGATGGAAGTGACACACGGACAAGCACAGAACTGGTGCCTCGACCCTTACGGCAGTCATGAGGAGCGGTGGTTCTCGCGGGGACTCCCGACCGCCCTCGTCCGCGACCAGGGTGTCGAGTGCCAGGACCCGCCGCCGGACTCGGCCTTCGCCCATCAGTACTCCGTACTCGCCTACGTCGACCCGTCGGCCGCCGAAGTGTCGGAGCACGGGTCGCGGGTCCACCTGCGTGTCCACCGCGGGGTCCGCCGTCGCCGTGACGTCGCCGGTCGCCAGTGACGCGCCGGCGTCAGGCCGACGTCAGGTGTCCACGAGTTCGTTGACGGTGTCGATGAGCTGGCGGAGCCTCCCGTAGTGGACCTTGTCGAACCGCAGGGCCAGGCGCGGTAGATCGACCACGTCGTCGTCGGCCCGCTCCGGGGGGAGGGGGTCGATCTTGCGGATCACGCCCGACGCCACGATGTCGGCGAACCGGCGGTTGAGGTCGGCCAGCTGGGCCTTGTCCGGGTGGACGGCCATCCGCAGCACCAGCAGGTCGCCCACCCACCGGCACGAGCGGTAGTTCCGGTAGAAAGCCAGCAGCTCGGAGGTGGCCACCGAGACGTCGTCGGTGATGGTGAAGAAGGCCCGGTCGTCGGCGGAGACGAGTCCGCGGGGCTCCCCCTCCTCGGCCAGGAACCGGCTCCAACCGTGCCAGAACGTCCCGCCGGGCACGTCGAGCAGGACCATGGGCGCAGGCTCGGCCTTTCCCGTCTGGAGCAGGGTCAGCAGCTCGAACCCCTCGTCGAGGGTCCCGAACCCGCCGGGCAGCACGATGAAGCCGTCCGACTCCTTCAGGAGCATGAGCTTGCGGGTGAAGAAGTAACGCATCTCGACGAGCTTGGGGTCCTGGGCGATGAACCGGTTGGCCCCCTGCTCGTGGGGGAGGCGGATGTTGACCCCGATGGACTGGTCCCGACCGGCGCCCTCCATGCCGGCGGCCATGATGCCGGGGCCCGCCCCGGTGACCACCATCCATCCGGCGCCGGACATGGCCGCGGCCAGCGCCCGGGCCTGGCGGTAGGCCGGGTGGTCGGGCTCGGTGCGGGCCGAGCCGAAGATGGTGACCTTCATCCGCTTGCGCAGGGGCTGGAAGACCCGGAAGGCCTCGGCCATCTCGGCCAGGGCCGTGTCGGCCACTTTCAGGTCGATGACGTCCGTACCCTCGCGAGCCAGGGCGGCCACTGTGTCGAGCATGGACCGGTACAGGCGGCGCTCGGTCGGGGATTCGGCCCGCTCGATCAGCTCCTCGACGGTGATGCCGGTGCCGGCCAGTGCGGCCTCGGGCGATCCGTCGATGGCTGCCTCGAGTCCCCCCTGCTCGAAGGGGGACCCGGTCATGTCAGCGGGCGCCGGCCAGCACGGAGTCGTGGCCGTCGGGGTGGACGACGCGACCGTACAGGGTGGTGCGTTGGGCCAGCGTGCGCCCGAGGGGGGACACCAGCGCCCGGAAACCGTCGGCATCCATCATCTGGCCGTGGCTGGCGCCGGCGGCCCGCGAGATGTTCTCGTCGATCAAGGTGCCGCCCAGGTCGTTGACGCCGGACCGCAGCAGCTGGCGGGCCCCGGCGGCGCCCATCTTCACCCAGCTCAGCTGGATGTTGTCGATGGCGCCCCGGTAGGCGATGCGGCCCACCGCGTGCATGAGGACGGTCTCCCGGAAGGTGGGGCCGCGGCGGGCCTTCTTCTGGATGTAGATGGGTGTGGCCATGTGGACGAAGGGGAGCGGGACGAACTCGGTGAACCCACCCGTTTCGAGCTGCAGGTCGCGGGTGCGCACGAGATGCCGGGCCCACGACCGGGGCTGCTCGACGGAGCCGAACATGATGGTGACGTTGGAGTTGAGGCCGACCGAGTGGGCGGTCCGGTGGGCCTCGAGCCACTCCTCGGTGTTGATCTTGTCCGGGCAGATGACCGCCCGGACCTCGTCGTCCAGGATCTCGGCCGCGGTGCCCGGGATCGTCCGCAGGCCGGCGTCGCGGAGCAGCACGAGGTAGTCGGCCAGGGGCATGTCGGAGCGCCGGGCCCCCTCGGTCACTTCGAGGGCGGTGAAGCCGTGGATGTGGATGGTGGGCGACGCCTGGCGGACGGCCTCGATGACCTCGAGGTAGTAGTTGCCGTCGAACTTGGGGTGGATGCCGCCCTGGAGGCAGACCTCCGTGGCCCCCATGGCCTCGGCCTCGGCCACCCGGTCGGTGATGTCTCCCAGCTCGAGCAGGTACGGCGTCCCCCGCAGGTTGAGGGAGAGGGGCCCCTTGGAGAAGGCGCAGAACTTGCACTTGAAGGTGCAGACGTTGGTGTAGTTGATGTTCCGGTTGGCGACGTAGGTGACCTCGTCGCCCACGATGTCGTAGCGGAGCTGGTCGGCCACCTCGGCCACGGCCCGCACCTCGGGCCCCCGGGCACCGAACAGCGTGACGATCTCGTCCTCGTCGACCCGTTGTCCGGCCAGCACGCCGGAAAGGACCTCGGCCACCTCCCCGCCGGTCGAGGCGAGGGTGACCACCTCGGGGCGGGTCGGACCCGTGGGGGTCACGAACGGGGGCAGCAGCTCGGGCGGAGGGAACTCGCCCCCCGAGGCCCACGGGTGGTCGCGGCCCAGACCCTCGGCATCCGAGGCGTCCATCACCGGGAACCGCAGGGTCGGGTCCAGCCACGTGGCCGGACGCAGCGCGAACTCGGGGTAGAGCGTCAGTCGGGGGGCCAGCACGTGGCCGGCGGCCTCGGTCGCCGCCCGCAGGATCCCGAGCGCCGGCCAGGCCCGCTCGGGGTTGACGTGGTCGGCGGTCACCGGGGACACGCCGCCCCAGTCGTCGATCCCGGCGTCGACCAGGGGGCCGAGCTCGTCGGACAGATTGGGCGGGGCCTGGAGGTGGATGTCGGTCGGCAGCACCAGGCGCGCCGCGGCGATGGTCCACAGGAACTCGTCGGTCGGGCACGGCGGGTGTCTGTGCATCGACGTGCCCGGCTTGGGCAGGAAGTTCTGGACGATCACCTCCTGGACGTGGCCGTGCTCGGCGTGCAGCTCCGCGATCGCACGCAAGGCGTCGAGGCGCTCCTCGCGCGTCTCGCCGATCCCGATGAGGATCCCCGTCGTGAAGGGCACGCGGGCCTCGCCGGCGAGGCGGATCGTCTCGAGCCGTACCGCAGGGTGCTTGT
>DATCCR010000262.1:0-2820 GCA_036511155.1 Acidimicrobiales bacterium
TCGGAGACGAGGAGTAGGTAGGCGGCCCCCCCGGCGAACAGCAGTGCTGTGACCGCCTCGACCCACCGGTGGGGGAGCAGGGCCAGGAGCCGTCCGGCCAGAACGGCGACGCCGGCATGGAACCCGAAGGCGGCCGTCGCCGACTCGCTCGATGCCGTGGTGGCCACCATGTGGTCCGACGTCGCCGACGCCGGACTGACCGACCTCGTCGCCTCGTGCGCAGCCGCGGCGGCCGACCTGCTGCACCTCGACCCCCTCCCGGCTCCCGGCGCGGACCCCGGCGTCCCGACGGCCGACGACGGAGCCGTCCGGGCCTTCGCCGAGCAGTCGTGCCTCGACGTCGCCTCGGTCACCCCCGACCAGCGCGCCGCCTTCCTGTCCGCCACCGGCGACCGCGCCGGCACCCTGGCCGCCGCCCTGTGGGTGGTCGAGTTCGCGCCCCGGACCCGCGCCGCCCTGGACGGCCTCTTCGGCCCCGGGACCTGGCCGCTGGCAGCGGGCGGGCCGGTGCCCGGCGGGGTGTGGGCCGCCCTGGACGGCCTCATCCGGGCGGTCCCCGCCCTCGACACCCTCGATCCGGTCACCTCGGAACTGGTCCGCCTCCGGGGCGCCCGCCAGCACGACTGCCGGCTGTGCCGGTCGCTCCGGAACCGCACCGCCCTGCGGGCCGGGGCCACCGAGGTCGACTTCGCCGCCGTCGACCACTACGAGGACAGCGACCTCACCCCCCTGCAGCGGGCGGCCCTGGCCTTCACCGACGCCGTGATCTGGACGCCCGGTCGCATCGACCCGGCCACCGTGGAGGCACTGGCGACCGAGGCGTCACCGGCCCAGCGGGTGGAGCTGGTCCTCGACATCACCCGCAACGCCCTGAACAAGGTGGCGGTGGGGCTGGGCGCCGACGCCGCCCACGTGGAGGAGGGCGTCGAGCTCTACGACGTGGCGCCCGACGGCTCCCTCCTCTACGGACTCGACCCGGACTGAGGTACGGCCGGCGGGCCTGGCGCACGGAGCCGCCCGAGCACGAGTCAGCCGTTGCGGACTGTGATGACGACGGGAGAGCTCGTATAGGTGGTGCCCTCGGCCGTCGTCGCTTGACTGAACAGGTAGTACGTGCCGTCAGCCACGTTCGTCGTGTTCCACCGGCCCACATAGCCCGACCGGCCGAGAGACCCGACGGCCACGGACGCCTGGTCGAGCCCCTGCCCGGTCACCAGGAACTCGACATCCGTCGCGTGGCGGGCGACCACTCCGGCATCGAGGAGGACCCGACCCGACAGCACCTGTCCCGATGACGGACGGAGGACCGTCGTCATGAAGTTGGGCGCCAGGCCGATCCGGGTCTGGTCGTCGGCCGACGACGTTCCGAAGAGGCTGAGCCGTTGCTCCCGGGCGAACTGCGTCATGTCGCGGATGAACGCCGGGCTGTAGCCACCCAGTGAGCCCTGCACCACGTAGTCGGGAGCCTGGTCGATGTTGGCGGTCACGTTGGCGATGCTGACCTCTTCGGCGTGCCATCCCCCGGAGTCGGCCGGGCCCTTCTGGTTGGAGACCACCGGCTGGTAGACGGACAGGAGGAAGGCGCAGCCGAACAGGACCACCGGCGTCCACAGCTGCCCGGACGGGCCGAGCGAGGGCAGGGTGGTCGACATCCCGTCGACGCCGCCTTCGGGATAGAGGACCCGCTGGAGCCACGAGAGCAGGATCAGGTAGGCGCCCACGAGGATCATCAGCACGAACGGTGCGTACCGGAGGGCGTCGCCGAGTCCCAGCTGCGCCCGGCCGATGGTGGCCGAGACCAGGAAGGCCAGACCGAAGGTGATCAGGGCGACCCCGACCGGTGCGCCGTCGGACGTACCCCGACGCAGGCCCACGACGAGGGTTGCCGCGGCGAGCAGCAGGACGGCCGTGCCGAAGAACCGCTCCTCGCCGTAGGTGGCCTGGCTGCCGAGGACGTTCCCGACCTCGACGACGAAGAACCGTAGGACACCGCCCGCCGTCCGGGGCGCGGACGACGACCCGGCCTTGGCCAGGTCGAAGTTGAATCCGATGAAGAAGACCGCCGTGGTGACCGCCGCCGACCCGGCCCAGACGGCGATCGTCACCAGCGGGCGGCGGCGCAGCCAGAGCAGGACCAGGAGGGCCGGCCAGATGAAGAGGCCCTGGAGGCACGTGAAGCTGGCCAACACGGCGATCACCACCGACCCGACGAACGCCGACCGCGACACCTCCTCGCGGTCGAGCAGGAACAAGGTGCCACCGAAGGCGAGCAGAGCCAGGAACCAGGCGAGGTTGAAGCCGAGCAGCGCATCGCCGACCACCACCGGCGACAGGAGCACGAAGACCACCGGGCAGTAGGCGAGCAGGGGCACCTTGGTCGAGCGGCGGCGGTGCGTGAGGACGAACAGGGCGGTGGCTCCGCACAGCGCGGCCACGCACAGGTAGTCCTCGAACTGGATGTTGAAGTGGGTGGTGGAGCCGAGGGCCAGCACCACCAGCTTCGGCACCACCATGCGGTGCTCGTTGTGCTGGGCCCACAGGTAGCTCCAGGTCAGCGTGCCGTCGTGAAAGCGCTTCAGGAGGTCGACGTCGGTCCACTGGTCCGAATAGAGCATGTTGACCCCGTACATATGGACGTACAGGAACGAGGCCAACGCGGCAAACGTGCACAGGAAGATGGCGATGGCGTCGGCCACGGGTGAGCACAGGCGCGTGCGCCACGGCTCCCACCACTCCGCCGGCCCGAGGTGGACAGGCCCCGTCGCCTCCGTTTGCACGGGGGCAGTGCTGGATTGCATCGCGCCCCCATCTTGCTCGACG
>DATCCR010000263.1:0-6231 GCA_036511155.1 Acidimicrobiales bacterium
CGGTGGATGGTCGGGGGGGGGTCGTGGGGTCGGGGGGTCGAGATGCGATCGGGCGAACGGTCAGGGGGTGAGCAGGGCGCGCAGGGCGTCGGCCAGCATGACCCGGGCATCGAGGGGATCGAGTCCGCGGTGGACGAGGTAGTGGTCGAGGGACTCGAAGGAGCACAGGGCGTCGACGGCGGCCAGCCGGGACCGGGCCCACGCCCCCTCGGCGGCGGCCAGTTCGGGGGCGAAGTGGCGCTCGATCTGCGCACGCATCCGGACCCGGTCCGACTCGAACTGGTCACGCACCACGAGGTCGAACGTGGCCCGCTTCCGAGTGGCCCGGATGGTGGGGCCGGCCTCGGCCTGAAGCCGGAGCCGCATGTCGACGAAGCGTCCGATCCGGTCGTCCAGCGCTCCTTCGCCGATGGACGGGATGAGGGCGAGTGGGTCCAGCCGCTCCAGCTGCCGATCGATGGCCGCCCGCGACAGGCTGTCGTGGTCGTCGAAGTACCGGTAGACCGACCGCACCGACAGCCCGGCCCGCAGGGCCACTTCGTCGGGACCGGGGCTGAGGTTGTCCTCGGAGAACAGGTCGAGCACGGCGTCGAGCACGGCGTTGCGATTGCGATCCCGGATGGCCGAGCGCCCGTCGACCGACGGCTCCGGTCCGGCCCTGTCGTCGGCGGCGCCCAGGGTGACCATCGGTCCTAGACCCCGTGCCCGAACTTGGGGTTCCGTCCCTGCTCGAGCCGGCTGTTGCGCTCGTGGATCCGGGCCAGGGTCGACTGGTGGGTGAGGATCCAGAACCGCTCGGCCCGGACGGCATAGGCCACGTCGGCGGCCAGATCGGCCGGGGCCATCGCCACCGTGCCCATGAAGGCGGCCATCTGGTCGACGGGGACGGCTGTCGGCGGAGGGAATCCCAACGCCTCGGGGGCGTTCCGGGTCGACTCGAAGATCTTGGTGTCGACCAGCTCGGGGCAGAGACACGACACGTTGACGGGGGTGCTCTCGAGCTCGAGTGCCAGCGACTCGGACAGACCCACCACCGCATACTTGGTGGCGTGGTACGGCCCGAGCACCGGCGACGACGTCAGCCCCGCCTCCGACGCGGTGTTCACCACGTGGCCCTCCCCCTGTTCGAGCATCAGGGGCACGAAGGCGCTGACCCCGTAGGCCGCGCCGAGGATGTTCACCCCGACCATCCACTGCCAGACACCGGGCTTGGTCTTGTGGTTGACCTGCCCGTTGGCCACCCCGGCGTTGTTGCACAGCAGGTGCACGCTCCCGTGGGCAGCCACGGCGGCGTCACGCAGGCCGGCCACCTGGTCCGGGTCGGACACGTCGCAGACCACGGGCACCACCGCGCCTCCGGCGGCGGCGATCCGAGCCGCCTCCCGCTCGAGTACCGGCTGCTCGATGTCGGCCATGACCACCGACATCCCCTCGTCGAGGAAGCGCTCGGTGAGCGCCAGCCCGATTCCCGAGGCCGCGCCGGTGACCACTGCCGTCCGTCCGTCCAACTCCATGGTGCGTCGTCCCTTCTCGTCGTCCCGTGCGCCGTCGTCGGCGCCCGTGGTCCTGCGTCCCGCTTCCCCCGTCGGGGGGTCGGGTCAACTGCGGGAAATGACCTCGTCGCCGAACCTGGCCAGCGACTCGGCGGTGTCCTTCCAGAACAGGAAGGACGGCACCACGATCCGGTCGACCCCGAGGTCGGCCAATGCGCCTGCCTCGTCGAGTGCGCCCGGGCCGAACACCCCGTTGCCCCCGCACGTCAGCTCGATGGCCCCCGGGTCCCGACCCTCGGCCTCGGCCGTCTCGCGCGCCAGGGCGAAGAGGCCGGCCAACGTCTCGTGGCTGCCCGACGCCGGAAAGAACCCGTCACCGATTCGCCCGGCCCGTCGTGCCGCCATCTCGGTGTGCCCACCGATGTGCACCGGAACCGACCGAGCCACCGGCTGGGGGCGGCAGATGCAATCGGTGAACGACGTGAACTCGCCGTGGTAGGTGGCCTGGTCCTGGCCCCACAACGCCCGCATGGCGGCGATCCCGTCGTCGGTGCGCCTACCGCGCTCGGCAAAGGGGATGCCGACGGCGTCGAACTCCTCCTCGAGCCAGCCGACGCCGACACCCAGCTGCATCCGGCCGCCGGACAGGTGGTCGAGCGTGGCGACCTCCTTGGCCAGGACCACCGGGTTGCGCTGGGGCTGGATGAGGATCCCGGTGGCCAGCTGGAGGGTCGTGGTGGCCGAGGCCAGGAAGGCGAGCCACACCAGCGGATCCGGAATGGGCGCGTCGTCGCTACCCGGCATCCGGCCCGACCGGTCGTAGGGGTAGGTGGACTCGTAGCCGGCGGGCACCACGGTGTGCTCTACCGTCCACAGCGATTCGAACCCGGCCGATTCGGCGGCCCGAGCCATCTCGACGGCGGCACCCGGTTCGGTGAACGGGCCGGTGTTGGCGAAGACGATGCCGAACTTCACGCGGTGACCTCCTCGGTCGCCAGCATGCAGCTGGGTCCGACCTGGGGGTCGACCGTCCGCCAGCGCCCGAACTCCCCGCCTGCCACCTCGATGTCCATCTCCGGTCCTCCCCCGTCCCCACATCTGTCAATCCGGCTGACATCTGTCAAGGTATCTGACAGAAGATACACTCGCAACTGGAGCGGTCGTCCCGCCCTCCCTCCCCACCGAGGAGTGTGTGTGCCCTATCAGACTCCGGGCCTCGTGCCTCGTGCCGCAGGTGCGACGTGACCACGTCGAATCCCGGGCTCACACTGACCGATGCGAGTCAGCTCGTCGCAGCCGCGCTCGCCCCCCGTGGGCCCGAGCGCTGCTCGGTCGGCCTCGAGGTCGAGTGGATCGTCGCGGACGCCGCCGACTCCACCCGACCGGTGGGGGCCGACGGCTGGGCCTCCCCCGGCCCACACTCACTGCCCGATCTACAGTCGACCGTCCCCCTCGAACAGGAGACCACCTGATGGACCCCTACGTCCTGTACGCCATGCCGGCCTCGCTCTACTCGGGCAAGGCCCGCTCCTACCTCCGCAAGCACCGGATCGACTACGTCGAGCGCGCCCCGGGCGACCCCCGCTACAGCGCCGAGATTGAGCCGGTCATCGGACGGTGGATCATTCCGGTGCTGCAGGCGCCCGACGGTTCGATCGTGCAGGACACCGTGGACATCATCGACGCCCTCGACGCCACCGTGCCCGCGGACCGCTCCGCCTATCCGGCCACCGCCGTCCAGCGAACCGTCGCCCACCTCCTCGAGCTCTTCGGCGGTGAGGGCCTGCTGCGGCCGGCCATGCACTACCGGTGGGACTTCGACGACCCGAACGTGCCGTTCCTTTCCAAGGACTTCAGTGCGGCACTGGTCGTAGGGGCCGACGACGCCACCCGCGACGCGGTGTTCGCCTTCGCCTCCGAGCGCATGCGGAGCGCCACCGCCGCCTTCGGGGTGACCGAGGACCTCATTCCGGAGATCGAGCGGTCCTACGAGGAGTTCCTGGCCCTGTTCGACGCCCACCTGGCCGGCTCGCCCTACCTGCTCGGCGGACGCCCGACCATCGCCGACTTCGGATTCCTGGGGCCGCTCTATGCGCACCTGGCCCGTGACCCGTACCCGTCGGTGCTCATGAAGCGGCGAGCCCAGCGGGTGTGGCGTTGGGTCGAGCGGATGAACGCACCGGTCCTCGATGCCAGCGAGTACGGCGACTGCAGCGAGGAGCTCTTCGCCGACGACGCCGTCCCCGGCACCCTTCGGGCGCTCCTCGCCTACATCGGCGAGGAGTACCTCGACGAGGCCGTGGCCCAGGTGACGGCGGTCGACGCCTGGCTGGCCGACCATCCCGAGGTGGCCGACGGCGAAGTGGTCCTCGGCAAGCCCAAGCGGCGGTTCAGCGGTACCACCGCCTTCGCCTGGCGCGGCCGTTCGATGACCGTGGCCGTGGTCCCCTACCGGATCTTCCTGATCAAACGGGTCCAGGACGCGCATCGGGCGGCGTCTCCGGACGAGCAGGCCGCCATCCGGGCGCTGTTCGCCGAGGTCGGCCTCGAGCCGCTCCTCGACATCCGCCCCCGCCGGTGGGTGGAGCGCGCCGACAACCGGGAGGTGTGGGGCCCGGCCCAGGAGCCGGTCCTCCCGGTCTGAGGGCTGGGAGTGCGGCTGCGGCTGCGGACTCAGCGTCCGGCGCCGGAGGCCACCCGCTCCTCCAGCCACCCGACCACGGCCAGGTCGGGTCGGGTCCCGGTCAGGTCGGCCAACTGGCGCAGTCCGGTGGGGCTGGTCACGTTGACCTCGGACAGTCGGCCGTCGATCACGTCGATGCCGACGAACCACAGCCCGTCGGCCCGCAGGGCGGGCGCCAACGCCTCGACGATGCGGCGGTCGCCGTCGTCGAGGTCGACCACCTCGGCCGTCGCCCCGAGACCGAGGTTGGCCCGGAACTCACCTGGTGCCGGGCGGCGGAGCAGCACGCCGAGGGGCTCACCGTCGAGCAGGAGGATCCGGCGGTCCCCGTCGTGCACGCCGGGCAGGTAGGCCTGGGCCATGACCTGGACCGTGCCGGCCGACGTCGCCGTGTCGACCTCCTCCGCTGCCCCGGCGTCGCCGGTTCGCACCAGGCGCACTCCGTGGCCACCGTGGCCGTCGAGTGGCTTCAGCACGGCGCCATCGTGCTCCTCGGCGAACCCCAGCAGCAGGGCACGATCGGCCGTCACCACGGTCGGGGGCATCAGCTCGGGGAACCGGCAGGCGTAGAGCTTCTCGTTGGCCTCGCGCAGGCCGCGGGGGTCGTTGACGACGAGGGCCCGGCCCCGGACGTGTTCGAGCAGGAGGGTGAGCGCCAGGTAGGCGGCATCGACCGGCGGATCGGTGCGGACCAGCACCACGTCGGACCCTCCGACGTCGACCGTCACCGGCCCGTCCGGCACCAAGGTGCCACCGTCGCTGGTGACGGACCGGGCCGTCACGACCAGTCGGCCACCGATGAGCGACACGTCCCCGGCCGTGGCGCACCGGACATGGTGACCCCGCTCCAGGGCCGCGGCCATCAGCCCGATCGACGTGTCGGTCACCGGGTCGCATCCTTCAAGGGGGTCCATGACCACCAGGATGTCCACCGGATCAGGCCCCCCCAGTGCTGCCTGCAGCGATCGCCGCCGAGCGGCAGCGCCCGGAGCGGCCCACGAACTCGTCGGTCCGGACGGACGACCGCTCCACCGGTACGACCGACGCCTCCCGACGGATTCTTCTGTCAGTAGCGGTGCCATGAGTCATACGGTCACGGTAGTCCGTCATGCTCCGGCCGGCCCGTCCGAGCGGGCGCGACCTTCGTGATCTCGACCGGCGGGTCCAGAACGCGGATTCGATTCGGGACCGCTGGTGGTATCAGATCAAATACCGCCTCATCGGAACCGGTATCACATCTGATACCACGAGCACGCCGAAACCAGGATCTTCAGCCGGCCATCCTCTGACGCAGGCGCGTTACAGTCCGGCTCGCCCCTCCCCCGCCCGGGCCGACCCCGAGGAGACCCCATGACGGACGTCACACGGCTGACCGCTCTGGAGATCGCACGCAGTGCCTCCCTGCTCCCGATCACCGAGGTGGCGGCATCGATGGGCATCGGCGAGGACCTGCTCGAGCCCTACGGCCGCTACGTGGCCAAGATCTCGCTCGATGCCACCGACGCCCTGGCCGATCGACCGCGGGCCAAGTACATCGTGGTGACCGCCGTCACCCCCACGCCGCTCGGCGAAGGCAAGACCACGACCACGATCGGTCTGGCCCAGGGAATGAAGCACATCGGCAAGCGGGCCACCGCCGCCATCCGCCAGTCCTCCATGGGGCCCACCTTCGGGATCAAGGGCGGGGCGGCCGGCGGCGGCTACAGCCAGGCCGCCCCGTTCGAGGCGTTCAACCTCCACCTGACGGGGGACATGCACGCGGTGACCGCCGCCCACAACACGCTGTCGGCCATCGTCGACAACCACATCCACCACGGCAACGAGCTCGATCTCGACATCCACAACATTTCGTGGCGGCGGGTGCTGGATGTCAACGACCGGGCCCTCCGGAACATCGTGCTGGGGCTCGGCACGGAGCAGGACGGGGTGCCCCGGCAGTCGGGATTCGACATCACCGCGGCGTCCGAGGTCATGGCCGTCCTGGCCCTGTCGACATCGCTCCGTGACATGCGGCGGCGCCTGGGGGCAGTCGTGGTCGGATTCGACACCGGCGGG
>DATCCR010000264.1:0-23562 GCA_036511155.1 Acidimicrobiales bacterium
TCTACGCCGAGGGCCAGCGCCGGTACGTCGAGTCGCTCAGCGCCTACGCCCGCCAATTCCTGGGCCAGATGGACAAGCCGGACGTGGACTTCATCGAGGGGCTGTCCCCGGCCATCTCGATCGACCAGAAGTCGGCGTCCCGCAACCCCCGCTCGACGGTGGGCACGGTGACCGAGGTCTACGACTACCTCCGCCTCCTCTACGCCCGGATCGGCAAGCCCCACTGCCCGGTGTGCGGCCGACCGGTGGCCCGCCAGAGCCCCCAGCAGATCGTGGACCGCATCCTGGCCCTCGACGAGGGGACCCGGTTCCTGGTCCTCGCCCCCGTGGTGCGGGGCCGCAAGGGGGAGTACAGCTCGCTCCTGGACGACTTGGCCAAGCAGGGCTTCGCCCGCGTCCGGGTCGACGGCCAGACCCTCGAGCTGGCCGACCGGGCCGACCTCGACCTCGCCCGGTACGAGAACCACACCATCGAGGTGGTGGTCGACCGCCTGATCCTGCGGGGCGACATCCGGCGCCGGTTGACCGAGTCGTTGGAGACGGCCCTGGGCCTGGCCGAGGGTGTGGCCGAGATCGTGGTGGTCGATGCCGACGGGTCCGAGCAGGAGGCCATCACCTTCAGCCAGCACCTGGCCTGTACCCACTGCGGGATCAGTTTCGAGGACCCCTCGCCCCGCAACTTCTCCTTCAACTCGCCCTACGGGGCCTGTCCGGCCTGCACCGGCCTCGGCACGAAGTACGAGGTCGACCCCGAGTTGGTCGTCCCCGATCCGTCCAAGTCGCTGTCCGACGGGGCGCTGGCCCCGTGGTCGGGTGCCCGCAGCCAGTACTTCGAGCGGATGCAGTGGGCCGTGGCCGACCTCGGCGGCTTCTCGGTGGACACCCCGTGGGAGGAGCTGTCCGAGGAGCACCAGAAGCTGGTGCTGTACGGCACCGGGGGCGAACAGGTCCACCTCAAGTACCGCAACCGCTACGGCCGCCAGCGGTCGTTCCACTCCACCTACGAGGGGATCGTCAGCTGGCTCGAGCGGCGTCACTCCGAGGCCGACTCCGACTTCCTCCGCGACAACCTCGAGGGCTACCTGCGCGAGGTCCCGTGCCCCGAGTGCGGGGGGAGCCGGCTCAAGCCCGAGTCACTGGCCGTGACGGTCGGTGGATTCAACATCCACGGCCTGTGCTCGCTGCCCATCGGCCGGGCCGTCGAGGAGGTCGGGAAGCTGGAGCTGTCCGACCGCGATCACATGATCGCCGACCGGGTGTTCCGCGAGGTCCAGGAACGCATGCAGTTCCTGCTCGACGTGGGCCTCGACTACCTGACCCTGGCCCGCTCGGCCGCCACCCTGTCCGGGGGCGAGGCCCAGCGCATCCGCCTGGCCAGTCAGATCGGCTCCGGTCTGGTCGGCGTGCTGTACGTGCTCGACGAGCCGTCCATCGGCCTCCACCAGCGGGACAACCAGCGCCTCATCGGCACGCTCGAGCGGCTGCGCGACCTCGGCAACACCGTCATCGTGGTCGAGCACGACGAGGAGACCATCAAGATCGCCGATCACGTGGTCGACGTCGGCCCGGGGGCGGGGGAGCACGGTGGCCGCATCGTCCACTCCGGGCCGGTCCACGGCGCCGACGGGATCCTGGCGAACGCCGACTCGCTGACCGGGCAGTACCTGTCGGGGGCGAAGTCGATCCCCGTGCCCCAGTTCCGCCGACCCGGCAACGGCGACCACCTGGTGGTCCACGGCGCCCGCGAGCACAATCTCAAGGACGTGACCGTCGAGTTCCCCCTCGGGCAGCTGGTGGCGGTCACCGGGGTGTCGGGGTCGGGCAAGTCGACGCTGGTGAACGACATCCTGTTGCGGTCACTGGCCAAGCAGGTCCACCGGGCCAAGAGCCTGCCCGGGCTCCACCGGACCATCAGCGGTGTCGAGTACATCGACAAGGTCGTCGATGTCGACCAGGCCCCGATCGGCCGGACGCCCCGGTCGAATCCGGCCACCTACACCGGGGTGTTCGACCACATCCGCAAACTGTTCAGCCAGACCAACGAGGCCAAGGTGCGTGGCTACCTGCCCGGCCGGTTCTCGTTCAACGTCAAGGGCGGCCGGTGCGAATCGTGCTCGGGCGACGGGACGCTGCGCATCGAGATGCACTTCCTGCCCGACATCTACGTGCCCTGCGAGGTGTGCCACGGCGCCCGGTACAACCGGGACACCCTGGAGGTGACCTTCCGGAGCAAGACCATCGCCGACGTCCTGGACCTGTCGTGCGAGGAGGCCCTGGGCTTCTTTGCCGCCCAGCCGCCCATCGCCCGGCACCTGCAGACCCTGGTCGACGTGGGCCTCGGCTACATCCGGCTCGGCCAGTCGGCCCCGACGCTGTCGGGCGGCGAGGCCCAGCGGGTCAAGCTGGCCTCCGAGCTCAGCCGCCGGTCGACCGGCACCACCCTGTACGTGCTCGACGAGCCGACCACGGGCCTCCACTTCGACGACGTGCGCAAGTTGCTCGACGTGCTCAACCGTCTGGTCGACCAGGGCAACACGGTCATCGTGATCGAGCACAACCTGGACGTCGTCAAGAGCGCCGACTGGATCATCGACATGGGCCCCGAGGGCGGCGACCGGGGCGGCATGGTGGTGGCCGAGGGCAGCCCCGAGCAGGTGGCGGTGGTGGGGGAGAGCTACACCGGGCAGGTCCTGGCCCCGATGCTCGGGGTCCTCCCCGGCATCGCCGCACCCTCGGTCGCACCGGCCCCCAAGGGCACGGCGGCCACCAAGGGGACGGCCAAGAAGACACCGGCCCGGAATCCGCCGACCGCCAAGACGACGACCAAGACGACGACCAAGACGACGACCAAGACGACGGCGAAGCCTGGCGGCGCCACGAAGTCGGTCGCCAAGAGGAGCGTCACCAAGAAGGCGGTGGCGAAGAAGGCCCCGGCCAAGCGGGTGGCCTCCCGCTCCTGACCCCGGTGCCGGGGCCGGTCCGCCTGGTCCGCCATCGTCGAGAGTCAGACGGTGGCGAGCATCCGCTCCAGGGCCACCTTGGCCCAGGTGGCGGTGTCCTCGTCGACCACGATCCGGTTCCGGACCTCGCCCTCGACCAGGCCTTCGAGCACCCACGCCAGGTGGGCGGCGTCGATCCGGAACATGGTCGAGCACGGGCAGACCAGCGGGTCCAACGAGACGACCGTCTTGTCCGGCGTCTCGTCGTCGAGCCGCTTCACCAGGTGGATCTCGGTGCCGACCCCGATGACCGACCCGGCCGGGGCCTCGGCCACCGCCTTGATGATGTAGTCGGTGGAGCCCACCTGATCGGCGACCTCGACCGTGTCATGGGAGCACTCGGGGTGCACGACCACGATGCCGTCGGGGTGCTCGGCCCGGAAGGCCTCCACATGGGACGGCCGGAAGCGCTGGTGGACCGAGCAGTGGCCCTTCCACAGCAGCAGGGCGGCCGACTTGAGCGTCCCGTCGTCGAGGCCGCCCGACGCCAGCCGCGGGTTCCACACGGCCATGTCGTCGGCGCCGTAGCCCAACTCGAAGCCGGTGTTGCGGCCCAGGTGCTGGTCCGGAAAGAAGAGGACCTGGTCGCCCCGGCTCGTGCCGCTGCCGTCGTCGCCCAGGGCCCAGGTCAGCACGGCCCGGGCGTTCGACGACGTGCACACCACGCCGCCGTTGCGACCGACGAAGGCCTTGAGGGCGGCCGAGGAGTTCATGTAGGTGACCGGCACCACCCGGTCGATGTCGGTAACGGCCGACAGGGTCTCCCAGGCCTCCTCGACCGAATCGATGTCGGCCATGTCGGCCATGGAGCACCCGGCGTTGAGGTCGGGAAGGAGCACCTGCTGGTGGTCACCGGTGAGGATGTCGGCCGACTCGGCCATGAAGTGCACGCCGCAGAAGACGACGTACTCGGCCTCGGTCTGGCCTGCGGCGATCCGGGAGAGCCCGAACGAGTCGCCCCGGGCGTCGGCCCAGACCATGACCTCGTCCCGCTGGTAGTGGTGACCGAGGATGAACACCCGGGAGCCGAGTGTGTCCTTGGCGGCGCGGATCCGGTCGGCCAACTCCTCGGGGGAAGCGGTCGAGTACGCGTCGGGCAGGGCGTTCTGTAGGCGGAGCATATGGGGTGTGACCTCCTCGGGGAGGCGCTCCGGTCATGGCCGGCGGGGACAGCCTGGTCGCCCATCCGCGGGGATGTCGGCCCCGGAGCGGTAGATGTCGCCGGAAACCAGGCCGGCGTCCCGCCAGTGTATTGCCTCCGACCTGGGATCGCGTTCCACCGATCCGGTCGACCCGGGTCCGGTCGCCGACACGGCACACTGGTGCCGTGGCCACCCGACCCCTGCCCGGCAGCATCCCCGACGAGCCGGGCTCCTACCAGTTCGTCGACGCCGACGGACGGGTGCTGTACGTCGGGAAGGCCAAGTCGCTGCGTTCCCGGGTCAACTCCTACTTCCAGGACCCGGGCAACCTGGCCCACCGCACCGGCCAGATGGTGGCGGCGGCCGACCACGTCGAGTGGATGGTGGTCGGCACCGAGGCCGAGGCGCTCCTGCTCGAGCACAACCTCATCAAGCAGTTCCAGCCCCGGTTCAACGTCCGCCTGAAGGACGACAAGAGCTACCCGTGGCTGGCCCTCACCGTCGGCGACGACTGGCCGAAGCCGGCGGTCGTGCGGGGCCGCAAGCGCAAGGGCGTGCGGTACTTCGGGCCGTACCCCAACGTCGGAGCCATCCGGGGCACCCTCGACCTGCTGCTGCGGTCCTTTCCGGTGCGCACCTGCTCGGACGCCAAGTTCCGGAACCACGAGCGCCTGGGCCGCCCCTGCCTGCTGTTCCACATCGAGCGGTGCTCGGGACCGTGCGTGGGAGCGGTGACCCACGAGGAGTACGACCGGATGGTGTCCGACCTGGCCACCTTCCTGGGTGGCGACACCGGACCGCTCGAACGCCACATCGAGGCGGCCATGCGGGAGGCCTCGGCCGCCCTCGACTTCGAGCGGGCCGGTGCGCTGCGGGACAAGCTCGAGGCCGTCCGAACGGCCGACGCCGTTCGCCAGATGGAGCTCGACCAGCCCGAGGACCTCGACGTGGTGGGCCTGGCCGAGGACGAGCTCGAGGCGGCCGTCCAGGTGTTCCACGTACGGGCCGGGCGGGTCATCGGGCGCTCCGCCCTGTTCGTCGACAAGGTCGAGGATCTGGAACCCGCCGAGCTCGTCGAACGGGTGCTGGTCGACGTCTACGCCGACGCCGCCTCCGGGGTGCCCCGTCAGATCCTGGTGCCGACCCTGCCGACCGACCTCGAGGCCGTGCGGGACTATCTGGCCGGGCGCCGGGGAGGCCCGGTGGCCCTGCGCGTCCCGTTGCGGGGGCCGAAGGCGGACCTGCTCGAGACGGTGCGGCGCAACGCCGGCGACGCCTTCGTGCGCCACCGCCTGCAGAGGACCTCCGACCACAACAGCCGGGCCAGGGCCCTCGAGGCGCTCCAACGGGACCTCCACCTGCCGGACGCCCCGCTGCGCATCGAGTGCTACGACATGAGCCACCTGCAGGGCACCGACTACGTCGGGTCGATGGTGGTGTTCGAGGACGGGCTGCCGAAGAAGAGCGACTACCGCCACTTCAAGGTGGCCACGGTGGCCGGAAACGACGACTACGCGGCCATGGAGGAGGTGCTGACCCGCCGGCTCACCGCTCTCCTCGACGAGGAGCGTCAGGTGGCCGACGACGGGGCACCGGGCGACGACGGAGGGAAGGGCGCCCCCGCCCCGGCCGTCACCCGCCGCCGGTTCGCCTATCCGCCCCAGCTGCTGCTGATCGACGGCGGCCTGGGACAGCTGCACGTGGCGACCCGGGTGCTCGAGCAGCTGGGCCTGACCGACCGGGTGCCTGTGGCCTCGCTGGCCAAGAGCTTCGAGGAGGTCTACCTGCCGGGCTCCTCGGTGCCCGTCCGGCTGCCCCGCCAGTCCGAGGCCCTCTACCTGCTCCAGCGCCTCCGCGACGAGGCCCACCGCTTCGCCATCTCGTACCACCGGACCCTGCGGGGCAAGCGCATGACCGTCGGCGCCCTCGACGGGGTCACCGGACTCGGCCCCAAGCGCAGGAGCCGGCTGGTCGAGCAGTTCGGCGGCCTGGGCGAGCTGCGCAAGGCCACCCGCGACGAGCTCCTCGGCCTATCGTGGTTGCCGGCCGAGGTGGGCGCCGCCGTGTACGAGCGGCTCCACACGCCGCTGTCGCCGAATTGACGACCGAAGGACCGACGACCGACCGACGCATGAGAGTGGATCGATGAGCGAGTACCTGGTGGTGACCGGTATGTCCGGGGCGGGGCGGTCCACGGCGGCCGCCACCCTGGAGGATCTGGGCTGGTTCGTGATCGACAACATGCCCTCCGCCCTCATCGCCAAGGTGTCCGAGCTGGTCGACGGAGCCGGTTCGGAGATGGAGCGGGTGGCCTTCGTGGTGGGCCGGGGCGGGGGCGACCTCGACGACGTGCTGCCGGCGGTGGACGCGCTCATCGCCGGTCGCAACCGTGTGAGGATCCTGTTCCTCGACGCGGCCGACGACGTGCTGATCCGCCGGTTCGAGGGCACGCGACGCCGCCACCCCCAGGCGGCCCGGGGGGTGGTCGACTCCATCGCCGACGAACGGGCGCTCCTGTCCGCGTTGCGCGACCGGGCCGACCTGGTCGTCGACACCGGCGAGCTCAACACCAACCAGCTGCGCTCCCGACTGCTCGAGGTGTTCGGTGCCGAGGAGGCCGGCAGCACCATGCAGACCTCCGTCACGTCGTTCGGGTTCAAGCACGGTGTGCCGCTCGACGTCGACTTGATGTTCGACTGCCGCTTCCTGCCCAACCCCTACTGGGACGAGTCCCTCCGTTCCCACAGCGGCCTCGAGTCCGAGGTCCGGGCCTACGTCCTCGACCGGCCCGAGACGCTCGCCTTCCTGGACAAATTGGACGACCTCCTGACCATGCTGATCCCGGCCTACATGAAGGAGGGCAAGTCCTACCTGACGGTGGCCATGGGCTGCACCGGTGGGCGTCACCGCTCGGTCGTGTTGGCCGAGGAGCTGTCCCGGCGGCTCGACGCCCACGGCATGCCCACCACGGTCTTCCACCGCGACGTCGACCGGTGACCGCCGTCTCCACCGGGAACGGACCGAAGGTGGTGGCCATCGGCGGTGGCCACGGCCTGGCCGCCACGCTGCGGGCGGTGCGCATCTACACCGACCGGGTGACGGCCATCGTGTCGGTGGCCGACGACGGCGGCTCGTCGGGGCGGCTGCGCGAGTTGCTCCACATCATCCCGCCCGGCGACCTGCGCAAGTGCCTGATCGCGCTGGCCGAGCCGGACTCGGCCCTGGCCGTGGCCTTCGGCCACCGCTTCGAACAGGAGGAGCTGGCCGGCCACTCGCTCGGCAATCTCATCCTGGCCGGTCTGATCGATGCCTCCGGCGATCCGGTGGCCGCCCTCGACGAGGCCTGCCGCCTGCTCGGTATCCACGGCCGGGTCCTGCCGTCGGCCACCGAGCCCGTCGTGCTCAAGGCCGAGTCGGCCGGGGGGCCGGTCACCGGCCAGGTGGCGGTCAACGGCACCGACCACATCTCGAGGGTCTCGCTGGTCCCGTCCGACCCGCCGGCCCCCCGGGCTGCGCTCGAGGCACTGGCCGACGCCGACCAGATCCTCCTCGGCCCCGGGTCTCTGTACACGAGCGTCCTGGCCGCCGTCGCCGTGCCCCGGATCCTCGAGGGCGTCAACCGGTCGTCGGCCCAGCGGGTCTACCTCTGCAACCTGCGTCCCCAGGACACCGAGACGGCCGGCTACGACGTGGCCATGCACGTTGCCGCCCTGCTCGCCCACGGCGTCGAGTTGGACCGGGTGGTCTGCGATTCGGCCGCCATCGAGGTCGGCGAGACGCCCCTGCCGGTGGTCGACGTGCCCCTCGCCCGGCCCAACGGGTTGGCCCACGACCCGACCAGACTGGCGCAGACCCTCTCCGATCTGCTCGGATGACCCCCGGACCCCCTGGATGCCCTAGCGTGGACGTGCTCCGCTTGTCGGAGGGGCGACGGGACGGCCCGCCGGGACGCGAGCGGTTCACGTTCCTGATGGAGACCATGCGATGAAGGGTGAGGCACCAGCACTATGACCGTACGGATCGGCATCAACGGCTTCGGGCGGATCGGCCGGAACTACCTCCGGGCCGCACGGCTCCTCGGGGCGGACGTCGAGGTGGTGGCCGTCAACGACCTGACCTCGGCGGAGACGCTCGCTCATCTCCTCAAGTACGACTCCACCCATGGCCGCATCGGGGCCGATGTGTCGGTCCAGGGTTCCAACCTCGTGCTCGACAGCGGAACGATCGCCGTCCTGGCCGAGCGCGACCCGAAGGCGCTGCCGTGGTCCGACCTCGGGGTCGACGTGGTCATCGAGTCGACCGGCCTGTTCACCACCAAGGAGACGGCGGGTGCCCACCTCGAGGCCGGCGCCGAGCGGGTCATCATCTCCGCTCCGGGCACCGGGGTCGACGCCACGTTCGTGGTCGGGGTCAACGACGACCAGTTCGACCCGGCCAAGGACTTCGTGGTGTCGAACGCCTCCTGCACCACCAACTGCTTCGTACCCCTGGTCAAGGTCCTGGACGACGCCTTCGGCGTCGAGTCCGGCCTCATGACCACCGTCCACGCCTACACCAACGACCAGAACCTGCTCGACCTGCCGCACAAGGATCTGCGTCGGGGCCGCGCCGCAGCCGTCAACATCGTGCCGTCGTCGACCGGGGCCGCCCGGGCCACCAGCCTGGTCCTCGAGTCGATGAAGGGCCGCCTCGACGGGACGGCCCTGCGGGTGCCGGTGGCCGACGGGTCGATCACCGACTTCACCGCCGTGATCCCCGGCGAGGTGACCGTCGAGCAGGTCAACGCCGCCTTTGCGACCGCCGCCTCGACCGGCCCCCTCGCCAAGGTCCTCGTCTACACCGAGGATCCGATCGTCTCCACCGACATCGTGGGCAGCCCGGCGTCGTGCACGTTCGACGCCGGCCTCACCATGGTCATGCCCTCGGCCTCGGGGATCACCCTGGTCAAGGTCAACGGCTGGTACGACAACGAGTGGGGGTACGCCAACCGGTTGGTCGACCTGTCCCTGGTCGTAGGCGCCTGAGCCGGACAGACTGGGGAGTGGACGTGCACCGAGGGGAGACGGCATGAGCGAGTCCGGCGAGAATCCGCTGTTGCAGGGGCTGCCCCTGCTCGACGACCTGGGCGACCTGGAAGGCGCCAGCGTCCTGGTCCGGGTCGACTTCAACGTGCCGTTGCGACCGTGCGACGACGCCCCGGCCGTCGTGACCGACGACTTCCGCATCCGCGCCGCCCTGCCCACGCTGGAGTACCTGACGTCCCACGGGGCCACCGTGACCGCCTGCACCCACCTGGGGCGGCCCGAAGGGGCCCCGGACGCCCGGTGGGAGCTCGGCCCCGTCCGCGAGGAGTTGGCCCGGCTGGCTCCCCAGGTCGAGCTGCTGGAGAACCTGCGCTTCGACCCGGGCGAGACGGCCAACGACACCGCCTTCGTGGAGAAGCTGGTCAACTCCCACGACGCCTACGTGAACGACGCCTTCGGCGTCTCCCACCGCCGTCACGCCTCGGTGGTCGGTCCGCCGTCCTACCTGCCGAGCGCCGCCGGCCTGCTCCTCCAGAAGGAGATCGAGTCGCTGGGCCGCCTGCTGGGCGAGCCCGACCGGCCCTTCGTCGCCGTGGTCGGCGGGGCCAAGGTGGCCGACAAGCTGGGCGTGCTGAAGGCCCTCCTCCACCACGTCGACGCCCTGGTGGTCGGCGGGGGCATGGCCTTCACCTTCCTGGCCGCCCAGGGCCATGACATCGGCGGCTCGCTGGTCGACCGCGACCGCATCGGCGAGTGCGCCGAGCTGTTGGCCTCGGACACCCCGATCCTCCTCCCCACCGACATCGTGGCTCTCGAGCCCGGCTCCCCCTTCGGATGTGACTGCACCGTGGGCGAGGTGCGCACGGTGGGTGCCGACATCCCCGACGGGTGGCAGGGACTCGACATCGGCCCCGAGACGGTGGCCGCCTACGCCGAACGCATCGCCGGTGCCGGAACCGTGCTCTGGAACGGTCCCATGGGCGTCTTCGAGGACCAGCGGTTCTGTGCCGGCACGGCCGGTGTGGCCGCCGCCGTCGCCGCCTGTGCGGGGTACACGGTGGTGGGCGGGGGCGACAGCGCCGCCGCCGTGGACGAACTCGGCCTCGACGACGACATCAGCTTCATCTCCACCGGGGGTGGCGCCTCCCTCGAGCTCCTCGAGTTCGGCGACCTGCCGGGCCTGGCCGCGCTCCGCGGCGCGCCCAACGCCCCCGGGCGCACCCCCTCGTGAGTCGCACCGCCGCCTGCCGCCGGCCGCTGATCAGCGGGAACTGGAAGATGAACCTCGACCACCTCGAGGCCATCCACGGCGCCCGCGACCTGGGCCTGCGCCTGCAGCCGGCCGATGTCGCCGGGCTCGACGTCTCCATCCACCCGCCGTTCACCGACATCCGCTCCGTCCAGTCGGTCCTGGAGGGCGAGTCGGTCCCCGTGGCCCTCGGCGCCCAGAACTGCGCCGTCGAGGACTCGGGGGCCTTCACCGGCGAGGTCAGTCCCGTCATGTTGGCCAAACTGCACGTCGAGTACGTGATCGTCGGCCACTCCGAGCGCCGGGCGATGTTCGGCGAGACCGATGCCGTGGTGGCCGCCAAGCTGAAGGCCGTGCTCCGCAACGGCATGACCCCGGTGTGCTGTGTGGGGGAGACGGTCGACGAGCGTGACATCGGACTGACCCAGGAGCGTCTGTCCACCCAGGTGGGGGCGGCGCTCTCCGCCGTGCCCAAGGAGGCGGTGCCCGGCATCGTCATCGCCTACGAGCCGGTGTGGGCCATCGGCACCGGCCAGGCGGCCACCCCGGAGGACGCCCAGGACGCCTGCGCGTGGATCCGGGGCGTGGTGGCGTCCCAGGTGGGGGAGGAGGAGGCCACCCAGGTCCGGATCCAGTACGGGGGGTCGGTCAAGTCGGGCAACACCGAGGAGCTCATGGCGTGCGCCGACGTGGACGGCCTGCTGGTGGGCGGGGCCAGCCTGGACGCGGCGGAGTTCGTCGAGATCGTGCGGGCCGCATCCCGGGCCGGCCGCTGAGTTTGGTAGCGTCTCCGATGGCCCCGACCCAGAGGAGAGCGTCCCCGTGCTGACCGCAGTCATCGTCGTGCTTCAGATCGTCTGCTCGCTCGCGCTCATCTTCCTGATCCTGATGCACTCCGGCAAGGGCGGGGGCCTGTCCGACATGTTCGGCGGGTCGGTGGGTTCGGCCGCATCCGGCTCGACCGTGGTGGAGAAGAACTTGGACCGGATCACCGTCACCGTGGCCGTGGTCTTCGCCTTCACCAACATCATCCTCCTCCTGCGCCTGCAGTGAGCACGCCCGGCGCCGGGCCCGACGAGCGCCGGTCCCGGATGTCGTCCCTCTGGCGGGAGCGCCGCGCCCGGTGGACCCTGCCCCTGGTGATCATCGTCATCATCGCCGGCGTGGCAGTCGTGGACCACCTCGGCAGCCGGCAGATCAGCCAGGTCGACCAACCGGTGATCCCGCCCCAGGTGGAGGCCACCGGAGGCTCGTCGGTCGTGCACGTGCCCGGCCCGTGGTCGGGCTTCAACCCGAACACCCCGGCGGGGGCGAGGTCCACCACCCCGAGCCTGCTCGATGCCGTCCTTCCGAGCGCCTACGTGATCACCCCCAAGCTCGTGCCCCAGGTCAACACCGACCTGCTCCAGAGCGTCGAGGCCACGGCCACCACGCCGCTGACCATCCAGTACGTGATCAACCCCGAGGCCACCTGGTCCGACGGGGTCCCGGTCACCGCCGAGGACTTCATCTACGCCTGGCTGTCGCAGCGGGGCGACGGCGTCGACGTCGACGGTCAGCCCGACCGTGTGGCCTCCACCCTCGGGTACCGGGACGTGGCCTCGGTCACGGGCAGTCACGGCGGCCGGACGGTGACCGTCGTCTTCGCCAAGCCCTACGCCGACTGGCGGATCATGTTCGACCACATGGTTCCGGCCCACATCGCCAAGAACGTGGGCTGGAACGCCGGCTTCGCGGTCTTCGATCCGGCCGTCGACCTGTCGGCCGGGCCGCTGCTGCTCACCTCGGCGGCCGACGGAACGGCCCACCTGGTCCGCAACCCGTCGTGGTGGGGCACCAAGTCGGTGCTCGGCTCGGTCACCGTGTCGGACGGGCAGGACGACGCCAGCTGGATCGGCCCTCTCGCCTCGACGACCACTGCGGTGTCCCAACCCGGACGGTTCACCCTCGACTCACTCTCGTCGGTGAGCGCCCTGCCGAGCGCCCAGAGCTCGATCCACCCCTCGCTGGACTTCCTGTCGCTCGAGTTCAACGTGAAGTCGTCCATCGGGTCCCACGTGACCACCCGCCAGGCCGTGGCCCACGCCATCGACCGCACCGGCCTCCTGAACCGTCTGTTCGGCACCGTCGCTCCGACGCTGGCGGTCAATCAGGACCACCTGGCGGTGGCCTGGCAGACGTCGTACTCGGCATCGACGGCGGCGGGGGAGTACGCCCAGGCCGACCCGGCGGCGACCGACTCCCTCCTCAAGTCCCTCGGCTACGACAAGACGCCGGGGACGCCGTACGTGGACGCCACCGGAAAGCCGTTCAGCATGCGGATGGCCGTCGAGGAGGGCGATCCATGGATCGACGAGGCGGCCGCCGGTATCGCCGCCCAACTGCGGGCCACCGGCATCGGTGTGGTGCTGGTCCCGGTGACAGGGCCCGCCGGACTGGCCGCGGCGGCCGCGACCAACGCCTACGACATGGCCCTGGTGACACGCGTCTCCGGGCCCCACCAGTCGATCACCCAGGGGTGGTACTCGGACGGCACCGGGCGGTGGGGGACGAACGACCTGCAGAACTGGAGCCGGTTCGACGACCCCCAGGTCGACCGCCTGTTCGTCCAGGCGTCCCAGGAGCTCAACCCGGTGACCGGCGGGGCGATCTACACCCAGGTGGACGACCAGCTGTGGGACCAGATGGTGGCGCTGCCCCTGTTCGGCGAGCCCGGACTGGCGGCCAACGGGGTCCAGGTGGCCAACGCCACCTACAACCCGTCCGTCGACGGGATCCTGTGGAATGTGGCGCTGTGGACCCGGCTCAAACCGGCGCCCGCCCCTGGCCACTCCTGAGGCAGCCCGGGTCCGGTTCGGCGGCACGGCGCACCCCCGTGGGCGCGCTACCATGCCCTTCGCCCCGATGGCACCATCGGAGTCACTCGTCGGAGTGGCGGAATAGGCAGACGCGCTAGCTTGAGGGGCTAGTGTCCGAAAGGACGTGGGGGTTCAAGTCCCCCCTCCGACACGTTGGGTCTGACCAGGGCGAACGCCCATTTGCCGGCCACAAGCCGAGCATCCGAACTGGGCCAGAAATGCCCGCCGTGCAACTCGCGTGCAATAGCGAGTTCTCAACCGCCTACCCGATGGCCGAGACTTCGGCTGAGGCAGGCTCGACGGCGTCCTCAGCGGCCGCTCGACGCATCTGAGCCAGACGGTCGGCAATGGCCCGATCCCGCTCGACCGTGGCGTGCTGGTAGCGCATGGCGACCGTAGGGGTCGTGTGCCCGGCCAGGTGCATCAGTTCAGCCGTCGTCGCTCCCGTCTGCGCTGCCAGAGTCAGGCAGGACCCTCGGAGGTCGTGGAAGTGGAGGCCGGACACCTTCGCCACTCTGCACGCCTCCAACCACCGATGCCGGAACTTCGTCCGCCTCAACGGGTGGCCCTCCGGGCTGGTGAACAGTAGGGCGTCAGGGTCGCTCCCGACGTGCCCCGCAAGGTGCGTCTCGACCAGCTTGGCGAGGTCGGGGTCGAGTGCGATGGTCCGTTTACCGGCAGCCGTCTTCGGCGGTCCGAACTCGACCCGTCCACCCGCAAGCTCGACGGCATTCTCCTCGACGGAAATGGTCCCGTGAAGTAGGTCGACCCGCCGACGACGCAGGCCCGCCAGTTCGCCGAACCGGAGGCCCCTATAGGCGGCGAGTTCGACCATGAGGGCGTACTTCGAGTTGATGGCCTCGGCGATGCGGGCCACTTGTTCGGGTGAGGCCGTAGGCCGCTCCCCGGCGGTGTCCTTTCCTGCACCCTTGACCCGGCACGGGTTCGACGGCAGCAATTCGTCCTCGACCGCCGTGTTGAGCATGGCGCGAGCCAGTCGGTACGCCTTGCCGGGCTGAGTCGAACCCGGATGCTTCGCGGTCTGCTCTACGAACCACGTCCGCCAGGCCCCCGGCGTCATCTTCGCGAGCTGCACGGTGCCGAAGGACGGCTCGAGCCAGACCCGCCAAAGGATCTCGTACAGCTCTCGGGTCGAGGGTCGGAGGTCGACCCGATGGGCGAGCCACCGCGCGCCGTACTGGCCGAAGGTTTCGAGCCCGGGCTCGGGTGCCCGCCATTCGCCCTTCGTCATCTCGGCCGAACGGAGGTTGAGCCACGCGTCGGCATCGGCGGCGGTGGCGAAGGTGCAATTCGCTTTCCGCCTCTTGCCGTCGGACCCGAGGTAACTCGCCTGCCACCGACCGGAGGGCAACTGTCGGGTGGCTCCGAACGTCCGCCGACTCTTGCGCCTTCCCCTGCGTTGCTTCGTCTCAGCCATGTGTCGACCTCCTGGTCGCTTGCTTCATTCGATCTTGGGTGGCGGGCAGGGCAGACGCCCGGTCGGCCCGGACCTCGATTGCTTCCCGCAACTCCTGCTCCATTGCACGGGTTGCCCGGCCGCGAAGCGCTTGAACAGTCCGGGGCGTGGCATCCGGGCGCCCCGTGGCCCGACGGTCGCGCTCGTCCGCGAAGCAACGGCCCCAAAGTGCATCGGCCGCCACCACGATTTCGAGTGGGGTGACGCCGAGGCGAGTCCTCGACTCCAGGCGGTCAGCCACAGCGGTCTCGGTGTCGCCGATCTGCCGCTCCGATTCGACGAACACCGCGGGATTGAGTGTCACTTCATCCCCCCATCGGGCGGTGATGATCTGCGCAAGGGATCGAGCGCCGCGAACTGCACGGGTAAGGGTCCGGCCAAGGTGGCGAAGCTCCTCCGACTGGAAGGCGTCTCCGACTTTCTCGGTATCGCCCAGGACCGCACCCAACAGATAGGCGGCCGACCAGATGCCGGCGTCGACCGCGACGTGCGACGTTTCAGGTTCCACAAGCCCGGTGACGCCAACTCCCAGGCAGTCGGCTAGTGCGATGCTCTCGATGAGAGAGACGGACCGGCGTGTGGTTTCGACGGCGGCGACGGTCGCCCGAGTCCACAAGACGCCTCGTAGACGCATGGCCGACGCCAGCCCTTCTTGAGACAGGGGTCCGGAAGGGGATGCGGTTCTGAGCCGCCGCACGTTGCCGGCGATCACACTCAGGAGCCCGGGGTATTCGGTCATTGCCATCTATCTTGCCACATGCGGTTGTGATTCACAACACTACGGGCCAGGCGAAGATAAACGGCGGGTCAGCTTGAGACTGAGCCTACGGGCCAAGTTCCGGGCAATCTGCCTGGCAATGTAGTTGTTGTGAATCCCAACATGCAGCAAACGACCCGCCTTCGTACATGGCGGGAAGCCCACGGCCTGACACTTGAGGACGTTGCCGGATTGACCGGCTATTCCGTTGCCTTCCTGTCCAGAGTAGAGCGCGGTCAACGTGACCTTCGGCCCCTCGACCGGGTTCGGATGGCACGCTCCGCGGGCGCCTCAGTTGGCGACCTGTTCGAGCCCGGGCGTGCCGGGGTGATCCGGTGAGCGCTCCTCCGACCGCCAAGCTTCTTGACTACGAGAGCGGAGCCGACCTCCTGGGGTGCTCGCCCCGCATGGTCCGCAAGCTGGTCGAGACCCGGCAACTGGCATCGGTGAAGATCGGCGCACTCGTTCGCATAGAACCGGCTGCCGTACAGGACTACATCGACCAGCACCGACGGCCCGCGACGTGACCGCTCCGCCGGCCCTGGCCGGTCCCATCAGAAGTTCTCAGAGACTGGTCCCCCCGAACAGGGGCAAGAAGGCCACGGACCGGGACGTGCTCACGCAATGCGACCGGTGCCGGATGATCGACATGGCCGAGATGACCGGTTCAGGTCGAACCACTCGACTGACCTTCGCAACGGCTGCCGGCGTCGTTACCGATCCCCACCGGGAGCGCCTGGCCGCAGCCCGGTCGGCGTGGGCAGAGGCGGAGAATGATGCCCTGGTCTCTGGGATCCGCTCGACGGCTGACCGACTCCGCGGGGAGTTCCGGCGGCTGGAGGCCCAGCGCTCAGCCGGCCCTGACTACGTGCATCGCGGCTGCGGCGGCCGAATCCACCTGTTCGACACTCGACGGACGGCGTCGTGAGTATCAAGGTCATGACGAGAGTTTGGGAGTTCTCCCAGGCCGCCGGTACCGACCTACTGGTTCTCCTCGCCCTGGCCGACAACGCCAACGATGAAGGCGAGTGCTGGCCGTCGATTAGATACGTGGCTCAGAAATGCCGCATCGACACGCGGACCACCCAGCGTCGTATTCGCAGCCTGGAGGAGCTGGGCGAGGTGGTCGTCATCCGCGGCGGCGGCAAGGCGAGTACGGCTGGCGGGACCAAGTCCAACCGGTATCGAATCGTCGTTCACATCCCGGACGAGGAGGGGGGTGGCAATCTGCCAGGGAGTGGCACAGACGCCAGGGATGGGGTGGCACCCGTGCCAGGGGATGGGGTGGCACCCGTGCCACCAGAACCGTCATCAGAACCGTCAGTGAACCGTCACTCTCTTGCGCCGGCCTCCGCCGACGCCGGTGAGAGGGCGTCGCTCAAGACTGCGATAGCTGACGCCTGCGGCATCGACCTCACCTGCCTGACAACCTCAGCCGCTGGAAAGCTCGGCAAGGCCACGAAGGAGATCGCGGAGGCAGGCGGTACCGCGAACGAGGTAGCCGCTAGGGCGCGGGCCTACCGGCAGAAGTACCCGACTGCAGACCTGACCGACACGGCTCTCGCCACCCACTGGTCGGCTCTGGGCAAGTCTCAGACATCGTCGGCCCGACCCGCTCGGACGCGGGTGGAGGAGTTCGGGCAGAGCGCAGCCCTCATAGCTGAGACTCTCGAGGACGCCGCCCGCTACCTGGAGTCCTCCCTTGACTCACCGGACGAACTGGCGGCCGCGATGGCAATCGTTCGCGACCGGCGTCCGGATCTCAGTGGGAGCGCTCCCCTTGAAGCGGTCGGCTTCTGATGACGAACCAGGCCCTCGCCGCATTCATCGACCTGGGCGACACCTGCGACGGGTGCCGCAAGACACGGTGGCCGAAGTCGGTCGAGTACCTCGACGCCGACTGGCTGAGCGCCCGCTATCGGTGTCGTCCGTGCGGACGTGCGTGGTCCGTTGGCTGGCCGACCGATCGAGGCCACGTATGAGACCACCGGCCCTGGTGATCGCCGGCCCAGCCCCCGGGGGTGGGGGTCGCGACGGGCTAGGACAAGTGCCCCCGACCCGCACATTCGTCTTTTTATATACAGCGCCGAACACGCCGGACCGGAACGGATGATAAATGACCCCTGACCTGCCCGTTTGCCTCGAATGTGGTGGCCCACTCCCCGAACCGGTCCAGGTCCGCCGTCCGCGACGATATTGCGGCCCAGCGTGCCGGCAGCGCCACTGGCGAGCCGTCGGCCTGGCGATGCTGGCCGAGGGCCAGCCCAAGCTGCCGGACTTCGCCCGTCGGCCACCACAGTCGGCAGCGCCGATGACGCTCGCCCGCATCGGATCGGATCCCGACGACCAGTCGGTATCGCCGACTCGGGAGACGTCCACCGCCAGCCGGGCCTGGTAGCCGCGGTCGCAGCCATCGGCGCCCAACCCTTTCGCCCACCAACAAGCGGTCCGCAGATTGCGGCCGTCGATCACACAGAAGGAAGTAGAACCAAAATGGCAACACTCACGAAGGCCGAAGTTAAGCGTCAGATCCGCATGCTGTCGGACAAAGCCAACGGGCCCGGCCTGACCGACACCGAGCGGAGCGACTTCAACAAGCTCTGCGACCTGTCCGAAGCGTTCGGCCGGGCCGAAGCCCAGCCCAAGCGGTCCACGGCCACCGACCTCCCGACGATCACGGGCGAGATCCATCGACTGGCAAGGATCAATCGCACCCCGGCAGAGAACGCCCGATTCTACGCTCTGTGCCGTCAGTCTAAGTCGATGCACGAAGCCAATCGGGCCGCCGAGGCCCGCGCGGCCAAGCGCTCGGCTCGGACGGCGCCGGCCCCGAAGGTCACCGCGCCCGCCCGGGATGCCGGCTTCACCCGGGCACCCGTTGAGCGTGTCATCGACCCGACCTCTGCCACCCGCACCGAACTGCGTGATGGGGCGCTCAAGGTGCTTGAGCGCGAGTCGAATCGACTGACCCCCGGCCAGCTCGACCACGTTGAGGTGCTGGTTCGGGAGAGCACCGACAACCGTGACGCGGCGACGGTCGCACGGTGGGTGGCGATGACCGAGACCCCGGCCTACAGGTCGGCGTTCTGGAAGTCATTGCGTGACGAAAGGCCGGCCTACACCGCCACGGAGACCTATACGATCAACCGGTTCCGCGAGACGTTCGTCAGCGAGTTCCGTGCCGGCGCCGAGGTCGGCTCGTTCGGGCTCGCGATCCCGGCCACCATCGACCCGAGCATCGTGCCAAGTGCCGGGGAGTTGGCCCCGATCGTGCAGTTGTGCACCCGAGTGCCGGTCATGACGGACGTCTGGAAGGGCGTAGCGAGTACCGGCTCGCCGTGGACGTTCCAGGCCGAGGGCGCCACCGTGGCGGACGAGTCGCCGACCCTGGTCCAGCCCGTCCTTCCCATCAACACGGCGCGCACCTTCGTGCCGGCGTCGATCGAGTTGTCAGAGGACTATCCGAACTGGACGGCCGAGCTGACCAAGACGCTCGACCGTGGATATGTCGACCTGCTCGCCCAGAAGTCGGCCGTCGGTTCCGGCACAGGTGAACCGACGGGCCTGTTCACCCGCATGGCGAACACCACGACCAATCCGAGCCACGTCACCGTCACCACCGCGGGCCATATCGGTGCGATCGACGTGCGCGCCGCCTGGTCTGCCCTCCCGCAGCGGTTCCGGGCATCCGCGACGTGGGTTTGCCACGAGAACGTCCTCTCCCAGGTCCGCAACATCGCTGGGGCCGCCAGTCAGGTCGACCTTGTCGTCGACCGGCAGGGAACGACACTCATGGGCCGGCCCGTCGTGACCAGTTCGTACTGTCCGGATTTCACCGGCACGACGGGAGCCGAGTCGTTCCTCGTCCTCGGCGACCTGAGCGGCTACACCCTCGCCACCCGACTCGGCGTGACCGTGGAGCTGGTGCCGCAGATGCGTGACGGCTCCGGTCGTCCCATCGGCGAACGCGGGTATCTGGCCTACGCCAGAGTCGGGGCCGACGTGACCGTTCCGACCGCGATGGCACTGCTCGCCAACTCGTAGCCAAGTTCTGGCGCGGCGAGCGGTCGGGAGCCGCTGCCGTGTCACGTCGCGGACCGGGTCGAGCTTCACCTCCTCGGCTCGGTCCGTGACACCCCCAACGAAAGGACTCAAACGATGTATGTCTATTCAACCGCCAACTGTGGCACCTGCGACACGCAGGGAGTCGATATCAACCTCCGCGAGGGGGACGTGTGGGCCGCCGACGACCCGCTCGTCCTGGCCCGCCCCGGGCTGTTCTCCGACACGCCGCCCGCTCCCAACTTCCCCCGCCGCACTGTGCGAGTGGAAGACCTGCCGACGAGCCCGACGGCTCGTCGCCGGCTGAGGAGCGGATGATCTAGTGCGGATTTGCATGTATGACGGCGTGGGGCACGTCAACGATCTCGGCGACCTCGAATTGTCGGGACGCGATGAACCCCCAGCCGAAACCGGGGGTCCTCGCGGGGTGACGCTGTAGGCGGGTCAGGCCGGGACCGACAGCGCTCCCATCGATTCGCGCCGACACGCCCTCCTCGACCGGTCCAGCTCACACTCGAGCCAAAAGGCGAGGTCCGTGATCCCAACGGGGTCGCGCCAGTTGTGCTGGGCGAAGATCACCATCAGGTCGCGGTCGTTCGGTACCGAGCAGTCCGCGAGCCAAGCGGTCAGGCTCGTGAACGCCCGCCACGGATGCGGACCTTCGAGTCCCAGCAAGTTGTCATGGGCAATCTCTCCCCACGCGATGGGCTCGTAGCCGATGGCGTGCTTGTACGGGTCGTAAGACGGGTCGAGTTCCTTCATCCGTTCCTGACGGGCCAGGCCCGCTTCCCAGGCCGCTCGGCCCCAACCGCACGGGCAGTCCTCCCAGGACGGATTGAGGTCGCTCATACCGGCACCTCCTCGACCGTCCGCATCCTGACCCACACGGTGGGGCCGTCCCGACCGAGGGTCAGCTCCCCCTCCAACTCCTGTCCTCTGAGGCCGTTCAGGAGCGCCGCGTCGAGCTGGGCGCGCTTGATGGCCATGGCTGCCGCGTCGAAGTCGTGGGCCAACTGTGGGTCGATGGCCCTCGCCCGTTCGAAAACCGCGTGGTACGCCGCCCACTCCGCTTCGTATTCCTTTGGCATGTCGTCCTCCTCCAATTGGTGCGGTAGGACTACCGCACGGCGTATAGTAGACCTGCGGTAGTCCTACCGCATTCACCATCCATCAAGGGCTGGGCGTCTACGTTGCGGCCATGTCTCGGGAGGTTCCAGTGGACCAGCTTGTCGGAGCGGCGGAGATCGCCGAGCGGCTTGGCGTGGGCAAATCAACAGTCGTGCACGACTGGCGCCGACGCCATCCGGAGTTCCCTCAGCCCGTGGCACAGCTCAAGACCGCTCTCGTTTGGGATTGGGCCGAGATTGCAAAATGGGCCAGGGACACGGGCCGTGTCCCGATGACGGTGGTGACAGTGACGTCGAGACGGAATGGCGACAAGTGGACGCTCAGCATCGACGACATGGCCAACACGCTTGATGTAGATGTCGACAGTGCGGAGGTCGCCAGACAGTTTGTTGCTGACGTGCTGGACAGGGATCCGGAGTCCCTCGACGTGAGGCTGACCAGATACCCAACATGATGGGGCGGACCGATTGATTGCGATTTCAGACAGGTGGCACGGCTTACCTACCGGGGACTGGGCAACGTGGGCAGCAGTGGCCGTGAGCACCCTCGCGTTCGCGGCAGTGGTTGTCGGCCTATTCGTTGAGAGTCGAAACCGGAAGGCGGACATCGCCAGGCTCGATACACAACGGATCGAAGAGCAGTCGAGCGAACATGCTCGGCAAGTTGGTGCATTCATCGAGGCGACATCAATCCGAGGCAAGTTCGGAGACCCCGAACCCGGGACGGAGGGCAGGGCGCTTCATCTCACTGTGGTCAACGCCGGCAAACTCCCGGTCCGCAATTTCGAAGCACGGGTTGTAAAAGTTGGTGACTCCGAGGTCACGGCGCTTTTCGAGCCAATTGCGGTTGTAGTTCCGGGCGAGTTCGAGAGGTACATGGAGGTCGTAGGCGCGCCCGACGGTTGGCGCCTGGAGATTGAGTTCGATGACGATGCCGGAACCCGGTGGTCGAAATATGGGCCACACGGGCTGACTCGATCCGGAATATCAGCTGGCCATTCCGCCAAGGGGTGAGTCGTTTTCAGCGATAGTTGACATCGCTAACCCCTCAACGCCCCTCCCGAACGATCAAAGGTCATTAGTCCCGTTCAGCCGTCGCCCGAACGTGTCGATTGAGGGGCAAGGGACCGATCACCCTGGATACGATGCCCCCCAGCACTTTTGGCCTGCCCCCCAGGTCTCTCTGTGTAGAGGGGCATCGTCACGTCAACAGGTGGCTACAGTTCCTTCGCCGGACCCGTCGAACAGGAGCTCCCGCCACCCGATGCCCCGGACCCGGCAGATCAGCTGATGGTCCGGGTCGGCGATGCGTAGTTCGAACACCTGCCTAACCTGCGATAGCAAGGCTGGTGCTCCGACCGGTAGTGTACGCAGGTGCCCGAAGATCTCATTCCAGCGAATGTCGCCTCCAAGTTCGGCGATTTGAACCCGGTCCAACTTCCCGGTGACTGGTCGGCGGCACGCGCCCTCCCGACCTACTCGATCACGCAAGTGCTCGCGACGCCCACGGGGCCGACTGAAGTCGTACTGATCCTCGGGGACGTTGCCCATCCCGTCATCGCTGGATTGGGCGCTGGACAGATCGACGACGCCGCGTCGCAGGCGACCATCCCGATCAATCCGGTTGTCAAGATCTCCATCAGTCGCAAGACGCTCGGGGATATCCGAAAGGTGCTCACCGACGTGGAGTTGACACTCGACGCGATCGCTTCAGCTGAGCAGGAGGACTGACGATATGGCAATGGTGCAGCAACTGCCTCGCCAGACGTCGCCCCGCCTTTATCCCATCCCGGGAGAGCGCAAGCATTCCCGGGTATACCAGGACCTGGCGACGCCGGCGAAGATCATTGACCTGGCATTCCAGACACATCGGGGGGCAACAGTGGAACCTCGTAGGAAGGCGAGTTTCGTGATCACCGCCGATCAGCTTGAGGCCACCTTGCCGTGGCTCGACTACTTGCCCACTGGTGAGCGCGCCACATGCGTGTCGGAACTTATGGCGGTGCTCTCAGATCACGCCGGGAATAGGGCATTTCGCCAGGTTCTCACCGAGTGGAAACACACGGCCGAGATCTTCGCCGACCCGGACCTTGCAAAGCGCTTGTCATCTGGATTCAGCGGCGATGGGCTACTCATTAGTCGTCCAGCTTCTTAGAGGTGGCCAAAAGGGGCGAGGAGATCCCTCGACCAACCCCCTGGACCGTTCGTGCTGCAGACCGGCAAGCGGGAATCGGTTGGGCCAACCTTGAGAGACAGGCGAAGCCAAGTGCTGACGACGCTTGGGTGGCGATGACATCGAACCCAAGAAGAACGGATTCACGCCAGCATCAGCTGAAAGTCCCCCTGTCTACAGTGCCAATTGGCGGAGTCACCTGCGAGCAGTGGCAGGTTGAAGTGACCGGAGCCGGCCGAATCTTCTACGCCATCGATGATGCGGCCCGGACCCTTTGGATCACTCAGGCCGGAACCGGGCATCCGAAGAAGACAGATACGCGTCGTAAGCGGAAGCGGTGAGCGGGTCAGCGCCAAGTTCATCGAGCTAAGAGTCCCGGTACCGGATGCATCGGGCCCCGCACCGCACCAACCCCCACCGCTGACGACTGCGGGGCACAGGAGGGAACGTGCGGGGTGGTCCCGAGCCGTTCCACGGGCCGCGCCGGGCCAGGTGGGCGAATCCCCTCCGCTGCGCTGCTGACCCGGCGGTACTACCGGTCTAGCGCTGATTCACTGGGAATACTTCGATCAGGTCGCCATCGTGCATCGAACATGCTTCGACCTGGTGCCACCGACCCTGCGAATCCTTGAACCGGCCGACGGATGCCACCGGTAGCGGACAGTGGTGCGGGGCGCCCTGAGCGCCAGACCTG